>NZ_JAMYLH010000034.1:0-55019 GCF_040317925.1 Mesorhizobium sp. M1348 | reverse complement strand
TGTCGCTACACGGTACGACAAACTGGCAGCCAACTTCCTCGCCATGATCCAACTCGCCTCAATGCGACTGTGGCTTCGCGCTTATGAGTCTACGGCCTAGACGGCCCTGATCAGCCGGAGCAGAGAAAGCGCTTCGAAAAAGCTCCCCTTGCGAAAGGCAAGATAGGTCGGCTCTTCGACACCGTGGAACCGGCGCTTGAAGGCCGCCTGCCCCTGCAGGTTGAAACGGGTGCGATTGACCCAGGGCGAGTCATAGGCACGCTGGAAGGCGCGCCGCCAGAAATCGCTTTCGGCAAACCCGCTAGGTCCGATTTCGACAAGCGGCGACAGGCCGAGGGTGACGGCGGAAACACCTTCGTCGCGAAAACGGTCGACCGCAAATTTGGTCAGGCCGATCTCGGCATGCGCCGAGGCATCGATGTGCTTGCGCTTGAACGAGGTGGTGTAGCCGATGATCTTGCCGTCGCTGAACAGCGGATCGAAATCCAGCAAGGCCACGAGCTCCCCATCCGGACCGTGCAGGACGAAACGGCGCATATCGACGCCAAGGTGATCGGCAAAGGGCCTGTTGAGAAATCTCATCTCCCAGCGCTTGACGATGCGGTCGGCCCGCCAATTATGGGAGAGCCTGGCAATCTCGTCGAGGAAGACGGTCCCGTTGTCCTCCGCGAAGGAAAACCCTTTCCTCAAGAGCCAGCGTTCGGAATAGCGCACTGTCTCATTGCGCTTTCCGGAAAAGTCGTGTCCGGGCAGGACAAGCCTGGTGTCGACGCCGAGGCGGTTGACCTGATAGCCAAGCCCGTCAAGCACGCGCGCCGTCTGTTCGCCGATCTGCACGAACCACGGGCTGCCGGCAACCTCGATGAAACGTCTGATATAGTCGCGCCGATCGGCCGGATCAGCCACTGGATCACCGAGCGCGAAATGATGTCGCGTTTTGCTGCCATAAGCGATGTAGCCGTGGGCATCGCCGAAGTAATGAAGCCCCTTCTGCACGGCGGTCGAATAGGCAAGGGAAAAATCACCATGGCGACGAACCAGCGCCAGGCGCTCGACATGGTTCAGCTGCAGCCGCGGTATTTTAGGCCCGTGGTTTTCCAGGAATCGATCGAAGCGTCTTCGCAGTGACGGCATGGTCGACTTTCGCGTGCCGGCTAGGCCGATGAAAGAGTTGACGGACCCCAAACCGATCATATTGCCGCGAGCTGATCCTTAACTGGGTGCGGCATGCTTACCCGGCCGAAACTGCCAGATTCCTAGGCGCAATCTGCCCCCGGTCCCGCCCAAAGGCGCACCACGCATTGTTGCCGACGCCCAGCGCCTGACGGCTGGTTGCTGCTGCGCCCTTGGCGACACGAAAATCGATGCCACTTCGGAAGCGCTCAGGTCACCTGCCAAACACGATGCTCTTATCGAACTGCGCTCTGAGAAGATTCTGCTTGATCGGAAGCCAGGAACTCGTCGCGTTCTGCTATCCACAAATCGGCGTAGTCGACATTCTGCCACTCGGCAAACCACGGGCCGCCGCTGGTATAGTGGACCGCCTTAGGTGTGCCGATCGCAGGCTTTTCGTTCCAACCTTCGAGCCAATTCCACTCTACGGGCAATGAGCCCAGGTCTTTGTCGGCAACCCACTGCATTCGGTGAAGATAGGCGCCACTTTCCTGATTCACGACCTCTGGCGTGAGCGATTTGACCGAAGGATGCGCGCAATTGAACAGCATCAGCGACGACCAGTTTTTCCGAGGATAGGACGTCTGGACCACGCCATCCATCTTGGTCGTGGCCTTCGGCGTATAGTCATGCTGGACGCAATAGACCGCCTTGTCCGAGTCCGTGTATTTCAGCAGGCCCGCGACGTCACCAAGCCACAGGAAATCGCAATCGCAAAACAGGGCCCAACCCGTGTAGTCGGCGAGAAAGGGCGTGAGGAAGCGCGTGTAGGTGAACTCCGTTGAGGCGAGCGGATCTTTTTCCCGCCAATACAGCCCGCGGGCACGCATCTCGTCCTGCTTGATCGGAATGACGGAAACAGGCGCCGACGCATGTTTGAGCAGCGAGTGTCGCGCGACGTCGTACGCGATCGGCTCACGGCTGTCCCATCCGATAAATACCCTAAACGCATCAGTCATATTCACTACCCTGGCTTTCGATTTTAACGGTCGTACACTAACTAGTTGGCGATGGCTCGGCAACAATTGCGGTCAACCAAGCCGGTTTCTCACAGATTTGTCCTGGCCTCAGCCTTGCTTTTTTTGGTGGACCTGGCCTCGCATTCCCACTGCGACACGCGCCCATTTCTGATAGGTGTAGCTGGCCGAATACGCGGCCACCATCGCACCAATGGAACCGTCCAGAAATCCCAGCCGGAAAATATAGCTGCGCACATAAGCCCAGACGGAGCGCAAAACCGCCTTGCTTATCGAGCTTTTTTTGCCCTCGGCAAGCAGCTGCGCGGCGGACGCTTCTGCGTACCGGCCGATCTTGTCGTGGGCATCTGCCAAGTCGGTAATGGAATCGTGCTCGATCGGCTGGGACAATCGGCTGACCTTCCCATTCACCAATACCTTCTCGTGCACGGTGTCGTCGCTGAAGCGCCCGGACCGGCGACGGAAGAGCCTGAGCACCAGATCGGGCGACCAGCCGCTATGGCGGACAATGTGCCCGCAAAAGCGCGATCTTCTCGGTATTTCGAAGCCGTCATAGGCTTTTGGGTCGGCGATTGCGGCCCTGATTTCCGCGCCGAGCGGCGCCTCCACCCACTCATCGGCATCCAGCGAGAGGATCCAATCCCCCGTTGCCGCGGCCAGCGCACGGTTTTTTTGCGCGCCGAAACCGGGCCAATCAACGGTCATCAGAACCTTTGCCCCCAGATCACCCGCAATCTCCCTGGTCCTGTCGCTGCTGTTGTTGTCGAGAACGACGATCTCATCGGCAAAATGGACCGACCGAAGGCATTGCGCGATGGACGCCTCCTCGTTGCGGGTGATGATAATGACCGAGAGCGCCGGCACGGTCAGAAGGTTCCGGCATCAAAGCTGCCACTGTCATTCGAATGCATCTGCAGCATCGGCTCCCGGCCTGTTGGCACACTGAGGGTACTAACCTGATCTAACAAAGTCGAAAATCATTTCAGATCAAGGCTTTCATACAGCGCCATCATTCGCTTGATCATGACATTGAAATCATAGTGTTCGGCCGCCGCTCTCACCCGGGTTGCGGTCTCAGGTCGTGACGACAACTGCAGCGCGTGCGCGAGCGCTGCTGCGAGGTCGCTTTCGCTGGCCGCATCGCAAACGAGCGTCGGCTCGAACCGCTCGACAAGCTCGCGCGCTCCACAGCCGGTGCTTACCACAGCCGGCAAGCCGCTGGCCATGGCTTCGATGACCACTGTGCCGAAAGGATCATAGATGGAAGGCAGCACGGCAATATCGGCCGCGCCGTACCACGGCAGCATGTCTTTCTGCGGCCCCAGCATCTTGAGCCGTGCGCCGAGACCGAGCCTGTCACCGGCCTGCCTGAAGGCGTTGGCGCGCGAATCATGGCCGATGACCCACAATTCAGGCTCGCCATCGAGCCTGGCGACCGCCTTCATCAGTGCAAGCAGTCCCTTTCGCGCAAAGCCCGAGCCGACAAACAGGACGACCGTCCTGTTTTCGTCGACGTCGAGCCGCGCGCGGATTGTCGCCCGATGCAGTTGGCGCAGCTGCGGATTGAAGCGGTCGAGGTCCACACCGTTGGGGATATGGTGCACATTTTCCGCCGGATAATCGTAGTGACGGACAATGTCGTCTGCCACCATCTTCGAAATCGCAATGACAGCTTTGAGCCGTGGGCTGGCATAGGTTGCGCGCTCGAGGCGCAGCGTCTGGCGGTGAAAAGGGCTCAGCGCCATTGCCGCCCTGCCAAGCCGCGTCTCGAAACGCCGCCGCTCGGCAAGATAGGCGGCATGAACGCCCTCCCCGGCCCGGAAGACATCGCAGCACGGCAGGCGATCGTTGCTCTGCACCAGCGCCGGCGGCATCTCGGCGATCTTGCGGCAGGCCGCTTGAGCAAAGGACGTCGCCCGCAGCGAACGCGGAAAGCGGCGGCCGGCACAATGGATGAATTCTACGCCTTCATATCGCGGCCAGTCGCCGGAGAGCACGGCCACCGGCCGCTGACGCGCGGCGAATGCGGCCATGATGTTTTCCAGCATGATCTCGCCTCCACCAAAAGGCGCATAACGCTGGCGCACGAACAGGATCGGCCTGTCGAATTGAATTTCGGTGCCACGAATGCCGGCGTGCATGGGGTCTGGGCTCCGGCCTTGTTGCCATCTGACGATGTCTATAGAGGCCAGCGCGCATCGGCAACAGTTGGAAGCTCACCCGCCGGAACTCAGAACAGGCCTGTGTCCATTGTCCGCGACTGCTTGCGATTTGCCTAACGGTGCTGCATGTAGAAATTAACTGCAAACAGCGGATCAGCGCCAGCTCCAGCCGGGCGGTGACCGCCATGAGGGAATCGACGGCTTGAGCAAAGCAACCTGGCCCGCCATTGTCCGCCGGACGATTACCGACACCGCCATATATCGGCTGAGACACACCTTCGGAAGACGGGCAGAAGTGTCATCGCTGCGGCCGATAACGCCCCTTAAAGCGAATGACCTGCCTTTGATCCTCGTCATCCGCAACGAGGCGGACAGGCTGCGCCCGTTCCTGAAGCACTATCGCGAACTCGGCGTCACCAGATTCGCCGTCCTCGATGATCGCTCGACCGACGGAACAGCTGAGCTTCTGGCCGAGCAGCCAGATGTCGATCTATTCAGTTCGCCGATCACCTATTCGCAGTCGGACCTGGGAAACCTTTGGCGGCAGCGTATTGTGCAGATTTATGGTCAGCCTCGCTGGTATCTGACCGTCGATGCGGACGAATATCTTGTCTATGACGGCATGGATCAGCATCCGCTCGGTGCGATGGCTGACTGGCTCAAGCGGCGCGGAATGACACGCCTGCTGGCGCCGATGATCGACATGTATCCGAGCGGAAACATCTGGGACGTACCCTTCGATCCCATCGTGCCGCCATGGCAAGTTGCGGACCATTTCGACGTCAGCGGCTATGAGGTGACGAGGAGCCCCCGGCATCTCAAGATCACAGGCGGCCCGAGGACCCGGCTTTTCGCCAGGCAGCACAAGTTGACCAAGTTTCCTCTGATATATGTTGATCGCCAGACGATTTTTACGTCGATTCACTCACCGCTGCCTTACTGGCGAAACTATATAAAGGGATTGGGCGGCCTGCTTCATTTCAAGTTCTTCGCCGATTTCAACGACAAGGCGCAGGTCGCGGTGGCGGAAGGTCAGTATTGGAACGGCGCTTCCAAATATCGCCAGTATCATGAGGTATCGAGCGGTAAAGCTGCTCTCAGCGCGATGAGCGAACAGTCAATGCTGTACGAAGGAGCTCACAGCCTGTTCAAAACGGGTTTGATCGACAAGATTGATTGGTAGACGGCATTTCCAGCAGATGCCGAACCGACATCATGCATAACCGAATGCTTTCATAAGCTGGGCACCTCGTCCTTGTACCAGGTCCTGTAACTCGGCGTTTCCAAGTTCGGAGCGCCATCTCCCGCTTCCGTCGTAGATCGGCTGATTGACCTGTTGGTTCCGGAGCACCTCATGTTGGGTCTCGACGCTGGCGTCGGTCGGCTTGAACCATTGCTGCGGGTTCTTGTGGTAGTCGAGGAGATCCGGGCTGAAGGTCACATCGAGAAAGCCGCAGATCTGCTCGACGACTTTGGCCGGATTCTCGACCAGGTCCTCATAGCGATAGATCAGCACATCCGGCTTTCCTCGTTCCGCAAAAACCAGCGCATTGTCGTTGATCCAGCGGTCGAGAGCCTCCTTTGGGTTGCCAAGTCGTTTGATCAGGGACGCTACGACGTCGCGCCCATCTCGCACCGGCATGACGAAACGCGCGCCGGGCACGAGCCGGCGAATGCGGGCGACACGGCGGATATGCCGCGGTGTCTTTTCAAGCAGCACGTTCTTTCCAGCCTCGAGCGCCGCCCGTTTCAGTTTCCAGAAGCGGAACATGGCCAGTGGCGTCCACTTGAAGAAAATGTTGGTTTCCTGGAGCGGCAGGTAGACGTCAGGATGCGACGCAAGGATCGTCGCAATCAACGTCGTCCCGCTATGGCCGCAGCCGCAAATGAATCCGGTCCGCATCACCATGTCGGCAATGCTCCCTAACCCAAGGCGACCCGGGCGCGGTTATCGACGCGAGCGTAGCACAAGCCGTTGGTGCTAAAGACCTTGTCCAGCTTCTCCCAATATTCGAACTTAGCCAACTGCTCGTCACAATAGGCCACGTCGTCCTCGGAAAGATATTCGCCGTAACCGCCTATCTTGCCCTTGCGCACCTTGAAGCTTTCGGGATCATTCGCATCGCGGGGCTGTAATATCTTGCCGTATCGATCGGACAGATCACCGGTCGATTCACTCACTTTCATCTTGTCGAATGTTCGGTTGTTCGCCACCTCGACAAGCGTCCGATCGTCAGCCTGCAGGTTCAGGAATCCAAGGATCGCGCGAAGGACACCAGCTGTATCCCGATGCATGTCTTCATATTGAAGATACCGGATTTCGCGCATCCGGGGCATTGCCGCAAACCAATGCAGGTTAAATCTAATGATCTTTTCGATCCCATGATTGTCGCTTCTGATAAAATCGCTGAACGATCCCGCTGGAAGCATGTGGCGCTTCTGAACCTGAAAGTACCCTGAGACCACCGTATCTCTTGGATCACGAACAAGCATTATTGTTCTTCTCTTCTTGTATCGAGATTTATTCTCCTTGAGGCTCGATTTCGGTCGAAGTAACTTGTGGTCGGTTCCGTCGTGAATGTATTGAACTTCAACTCCTAGATCGTCCAGCATGACACGCAGCCAGGTGCGCCCCGATTTTGGAAAGGATACGATAAGAGGAAGAGGCGGCGCTTTGGCCTGGAAAAATTTTAGAAAGGACATGGGAGAGACCTCCTTTAGATTATCAGAGCTGGCGCCCGAACCGCTGCCGGCCAGACCAACCCTATTACTGGGCGCCTAAGCCTACGGCTGGTTCGAACACAAGGCAGAAATGCCGGCAAGAATTGCGATCCTCTGCGGGGCGAATTGGGCCTTTACTATATCCCGGTTCGGAATGCCTTATGTTTTTTGGCCTGTTGCGACGACTGTTCGACACGGGCGCTCCATTGCGCGGTCCGTCGGCCGAACCCCTTAATGCGCATCGCGTCGAAGCGTATTCAGTGACGCGCTTTTGGACGACATGCATTAGCCACTCACTTTTGTGACCCATGGCGCCAGAATGGACTCGGCCTCGCCCATCACCACGGACCAGGGGCGTTCCCGTTTCGAGACCAGCACGGCCGATGGATAGTAGGGCGTGCGGTCGCCCTCGACCGGCCAGGAGCGCTTGAAGCCGTCGCCCAGAATGAAAACCGAGGGGATGCCGAGCGCGCCGGCCAGATGCGCTCCGGTATTGCTGATGGTCACCACGGCGTCCATCGCGGCAACCTGCGCGGCGAAAAGGTCCATGTCGACGAGCTGATCGACCGATCTGTCATGAAGAATGCGCTCCGGCTCACCGTCGGTCAGGATCTTCAGATCGGTCTCGATCTGGCCATACTGCAGCGAGACGAACCGAAGGTCCGGGCGGCCGATCAGGTTTCGCCAGGCGGCAAGCGGCGGCAGGTCTTTGCCGGGATTGGAGCTGCCCCATGCGATACCGACCAACGGCCGCCCTTCCTTCCGGTAGCGGGCGCGAAGTTCAGCGACCCGGGCCGGATCCGGCTTAAGGGACACGAAATGCTCGCGGATCGTCGCCTCGTCGGTCTCGAAAACGGCAGTCAGATGCTGGACGCCGGCGAAGGCCTGCGCCTCGCCATAGGCAGCCTTGCCATCAGCGCCGACCGGCCGCACATCGGCGGTCGGAAAAGTGCGCTGAAAGAGCGGTACCAGGCGGCGCTCGACCAGCACGATCGAGCGGGCGGCGCGCGCCAGGGCACAGCCCACGGAACTCGCATGATGGATCGCGGTGGCCAGACCCTGCTTTTCGGTTTCCATCAGATCGACCAGCAGTGTCTGGCCCGAAATATCCTGGCCCAGCCACTCCCCATCGACGCGGCCGTTGACGATGTGGCGTCGTGCGATCCTGAGTTCGGCGGCTGCGCCATAGGCGCCCATCCGCATCAGCGCCTTGCTGAGCTCGTCGATCAGGTGGACCTCGCCCCTCGACTTCGCAATGGATCCAAGAGCCAGGGCTTTCGGCAGTGCCGCCGGCCAATCGCGCGACTCGACGCTTCGCCGATAATCCGCCATCTGATCGGCAATGTCGCCGTCGCGCCAGCGAAGGAAAAGCTGCCGGCGGTGACGTCGGAACCAGACCTTGTATTTGTAGCCTGCAAGCGCGACAGCGCGGCGCAACCGGCCGACAAGTTGGTTACCCTCCATCGCCAGCTCCGCCGATGATTTGCATGACCCGTCCGCCTGCTTCCTGCACTGCCGACGCCCAGGCTCGGCCGCCTTTTCGGACCAGTCGAACGGTCGGATATGCGGCGACGGTCTCGCCGAAAGCAGGCCAGGACAGGCGAAACCCGTCGTCGAGCATGACAATCGTCGGCACGCCCAGCGCTCCGGCGAGGTTGGCGCCGGTATTGCTGATCGTCACCACCGCGTCGAGCGCCGCGATTTGGGCGGCAAAGCGGTCCATGTCCGTCAACTGGTCGACGGAAGCGTCATGGATGATGCGCCCCGGCGCGTGGCGCTCGAACTCGGAGAGGGCCGGCCCGACATCGCCATATTGCAAGCTGACGAGGCGCCCCGGCAGGCTGCCGAACAGCGTCCGCCAATCGTCCAGAGCCGGCAGATCCTTGCTCTTGTTCAGGCTTCCCCAGGCAAATCCGATCAGGGGACCTGGGCCGCCATCGAGATAGGTGCCGCGCAGCTCGGCAACCAGTCGGCGGTCCGGCTCCAGCGGAACGAAGGGCGCGCGTGCCGCCGGGTCGTCCGGCCAGAAATGCTTTGCGAGTGTCTCGAAACCGGCAACGACGTCGGCGTCCACCGCCGCCATGTCCTCTTCCCCTTCAATCCTGACATCGAGCGCAGGATATGTTCTGCGATAAAGCGGTGCCAGTCGCGGCTCGACGAAGACGATGCATCGACCGGCAGCCGCGACGACTGGACCAAGCAGCGACGCGAACTGGAAAAAGATCGCCAGGTCGCCTTCGCGACGATCGACGAGAAGCGTGCGACCCGCAAGATCACTGCCATCCCAATCGGGCCTGCCGCGCAGCTGCTTGCTCGCCGCCATCAACTGCCAGATGCGATTTCCTCCGTCGAGACGCCTCAGTCCACGCCCCGCTTTCTTGATCAGCCCGAGATCGCCAAGCTGCTCACCAAGCACGCCAAGCGCCAGTGCATGGTCGCGAGCAGTTTGCCAGTCACCACGCTGCACGCTTTCCTCCATCAGCCTCGTATGCCTTTCGGCATTTTCGTCGGCGTGGCGCGAGGGACGTCTAAGAAGTTCCTTTGCCCGCTCGAGAACCTTCTGCAGCCGCTTGCCGACGGCGCTCTGCGGGCGCAGATCGGCGGTTTTTGCTTTCTGAAGGATGGTTCGTCTGTTCTGCACGGCGATGTTCTATCGTCCTC
Organism: Mesorhizobium sp. M1348; assembly: GCF_040317925.1. Lineage (NCBI taxonomy): Bacteria > Pseudomonadati > Pseudomonadota > Alphaproteobacteria > Hyphomicrobiales > Phyllobacteriaceae > Mesorhizobium > Mesorhizobium sp. M1348. The sequence goes on along the minus strand of NZ_JAMYLH010000034.1, from coordinate 45,325 downwards.
GGGGAGCGTCGGAAAGCGTCGTCAGGATCGACGAGAGCCGCCGGCCGGCCCCGTCGAGCACCAGCGACCAAGGGCGCCCCTCCTTGCGAATGATAATGCCCTTCGGATACCAGGGTGTCCGGTCGCCGGTCACTGGCCATGCCGTCTGAAAATTGTCGTCGATGAGGAAAACAGTCGGCACGCCAAGGGCTCCGGCAAGATGGGCCGCCGTATTGCTGATCGTCACGACAGCATCAAGTGCGGCGACCTGTGCGGCGAAACGGTCCATGTCGACCATCTGGTCGACGCTGTCGTCAAAGATCAGACGCGCGTCATTGCCGTTGCGAAGGCGCCGCAACGCCGGCTTGATCTGTCCGTACTGGAGCGAAACGAATGTCGCTGGCGTCTGGGCGATGAACCTTGCCCATTCCGGGAAGTCAGGCACGTCCTTGGTGTGGGATTTACTGCCCCAGGAGAGACCCACCAGCGGCAGATCCGTCATCGAGCGATAGCGCCTGCGGAATGTCTCGACGAGTTCAGGATCTGCCCGCAGCGGCACGAAGTCGGCAGCAAGCTTTTCGGCATCGCGTCCGAACACCCAGGCGAGATCTTCGAAAGTCGCACGTTTGTCGCCGACCACATCCTGCTGCGCCGGGATCACGGTCGCCTTCGGGAACGTTCGCTGCAGAATTGATACCAGGCGCGGCTCGACCCGAATTGTTGCGCTTTGCGCATAGGCAGCGGCAGCGCCGGCCAGTCGCGCGTGGCGGATAACCCGGCCAAGGCTGCGCGGGTCATCCTCCACAAGATCGATCAGCAGTGTATCCGATCCGAGATTCTCGCCGGTCCAATCGTTGGCGCTTTTCCCTTTCCGCAGCCTGCGAGCGGAAAGCCGAAGCTCAGCTGCCCGCGCAAAGTTGCCAAGCCGTTCGAATGCCTGGCCCGCCTTCTGCATCAGCTCCGGGTCGCGATTGTGATCGGCCGTGACAGCCATCTCATTGGTACCGGCTTCAAGGCCTTTCCAGTCCCTGCGCACGATCAGCGCCTCAACCTTGGCCTGCAGCTCAAGAATGGAACGCGGCTGCTTGGGACCGGAAAACAACCTGCGCACCGCCTTTTTGTACCGGCGCAGCTGAAGGCCCAGTCCACCAATCACATACCGGACATAGGAACCGTGATAAAAGCTGGTCATCGGCCTTCAGCGCAATACGCTTTGCCGCAGCTTTTTGCCGCTTTCGGCCATCGGATCGGGCGTCTCCAGGTGGAATATCGAACGATATATCTCGCTGTGTTTGGCAAGCTGGTCATGCGTTCCATCATCGACAAGCTGTCCGGCGTCAAACACGAGAGTACGATCGGCCGCCTTGATTGTAGACAGCCTGTGCGCAATGCAGATCACCGTGCGCTGAAATGTGTTGTCGAAGGCTGCCTCCATGACTGCCCGTTCGTTTTCACCGTCAAGCGCCGATGTCGCTTCATCATAGACGATTACCGCAGCATTCTTGAGCAAGGCGCGTGCGATGGCGACGCGTTGTTTCTGCCCGCCCGACAGATTGGTGCCGCTCGGCCCGACAAGCGTGTCGAGCCCGTTTTCGAGCGCCGAAGCAAAGCTGGTGACCCGGGCGAGGTTCGCAGCAGACTCGATTTCCTGATCCGTAGCGTTCGGGCGGCCATCACGAATGTTGTCGCGGATCGAGCCTTCGAACAGGAAGACGTCCTGTGACACAAGTGCGATATTGTCGCGAACGTCGGCCAGGCTGATCTTCGAAATGTCCTTTCCGTCGATCAGGATCCTGCCCTTGTCCGGCTCCATCAGGCGCAGGATCAGATTGACGATGGTGGTCTTGCCGGCGCCGGAGCGGCCGACGATCGCCAGCTTCTCACGAGGTCGCACGTCGAAGGAAACACCCTCGAGCGCCGGGCTGTTGCCGTCATAGGAGAAGGCCACATCTTCAAAGCGGATACCACCATCGACGTCGGTCAGGCGCTCGCCTGCGATTGCGAGTCGCCGCTGCTCGGGCGTGTCGATCAAATCATACATCTGCTCGACGGCAACCATTTGCTTCTGGATGTCGACGTTGACCCGGGCCAACCGCTTGGCAGGCTCATAGGCAAGCAGGAACGCGGTAATGAAGGCCATGAATTCGCCAGGCGTCTTGCCGTTGCCGAGGGTCTGCCAGCTGGCATACATAACGAAAAGCCCGATGATCACGCCGCCGCCGGTCTCCATCAATGGGCTCATCAATGCTGATGTCCGGTTGATCTGGATGCCACGTCTTTCCATCTTGCGGACGGCCTTTGCAAAGCTGGCAACTGCCTTGTCCTCGAGCTGGAAGGATTTGATGGTGCGGATGCCTTCGACGGCTTCCGTGCCGATCGACTGGACTTGTGCGGCCAATTCCGTCTCGCCCCTCGCCAGCGCCTTGAGCTTCCTGGTTATCGCCCCGACTGACAGGAACAGCATCGGCAGAACCGCCACGGATATCAGCGACATTACCGGGTCCTGCTTGACCATGACGCTGGCCAAGGCAATCAGGGTCAGCAGATCAGAGACGGCGCTGCTCGTGAGGGTGAGAATAACGGTCGCCCCGGCGCGCGCGTTGAACATGATTTTGGAGATGAATTTTGCCGGATGCTGGTTGGCGAAACGGCTGATGTCGAAATACACCATTCGGGAAAATTGACGGTTTTGAAGGTCCGAAACGATAGCCCGGCGAATCTTTCCCGTCGTGATGGTCTGGCAGTAGGCAGCTATGCCCTTGACCAGGAAAATGCCGATGATGACGACGCTGATACCCGATACAGCGGCAGCGTCTCGCTCGACATAGATGGTGTTGATCATGACTTTCATAATCCAGGCCGCTGCGCCGGTCGCCGCAGCGGCGGCGATCGAGCACAGCAAACCTGTCACATACAGCATCTTGTGCGGCGGCAGATTTTCGCCGATCAGACGCTTGATCAGCGGATATGCCGGGACCGTTGATACTCGTTTCTTTGTAATCATCTCGTCGCCGCCCGTTGCGATCCCGTCCGGTCTTCGCGTTGTCTTGAAAGCGCGAGACGGTTTCGATCACTGTCTGTGGCTTCGTTCCCGACCGCAGTCAATGCCGAACCGGATCCTTGCACGTCATCGCTTATGACCGTCGGTTCCTCGCATGCCAAGCTATGCGGCTCTTGCGCCATTCGTCGTCGGCCGCGCTATGCCTGGTCAGTGTTTTGCGAGGACCATGAGATGGCTTCCAAGAGGCGATGTGTGATTGCTTTTGATCGAAAAGCCCACATCCGAAAGCACCGCGATCATCTCCTTATCCTTGCCAGGGGGGACGCGGGCAACGATCGTTTGAGCACGCCCGGCGATATCGGACAGCACGCTTCGCGCCTTGTCCGCGCCCAGGCTCCATTGCATGTGATGGTAGACCGCCAGCAGCATGACGATGTCGTACTGCGGTTGGAGAACATTTTGCAGCTTTCGGCTGCCAAGATCGAGACAATCGAACCGGCTTTGGACTGGACAACCCAGGAAGATCATCCTGGCCGTCTCGATATGCGGCTTGAGAATGTCGATCCCATGGATCGAACTCGGTCCTAGCTTGGATATCTCATAGGCGACAACACCCATGTTGCAGCCAACATCGAGAATGGATTTCCCGGCGTAGTCGACCTCTGCGGAGAATAGCCCGTCCAGTCGGTCTTCCCACGTTCCCTTGAATCTCTTTTGCTTATTTGACCACCACAAATCATTGTTCTCCAAAAACGGCGCCGGACTGGTTTCCTTGACGGATGAGGACTGTGCGCCGGGCCTAGCCCGGTCCAGTTGCTGGCGCGCAAACGACACTGTCCAGAACGTCCTGTAAACGTAACCGCGGGAGAAAGGAACTCCTGATCACAGCATCCTGCGAAGACGTTTCGGGAAGGTGACGAACACCCGGCCCGACAAATCGACACATCGGTTGGAAATCGCAATGTCGCTTGGCGCCCCCTACCCGGGCCTGCCCTCGAGTTCCTGAAACGCACGCCTTTTCGGTAAAGCAAGCCATGTTTGTTCTTGCTTTGTGCCGGCAGCTATGCTACTAATTTGCCTATGGTGCTGATTTGCACCAACGACCGTCTTGCCGCGACATGCGGTTTTTCAGCCAGGCTCGATCAAAGCTCGCCCGCATTGCCGGGCTTTTGGCGAATCACGGTCGAGCGCCAGCCTTTTCGGCAGCTTCCGAGAAGGGAAATCGGAAAAGCAGTTTCCGGTTCTCGTCGCAGATTTCGAATGAAAGGCCTGTCAGGACCGGGTTGCCGCTGAGCAGGCCCTCGGCCAGGATTTCCTTGGCCGAAGCCATGGCGTTATCCTGTGCCGCGGACAAACCGTCCAACTCCTGACCCTCGAAATCTTCCGTCAAGCGGCCCTCATTGTTTCGGAAATGGAAAAAATATCTCGGCATGGCTGCTCCGGTTGGTCGGTTTCTCTTTGGTCGGTTTCTCTAATGCATGTCGCGCAAAAAGTGTGCAGCGGTTTTGCGACAACGACATGCATAAAAACAAGAACCTAAGGCGCGTCGCACGAGGCTGATCGACGCGACGCGCTTTAGTCGCGAGCGCCTCAGGAACAGCGTCGGATTTGTGCACGACAGCACCGTGCGATTTTGGTGTTGGGATTCATGGCGTTTAGGCCTTCATGCGTCAGGTCGATCGAACAGCACCCCCAGCCCATGTTCAAACGCACATACCGCAATCATGTCGTCCAGGGCTTTTCCGGAGACCGGGCAATTCGGCATGACAGCCCTGATCGCGATCTCAGCCGCTGCGGTAGAAACCACATCGTGGCGCCTCTTCCTGGTCTCCATATATTGCTCGATGAGAATTTTCAGGCGCCGCGCTGCAATCTCGTCAACGACCATCGTTCTCCCTCGATTCGGCACAATGTCCGTCTTCCGGGGTCCGTCCTCCGGGTGAAGGCCCGGTGCCATTGGGTAGCAGCGGACCACTCGTATGGGTGAGCCAATGGCCCGAGGCGGGGGTGTCTCGGACCGCCACCACAATAGCTTCGGCAGGGCACTCGTTCCATAGAACGCTGTCGTTGGTAATTTTCGTACACTGAGCATTGCCGCAGACAGTCTGCGACCGTGGGATTTTTGCGCTATGCCCGTAGCCTGATACCGGATCAGCTTCGGCTTCGATCGAGATAGCTGTAGATGCCCGCGCCGATCGCGACCGCTCCTACGGTGATCAGAATCGATGGCACCCCCATCGACGTGGCGACGATCCCCCAGACAATGGCGACGGCAATTGCGCCGGCCGTTCCCAGCACCAGTCTAAGCCGTTTCGACATTATCCATTCCCCCAAAAGTGCAGCTTTTGCCTTTTTCTGATCGAAATACCGCAATGCGGCACCATTGTCTGCGCTTCGTCCAACTTTTTATGCCGCCCCTGAGCCCCGACCGCTGAGGCGTAAGCGATCCGTATGCGGCCTTGTCGCAAACACCCACTCGACAACGAGGAAGCTTGGGCGCGAGCCCGAGAAGCGAGGCGTCAGAAAGCGAGGTATCTATGCAAAATTTTCGGAATTTACTCCGGTTCACGATCATGGGCATGGCGGCCACGACAACCGCAATAGTCATCACGGGCCTGACCCCCGAGGCAACCGAAGCGACTTTGATTTGCCATAGGTTGGTCTGCCAGAAGGCGAGCAATGAACGCAGTGCCTTCGGCACCAAATATCAGCGCAAATGCACCTGCGAAAATGTAAGCGAAAGCGCGTCGGTCGCCGATCGGGCGCTCCGGCTGAATGCCATCCTTCATCTGACGATCTGCAGCAGTTGGCGCCTATCGCCTCAACGCGTGATCGCGATGCCGATCCTCGCCGCTCATCGGCAACGGCCTATCGCCCTCGAGCAGGCGGGTGATCCGGGCGAAGCCGGCAAAAGCCTTTCGCGCTTCCTCGGCCGACATCCGGCCGGCCATGGCCGCTGCGCAGCAATTCACCGCACATTGGTAAACCGGCCCGCGCCGCCCAGCCGGCCATTTTCGCAAGAATGCCATTGCTTCGGCAACGCTGTCGATCTCCTCCACAGGCTGTCCCTGTCCGCGCAAAATCCGCACGGGCGAAAAGAATTGCAAGCGGTCCATCATTTCCTCCCCGTCGACCGGATGCGTGCGATCGAACCCCACTAAACTCGCGAACCGGGCTTTGGTTCCCGGCCAAGGAGGGCTTGGCCTGAAAAATGTTGGCCGGACCAGACGAGCAGCGGTGGAAGCGCCAGGCAGCCCCAATTGCCTGACATCTTGCCCCAATTGGGTGACATCTCGCCATTGTACGGGAACGTTAGCGCGGCTGATGCATTTCGATGCCACGAGCAGTCTTTTTGAGGGAAATGCCAAAACATGAGAATAGCCCATGTGGCGCCGCTCCATGAATCCGTGCCACCCCGGTTCTATGGAGGGACGGAGCGCATCGTCTCCTATCTGACCGAGGGATTGGTCGAGCTTGGCCATGACGTGACCCTGTTCGCCAGCGGCGATACCAAGACATCGGCGAAATTGGTGGCGTGTCGCGAGCGCGCGCTCCGTCTCGATCCGCGCCCGCACAAATCCGAAACCGCAGCGCATCTCTCGATGCTCGCAGAGGTGAGGAACCGAGCGCAACAGTTCGACATCATCCATTTCCATCTCAGCCACTTCCTGCATTTTCCTTTCTTCGAACACATGCCCGACCGGACGGTGACGACACCGCATGGCAGGCTCGACTATGTCGACCTGGCCCCGGCCTACGAACATTTTCCGCGTTTTCCGATGATCTCGATTTCCCGCAGCCAGAGAACCGGGCTGGCCAAGGCCAATTGGCTGGCGACCATCCATCACGGGCTGCCGATCAATATGTACGAGTCGACTTTCGAGACGGATGCGGACGAGCCGTATCTGGCCTTTCTGGGCCGGCTGTCGCGCGACAAGCGCCCGGACCGTGCCATCGAGATCGCCTTGCGCTCCGGGCTGAAACTGAAGCTTGCGGCAAAGATCGGCGATGACGACCGCGCCTTTTTCCACGACACGGTCGAGCCGCTGATCGACGGCGACCGTGTCGACTATGTCGGCGAGATCGAAGAGGACAGAAAAGCGGAATTCCTCGGCAAGGCGGCCGGCCTGCTGTTTCCAATCGATTGGCCGGAGCCGTTCGGTCTTGCCGCGATAGAGGCTATGGCCTGCGGCACGCCGGTAATCGCCTGGAAATGCGGTGCCCTGCCGGAGATCATCGACCACGGCGTGACCGGTTTCCTTGTCGATTCAGTCGATGCTGCGGTCGCCTCGATACCGGAATTGCTGCGCCTCGACAGGCGACAGGTGAGAGCCGTATTCGAAAACCGTTTTTCTGCCACGAGAATGGCCCACGACTATGTGGCTGCCTATACGCGCCTGATCGGCGCTCCCGGTGAAGCGAGAGCATCCTGATCGGCGTCATTGTGGACATTGGAAGGAAACGACAGAGCTTGTGACGTATGAATCAACTCGACGAGCGTAAGCTTGATCCCGCCGTAGCCCTTGCCTCCCTCGACGAGGTTGCGCCCCGGGAGCCGCACCGGCTGTTCGCCCTCAAGCAAGGCGACTGCTTCGCGGTGGCCGACGCCTATGGCGACATCCGCGGCGCCGGCGACGGCTTTTTCCGAGACGACACGCGTGTGCTTTCGGAATTCCGGCTGACGGTCGGTGGCCGGCAAATGTCGCTGCTGGGCGCATCGCTCAGCCAGGACAATGTGCTTTTCACCTCGAACTTGACCAATCTGCCGATCCAGAGTGTCGGTGGTCGCGACATTCCGCAAGGCGCGATCCACATAGAACGCGTCAGGCTGCTTTGGCAGGACCGGCTGTTCGAGCGCATCACCCTTTCCAACTACAGCCAGGAATCGTCGGCCATTCGGGTTTCGTTGCATTTCGCAGCAGATTTCCGTGACATGTTCGAGGTGCGCGGTTCGACCCGGCTCAAGCGCGGAATAGCCCACGCCGCCGAGACCAGTCCGACATCCGTGGTGCTTCGATATGACGGGCTAGACCAGCTCGTGCGCCTGTCGGCAATCTCGTTCTCGCGGGCGCCGGACAATTTGACCGCCAGCCGTGCGGATTTCCTGGTTGCGGTGACGAAGCGCAGCAGCGAGGTCCTCTATATCGAGGTCGGCCCGGAAGTGGCGGAGACACCCGACCGCGACCGTTTTCGGGCTGCCGCCGCCCGCGCTCGCTTCGGCATGCGCGCCAAACGCCGCCACGGCGCGACGGTGCACAGCTCCGGCCGCGTCTTCAACGACTGGATCGAACGCGCGCGCGCGGACGTGGCGTTGCTGACCACCGAGCTTGCAACCGGACCTTACCCCTATGCCGGCATACCCTGGTTCTCGACGGCGTTTGGCCGTGACGGGGTGATTTCCGCACTGCAGATGCTGTGGTTGAATCCTGGGCTGGCGCGCGGCGTACTCGCCTTTCTCGCCCAGCATCAGGCAACCGAAACGTCGCCGTTCAGCGATTCGCAGCCGGGCAAGATCATGCACGAGACCCGCAAGGGCGAGATGGCGGCGCTGCGGGAGCTCCCGTTCGGCCGCTATTACGGCGGCGTCGATACCACGCCGCTCTACATTCATCTCGCTTGCGCCTATGCGGATCGTACCGGCGACATGGCATTCGTCGACAGTCTGTGGCCATCGCTCTGTGCAGCGGCCGAATGGACGGAGGAGACAAGCCGCGCGACCGGCTTCGTTACCTACCAGCGCGGCGCCGAGACCGGCCTCGCCAACCAGGGCTGGAAGGACAGTTTCGATTCCGTCTTCCATGCCGATGGCCGCATGCCCAAGGGGCCGATCGCCCTGGTCGAGGTGCAAGGCTACGTCTTTGCCGCGTTCCGTGGGCTGGCAGCGCTCGCCCGCCGCCGCGGCGAGGACGACAAGGCCGATCATTGGGAGGAACGCGCCGAAACCATGCGCGCCGCGGTGGAACGCCATTTCTGGATGGACGATCTCAATTTCTATGCACTGGCGATCGATGGTGCAGGCGAGCTCTGCAAGGTACGGACGTCGAATGCCGGCCATCTTCTCTTCGTCGGGCTGCCCGAGCCGGAACGGGCGCAAATGGTCGCCGATCAGCTGCTCTCCGCGTCGTTCCACTCTGGTTGGGGAGTGAGGACGCTGGCCGACGATGCGATATTCTTCAACCCGATGTCCTACCACAATGGTTCGATCTGGCCGCACGACACCGCCATGTGCGGTGCCGGCTTGGCACGTTATGGCGTGCGCGACAGCGTGGTCCGGCTGATGAGCGGCACGTTCGAATCGGCTGTCCATTTCAACATGCGGCTGCCGGAACTGTTCTGCGGCTTTACCCGGTCGCCGGGCGAAGCGCCGATCGCCTATCCCGTCGCGTGCCTGCCGCAAGCCTGGTCAGCGGGATCGGCCTTCATGCTGATGCAGGCCTGCCTTGGGCTCGAAATCGACGGCTGGAACAGCGAAATCCGGGTCACCCGCCCAAGGCTGCCGATCGGCATCGACACGCTGACATTGCGGCATCTGGGTGTCGGCTCGACAGTGGTCGACCTCACATTCCAGCGTGTCGGCGACCGGGTCGTCGCCTTTCTCGCCGATCGGTATGAGGGGATGGTGCCGCTCATCGTGCGCACTTGATGCCGCCGCGCTGCGGCGCATCGAAAATGACGCGCGGCATTGCAATCGTCCGGAACCGATAGCCTCTTTGTGCGTTGCAAAAATGGGCGGCTGGGGAACGCTGTCGTTGTCACACGGCCGCGAACCAGAAAAACAAATAAAAAACGGCTATCAGCTGGCCGGAGGCGAGATCACATTCCATGTCAGATTATACTGTAAACCTGCTCTGGGTTTTGCTGATCGCAAGTTTTGGCTTTTCCGCTTTTGCCATTCTCCTATCGATATCCCGCCAGCGTCGCGGCCGCGCAACGGCGGCCGCATACACGCCGAGCGAGGATGTCGCGTCGGAAGCGGCACGCAAGGTGCTGCGCGAGTTCGAAAAGAACGGCCAGTCGGCCGACGCGGCACTGGTCACGTGGTCGCCCGACACTTTGCGCAAGATCCTGGCCGACGACCTGCCGGACGCACAGGTCATCGTGGTGTCCAACCGCGAACCCTACATCCACAACATCAAGGATGACGGGGTGCAACTTTTGGTGCCGGCCAGCGGGCTGGTTTCGGCACTCGAGCCCATCACCCGCGCCTGTGCCGGCACCTGGATCGCCTATGGCGGCGGCACGGCAGACCGCCTCACCGTCGACAAGGACGACCGGGTGCAGGTGCCGCCAGGCAATCCGTCCTACACGCTGCGCAGGGTCTGGCTGACGGAGGAGGAATATCAGGGCTACTATCTGGGCTTCGCCAATGAGGGCCTATGGCCGCTTTGCCATATCGCCTTCACCCGCCCCGTGTTTCGCGCCTCGGACTGGGACGCCTACGAGGCCGTCAACCGCAAATTCGCCGATACGGTGGTTGCCGAAGCCCGCAACGAACGGCCGATCGTGCTGGTGCAGGACTACCATTTTGCGCTGCTGCCGCGCATGATTCGCCAGCGCCTGCCGGACGCGATAGTCATCACCTTCTGGCATATCCCGTGGCCCAATTCGGAAGTGTTCAGCATCTGTCCGTGGCGTGAGCGGATCCTGGAAGGACTGCTCGGCAGTTCGATCATCGGCTTTCATACCCAATTCCATGCCAACAACTTCACCGAAAGTGTCGACCGCTTTCTGGAGAGCCGGATCGAACGGGCAGACGCGGCAATCTCCTATGGTGGGCAGACCACATTGGTCCACGCCTATCCCATTTCCATAGAATGGCCGGCCCAATTGCTGGCAAAACTGCCGTCTGTGGAGGAGTGCCGCGCCAGCGTACGCGACAGATTCGGCCTGTCTGCGGATACCAAACTTTGCGTTGGCGTCGAGCGCCTCGACTACACGAAAGGCATTCTCGATCGCTTTCATGCCTTGGACGAATTGTTCACGAGATATCCCGAATGGATAGGTAAGGTGGTTTTCCTGCAGATCGCCGCGCCGAGCCGAGGGACATTGCCCGCCTACCAGCAACTCCATGACGAATGCCGTCGCTGTGCCGAGGAGCTCAACCGGCGATATGGCAGCGAGACATACAGCCCTATCCTGATGGTCGCCGAACATCATCGGCAGGAGCAGGTCTACGAGGTCTATCGCGCCGCCGACATCTGCATGGTCACCAGCCTGCATGACGGCATGAACCTTGTCGCCAAGGAATTCGTCGCGGCGCGCGACGACGAACAGGGCGTGCTTTTGCTCAGCACCTTTGCCGGCGCCTCGCGCGAATTGCTGGAAGCACTGATCGTCAACCCCTACGATGCGGCCATGATGAGCGAGGCGCTGTTGCAGGCGCTGACGATGACGCCGGATGAGCAGCGCGAGCGTTTGCGGCCGATGCGCGAGATGGTCCGCGACAACAACGTCTACCGCTGGGCCGGCAGCATGCTGCTGGATGCCGCGCGCCTGCGCAAACGCGGCGATCTCGACAGGGTGACCGGAACCGGCGAGCGCCCGCCATCGAACACCAACAACGTCATCTCGATGTTCGAGCGGGCACGGAAGGCAGCATCGTGAAAAGCTTTGAACAACCGCCGGCGTTGAACCTGCCGGCAGGGCAATGGGCGCTCTTCCTCGACATCGACGGAACCCTGCTGGAACACGCTGCCCATCCCGACGCGGTGTTCGTCGGCGAGGAATTGCGCAACCTGCTTGGACACATCGAGCGGAGGCTGGATGGTGCGGTCGCCTTCATCACCGGCCGATCGATCCCCGCCGTGGACAAGCTGTTCCATCCGCTGAAGCTGCGGATCGCCGGACTGTATGGGCTGGAGCACCGGCTGACGCCGACCGGTCCGATCGATGCCGCCGACGCGCCGGCCGACATCGCCGCCCTTGCCGACGAGATCGAGGCCGAACTGGGCAGCGGCAAGGTCTATGTCGAGCGCAAGGGGCCGGTCCTTGCCGTTCATACAAGAGCAGCACCGCAATTGCTTGCGCCCGCAATCCAGCTGGTCGAACAGGCATTGGCCCGGCTTCCGAAGGGTTATCGGGTGCTTCCGGGAAACGCCGGCGTCGAGCTCATGCCTTTGGAAGCCGTCAAAGGTGCTGCCATCCGGCGTTTTATGGACATTCCGCCCTTTATCGGCCGGCGGCCGATATTCCTCGGAGACGATACATCGGACGAACACGGTTTCGAGGCGATCAACGAAATTGGCGGCATCTCCATCCGCGTGAAGCCGAACGGACCGACGGCCGCAACCTATGCCCTCGACGACGTGACCGGCGCAGTAGCCTGGCTCGAGGCCAGTTTCGAGACGTCGGCGGTGTCCTGATCGCGCCTTGGTCCGGTTCAGCTGATCTTCCCGTCCACCATGTGAATGCGGCGATCCATTCGTGCGGCCATGTCGAGGCTTTTGAAATTGCCCGATGGAACAATAGAAGCGGCGCAACCCGGATTTGCCCGCGCTTTCCTCGAAGCAGATCCCCTGAGCCGCTGACAAGCGATCAATATCACCATCCGAATCGCCATCGCGGCAAAACTCGGCGATGAACATGGCGTCGCCGATAAGCGCGTTTCTCATTGAATGTCTTTAAGCCCAAAGCCGGCAAATCGTCTGCTTGCCGGTTCCCCAGCGTCAGGCTTAACCTGCGTGCAATGCGTGGAGGCGCGGGGTCGTAACAAGGGGAGGACATTGCAATGACCATACAAGGCGCATCACCGGACCTGTACAATGAGGATCTCGCTCCGGCGAAGGTTCGAAACTGGGGACCGTTCTCGATCTTCAACGTCTGGACGTCGGACGTCCACAGCCTGTGGGGCTACTACCTCGCGGCCAGCCTGTTCCTGTTTTGCGGCGGCTTCGTCAACTTCATCATCGCCATCGGTATCGGTTCGCTGATCATCTATGCGTTGATGAACATGGTCGCTATGCCGGCGTGAAGACCGGGGTGCCCTACCCTGTCCTGGCGCGTGCTTCCTTCGGCATCTGGGGCGCCAACATACCGGCGCTGGTGCGCGCCATCGTCGCCTGCTTTTGGTACGGCGCGCAGACGGCGGCGGCCTCCGGCGCGATCGTAGCCCTGCTGATCCGCTCGCAATGGTTCGCCGACTTCAACCAGAGCACACATTTCCTTGGCCACTCCGGGCTCGAGGTGATCTGCTTCGTCGTCATTTGGGCGCTGCAGCTCCTGATCATCCAGAAGGGCATGGAAACGGTGCGCCGCTTCCAGGATTGGGCCGGACCGGCGGTGTGGGTGATGATGCTGATCCTGGCGATCTATCTTTGCATCAAGGCAGGCACCTTCGCCTTCACCAGCGACATCCCGATGGATGTGCTGCTGGAAAAGACAAAGGACGCGGGGGTGCCGGGCACGCCGGGCTCCTGGACCTCGCTGTTTGCGGTGGCGGCGATCTGGGTGACCTATTTCTCCGCGCTCTATCTCAACTTCTGCGATTTCGCGCGCTACGCCCCGGACAAGGCATCGCTGCGCAAGGGCAACATCTGGGGCCTGCCGGTCAACCTCATTCTGTTCTCGCTGGTCGCCGGCGTCACCACGATCGCCGCCTTCGACGTCTATGGCGAGGTGCTGCTGCATCCCGACCAGATCTCGGCGAAGTTCGACAGCTGGTTCCTGGCGGCACTCGCAGCCCTGACGTTTGCGGTGGCGACGCTCGGCATCAATGTGGTGGCGAACTTCGTGTCGCCGGCTTTCGACTTCTCCAATGTCTTTCCACGCCAGATCGACTTCAAGAAGGGCGGCTACATCGCGGCGCTGATCGCGCTTGTGCTTTATCCTTTCGCGCCCTGGGAAGGCAGTGCTGCCTCCTTCGTCAACATCATTGGCGCGACGATGGGGCCGATCTTCGGCGTGATGATGGTCGACTACTACCTGATCCGGAAGGGCGAGGTCGACGTCGAGGCGCTCTACAGGGAGAATGGCGAATTCCGCTTTCAGGGCGGCTGGCATGTCAATGCCTTCATCGCCGCCGGTATCGGCGCGGTCTTCTCCTCGATCCTGCCCAACTTCACCAGCCTGCTGCCGTCATGGTGGGGCGTCTATGGCTGGTTCTTCGGAGTGGCAATTGCCGGCGTCATCTATTACGTGCTGCGCACGATGGCACTCGGTGCCGGAGCCAGGATAGCCAAGGCCTGAACGGACTAGGGGCGGCGCGAGCCACCCCGTTTATTCTGCGACTATCTCGGCAAGGCGGAGCACTGTATTCCAGTTGCGTGAGGTGCCGATGCCGAGACGTTTGTGGCTCACCGCCGCAAGCAGCCGCGAACTCGGCATCTCGCGGGAAAAGACGATCCAGATGTCGCCGCCGACAATCCGCAGCTTCTCGCCCTTGCCGACATAGGCCTCAAGCGCCGTAGCGGCGCCGGCGGGAACGGGCGCCCGCATCACGCGCACCGCCACCTGGTCCGCGGCCTCGGCCGATTCGGCTGGGAATGGATTGCCTGCCGCCAGCCTCAGCCAGCCGTCGGCGCGGCGCACGATGATGTCGACGTGGCGGCCGAAAGTCTTTGCGAACGCCGCCTCCAGCCGCTGCTCCAACGCCGCGAGTCCTGTTTCTTGCGCCTCAAAAACCAGATTGCCGCTCGCTACCAGCGTGCGCGGGTTGTTCAGCCCCAGGCCTTCGGCCATCGCCTTGAGATCGGACATGACGACCCGCCGCCCCTCGCCCAGGACAATGCTGTAGAGCAGCGCGACGTAAGTTTGCATGGGCGGCTAGTCTAGACCAGCCGCGACTGCTCTACCGCCGCTTCGATGAAGCTGGCAAACAGCGGGTGCGGATCGAGCGGCCGGCTTTTCAACTCGGGATGGTACTGCACGCCGATGAACCAGGGGTGGTCGGGATATTCGACCGTTTCCGGTAGCACGCCGTCCGGCGACATGCCGGCAAACACCAGGCCGCAATCCTCGAGCCGCTCCTTGTAGTCGACATTGACCTCGTAGCGGTGGCGATGGCGTTCGGAAATCTGCGTATCGCCATAGATCTCGGCGATCTTCGATCCCTTGGCGAGGTCGGCCTGGTAGGCACCGAGCCGCATGGTACCGCCGAGGTCGCCGGTTTCCCTGCGCTTTTCCAGCATGTTGCCCTTCAGCCATTCGGTCATCAAGCCGACGACCGGCTCCTCGGTTGGACCGAACTCGGTCGATGATGCGTGCTCGACGCCGGCCAGCGAACGCGCTGCCTCGATGCAGGCCATCTGCATGCCGAAGCAGATGCCGAAATACGGCACCTTGCGCTCGCGCGCGAACTTCGCCGCCAGGATCTTGCCCTCCGAGCCGCGCTCGCCAAAACCGCCGGGGACGAGAATGCCATGGACCTTCTCCAGCCACGGCGCCGGGTCTTCCTTCTCGAATATCTCGCTTTCGATCCAATCGAGCTTGACCTTGACCCGGTTGGCGAGGCCGCCATGCGACAGCGCCTCGATCAGCGATTTGTAGGCGTCCTTGAGGCCGGTATATTTGCCGACGACGGCAATGGTCACTTCGCCTTCCGGATTGTGGATGCGGTTGGATACCGCTTGCCACCGTTCCATGCGCGGCTTCGGCGCCGGATCGATGCCGAAGGCGGCCAGAACTTCCGAGTCGAGCCCTTCGTTGTGATAGGCCATCGGCACGTCGTAGATATGCGGCACGTCGAGCGCCTGGATGACGGCGCTTTCGCGGACATTGCAGAACAGCGACAGCTTTCTGCGCTCTTCCTTGGGGATCGGCCGGTCGGCGCGGACCAGCAGTATGTCGGGTGCAATGCCGATGCCGCGCAACTCCTTGACCGAATGCTGCGTCGGCTTGGTCTTCAGTTCGCCCGCTGTCGGAATGTAAGGCATCAAGGTCAGGTGGACGTAGACGGCGTTGTTGCGCGGCAGGTCGTTGCCGAGCTGGCGGATCGCCTCCAGGAACGGCATCGCTTCGATGTCGCCGACGGTGCCGCCGATCTCGCACAGCACGAAATCGTAGTCGTCATTGCCGTTGAGAACGAAGTTCTTGATCTCGTCGGTGACGTGCGGAATGACCTGCACGGTGGCGCCGAGATAGTCGCCGCGCCGCTCGCGCTCGATGATGTTCTTATAGATGCGGCCGGTGGTGATGTTGTCCTGCTGGTTGGCCGAGCGGCCTGTGAAGCGCTCATAATGGCCAAGATCGAGATCGGTCTCGGCCCCATCATCGGTCACGAAGACTTCGCCGTGCTGGTAGGGCGACATCGTGCCGGGATCGACGTTGAGATAGGGATCGAGCTTTTTGATGCGTGCGCGATAGCCCCGCGCCTGCAAGAGAGCCCCAAGGGCCGCTGCAGCAATGCCTTTTCCAAGTGAGGAAACCACGCCGCCTGTGATGAATACATATCGCGCCATGGGAGTCATCGCTTAACGCGGCTGAATTGATTCCGCCAGAGAAAAAACCGCCGCGAAGGCTTTTTCCCAAGAAGGCGCTCTGGTCGTTGGCGTATCAAAACAAAAGGGCCGGCGAGGCCGGCCATTTTGGCACGATCTGTCAAAGCGTCAGATGATGACGACTTTGGTGCCTACTTTCACCCGGCGGTAAAGGTCCATGACGTGCTCGTTGATCATGCGGAAGCAGCCATTGGAGGCGCTGGTTCCGATCGACTGCGGCGCAATGGTGCCGTGAATGCGCAGGTGAGTATCTTTCTTGCCGTCGTAGAGATAGATGGCGCGCGCACCGAGCGGATTGTCGCCGCCGCCGGGCATGCCGTCCTTGTATTGCCCATAGTGCTTGGGTTCGCGCTTTTGCATATCCAGCGTCGGAATCCAGCGCGGCCATTCCTGCTTGTCGCCGACGGCAACCGTACCCTTGAACTGCAGGCCTTCCCGGCCGACCGCGATGGCATAACGGCGGGCGGTTGACGATGATTCGACGAGGTAGAGACGACGGGCGCTGGTATCGATTACGATGGTGCCGGGGTTGTAGCCGGTGAATTCGACCTCCTGCGGCACGAATTCCGGCT
Source organism: Mesorhizobium sp. M1348 (assembly GCF_040317925.1). Classification (NCBI taxonomy): domain Bacteria; kingdom Pseudomonadati; phylum Pseudomonadota; class Alphaproteobacteria; order Hyphomicrobiales; family Phyllobacteriaceae; genus Mesorhizobium; species Mesorhizobium sp. M1348. Next base: position 28,340 of record NZ_JAMYLH010000034.1, on the reverse strand, counting down.
TGACCTTGAACTGCCGCTTGGCCTGTTTCCTTTCGAGCGCGGCGTCGAGCGCGCGTGTTTCCGGAAGCAGCGACATCGACGAAGAGGATGTGCCGCCGAACAGTCCCGCGAACAGCCCGACGCTCTGCGGCTTCTGCCCGACCGGTTCGCTGCGCAACTCGCCATTGTTGCCGGTCAGCGCAACGTTCATGGCCTCGGCCGGGATCGGCTCGGCCGACTGGATCGGCGCAATGGGCGTAATCGGTTCGATGATGTTGACGGTCTTCTTCTTGGCCGGCGTGGCGTCAGCCACCTTGGCCGTCGCGAGCGGCTGGCTCTTCTTGGCAAGGAATGCCTGCCGTTCCGCATCGGCTTTGGCTTTCGCCGCCTCGCGCATCGCCAGCTTCCTGGCTTCGAGTGCCTTGGCGCGAGCGGCTTCCTTGTCGGCTGCGATCTTGGCTTCGATCTTGCGAATCTGCGCAAGGTCGTCCGGCGTCGGATCTTTCTTCTTTTTGAGAAGCTTCAATTGCGCCGCATCGCTTTTGGCAGCGACGTTGACGAGGTCGGTTGTTGTTGCGGCTTTATGGGCCGAATTTGCCGTCGGCATGGCCGCGTAAGCGGGCGCACCTAGGCTGAGCACGGCACAAAGGCCGGCAAAAATGAAGCTGCGAAGCTGCATGGGGAAGATCCGATCGTTCAATGCTTGTTGCCCACGGCGTCGCCCGGCGCCCCCCAAGGACGCCGAGAATGCCGCGTGCAACGTATAATCGATTAGCCGGAAGCGCCTCAAGCGTGAGGCGCGGTCGAATCTTCTTGATCGTGCGGCATTTGCCGCGACTGTGTTCAAACGACAACAGATCGCGGCATAAGTTGCCCGATTACTGGTTGGGGACCTGCGGCGTGGCCGGCGCTGTGGCGCCGTTTGTCGCTGGCGGCGTCGCCGGAGCGGTTGCCGGCGGCGTCGTTGCCGCACCATTGCCGGACGGCGGGGTCGGCGCCGTGGTGCCCGAAGGCGGCGTCGGCGTCGTGGTTCCGGGCAATTGGTTGAGTACGCCCTTGCCGTCCGAGGTTGCCGGCACGCGATCGAGAATGTCGATCGGCTTCTCGCCATAGCGCGCGACAATCGACAGTGTCAGCGAAGTGACGAAGAAAGCCGCGGCCAGGATCGCCGTCGCCCGCGTCAGCGCATTGGCGGCGCCTCGCGCAGTCATGAAGCCCGATCCGCCGCCGATGCCGAGGCCGCCGCCTTCGGAGCGCTGCAGCAGCACCACGCCGACAAGCGCGAGCACGACCATGAGGTGGACGACGATCAGTACGGTTTCCATAATTTATCCTGGCAAGGCCTTGCGCGGCCGCTGATTTGGAGGCGGCTCAATACAATGCTTTGACGGCATTTCCAAGCCCGTGGCCGGAATATGGGGAGCAATGCGTCCTTTGCAACGATTTCGGCGCCGGCCGTCGCTCAAATCCAACAAGCTGTCCCGGTATCAAGCGATGTTTCGATAGGCTTCCGCGATGCCGAGGAAGTCCGCTGCCTTCAGGCTGGCGCCGCCGACCAGCGCGCCGTCGACATTCCTGACGCCGAGCAGCTCGACGGCGTTGGACGGCTTGACCGAGCCGCCGTAGAGAATGCGCATCTTGGCCGCCGTATTGCCAAGCTTCCGCACCAGTTCTTCGCGGATATGGGCATGTGCCTCGGCGACGTCGGCGGCAGTCGGCGTCAAGCCGGTGCCGATCGCCCATATTGGCTCATAGGCAATTACAGTGTTGGACGCCGTGGCGTTTGGCGGGACCGAGCCAGAGACCTGGCGCGACAGCACGTCGAGCGTGGCTCCTGCTTCGCGTTCGGCTCTTGTCTCACCAATGCAGATGATGGCCACCAGCCCGGCGCGCCATGCAGCGGAGGCCTTGGCCTGCACAATGGCATCGTCTTCCTTGCGATCGGCGCGGCATTCGGAATGGCCGACGATGACATGGCTGGCACCTGCATCCTTCAGCATCTCGGCCGAAATGCAGCCGGTATAGGCGCCGCTTTCCTCGGTGTGGCAATCCTCTCCGCCGGCCCGCACCGGCGTGCGCGACAGAATCTCGGCGGCGTGCGCAAGCAAGGTCGCCGGCACGCAGACCACCGCTTCGGTCTCTGCGTCGAGCCCGCTCATGAAGCCGTTGCCGATCATCCTGAGCTCGTTGAGCGAGGCGCTGGTGCCGTTCATTTTCCAGTTGCCAGCGACGAGCGGGCGGATTCCAGGCGTCATGGGATTTGTTCTCCGGGCAATTTCCAGCTGGCCCTCACTATCAAAATCAGGCCACAAAGCAATCGACAGTGGGCAGGAAGGGCGCTATTGCGCTTGTTTCAGACTCGGCGCATGCGAAATGCGCAAAAATCGGAAGTACTCATGCTTGGTATGTTGAGAAGTGCGGCGGGGACCTGGGTCGCGAAACTGCTGCTGTCATTGTTGGTGTTGAGCTTCGCCATCTGGGGCATCTCGGGGCGGCTGATGGGCGGTCTTGCCGGCCATGACGCCGTGATTACGGCCGGAGGCACCAAGGTCTCGATCAACGAATACCGCCTCGCCCACGATCGCCAGCTCAGCGTCATGTCGCAGCAATTCGGCCAGCGCATCAGCCGTGAGCAGGCGACGGCGCTCGGCATCGACAACCAGGTGCTGGGGCAACTCGTGTCGGGCGCCGTCCTCGACGAGCAGGCCCGCAAGCTCGGCCTCGGCCTGTCCAAGGACCGGCTCGCCGAACTGACGCGTGAAGACCCGGCGTTCAAAGGGCCTGCCGGAACCTTCGACAGGAGAACCTTCGAGTACCTGCTTCGGCAGATCGGCATGCGGCCGGAAGACTATTTGAAGAACCGCGCCCAGGTCGCGGTCCGCCAGCAGATCGTCGAGGCGGTTTCGGATGGCCTCAAGGCTCCGGATACGTTCTTCAAGGCGGTCGCGCTCTATCGCGGCGAAGATCGCACCATCGATTACCTGACCTTGCCGAAATCGCTTGTCGAGCCGATAGAAGCGCCGTCCGACAGCGTGCTTTCGGCCTATTTCGGGGAAAACAAGAAGACCTACGCCGCGCCCGAATACCGTAAGTTCTCCTATGTCAGGCTCGAACCGGAAGACATCATGGATTTGAGCGCGGTGACCGACCAACAGGTCAGCGACGACTACAACAAGAACAAGGCGCGCTACACCACGCCGGAGATGCGCACCATCGAGCAGCTTGTATTCAAGACGCCTGATGCCGCAAAGGCGGCGCTCGATTCGCTCAGGACCGGCGCGACCTTCGACAAGATCGTCGCCGCCGAAGGCAAGACGCCGGCCGACACGCTGCTCGGCACGCTGGCCAAGGACAAGATCGCCGACAAGGCGGTTGCCGATGCTGCCTTCAAGCTCAACGTCAATGAAGTCAGCCCGGTCGTGCAAGGCGCCTTTGGCCCCGTTCTGCTGCGCGTCACCGAGATCAAGCCGGAAGTGGTGAAGCCGCTGGCCGAAGTATCCGAGCAGATCCGCAAGGATCTGGCACTGGGCGAGGCAAGCCGCATCTTGCTGGACGTGCACGACAATTACGAGGATACGCGCGCCTCCGGCAGTTCGCTCGCCGAGGCAGCTGCCAAATTGAAGCTGAAGGTCGTCACCATCGACGCCATCGACCGCACCGGCCAACGGCCGGATGGAAGCATCGTCAAAGACCTGCCGGAATCGCCGGCACTCATCAAGGCGGTGTTCGAATCCGAACCCGGAACCGACAATGAAGGCCTCACCACCGCCGATAACGGCTTCGTCTTCTACGACGTGAGCGCGATCACGCCGGCCCGCGACCGCACGCTGGACGAAGTCCGCCAGAAGGTCGTGGCCGACTGGACCGCGGCGGAGACCACCAAACGGCTTACCGCAAAGGCACAAGAGCTCGAGAAGCGTCTCAAGGCCGGCGCCACGCTCGAGGTGATCGCCGGTGAGCTCAAGCTCGAAAAGCAGACCAAGCGCGGCGTCAAGCGCGATGCTGACGACGTCGATTTCGGCAAGGAAGGGGCCGCCGCGATGTTCGGCGTCGGCGAAGGCGGCACCGGGCTGATCCCCTCGCCTACGGGCGACGGACAGATCCTGTTCAAGGTTGCCGAGGTGTTCGAGCCTGCCGGGGCCGATGCCAGCTCAGTACCCCAGGACGCGCAGAAATCCTTCACCTCCGGTTTGTCCGACGACCTGCTCGACCAGTTGGTGGCGCAGTTGCAGACGCAATATGACGTCCGCATCGATCAAACGGCCGTAACCCAAGCCCTGGCCAGATGAGCGCGCTGAAGATCCACATCGCCAAGGTCGCCGCCGGCAGCGCTCTTTCGTTCGAGGAGGCGCGCGAGGCCTTCGACATCATCATGTCCGGCGATGCCACCCCCGGCCAGATCGGCGGCTTTCTGATGGCATTGCGCGTGCGCGGTGAGACCGTCAGCGAGATCGCCGGCGCCGTCGCCACCATGCGCGCCAAGATGCTGCGCGTCGAAGCCCCCGAAGGCGCCATCGACATTGTCGGCACCGGCGGCGACAATTCGCACAGCGTCAACATTTCGACTGCATCCGCCTTCGTCATCGCCGGCAGCGGCGTGCCCGTCGCCAAGCACGGCAATCGCGGACTGTCCTCGCTGACCGGCGCCGCCGATGTGCTGGTCGCATTGGGCGTCAAGATCGACATCCCTCCGGAGACGATCGGCCGCTGTATTCACGAGGCCGGAGTTGGCTTCATGTTCGCACCGGCGCATCACCCGGCGATGAAGCATGTCGGCCCGACCCGGGTCGAGCTCGGCACCCGCACCATCTTCAACCTGCTGGGCCCGCTTTCCAATCCGGCCAGTGTCAGACGGCAGATGGTCGGTGTGTTCCTGCCGGAATGGATCATGCCGGTGGCAGAAACGTTGAAGGAGCTTGGTGCTGACCATGCCTGGGTCGTGCATGGCGACGGCTATGACGAGATCACCACCACCGGCGAGACGCAGGTCGCCGAATTGGCCGGCGGCGAGATACGCAGCTTTACGCTGACCCCTGAAGCAGTCGGGCTGACGCGTCACACCAAGGACGAGTTGCGCGGCGGCGACGCCGCCCACAATGCCCAGGCAATGCGCGACATGCTGGGCGGCGCCGCCGGCGCCTTTCGCGATACGGTGCTGATGAATGCCGGCGCCGGGCTGGTGGTGGCCGGCAAGGCGACGACACTTGCCGACGGCATGGTGACGGCAACGCAGGCCATCGACAGCGGCCGCGCGCTAAAAGTGCTCGACAGGCTGGTCGAGATTTCGAACGGTTAAAACTATGTCCGACATCCTGCGCAAGATCGAGGCTTACAAGCGCGACGAGATCGCGGCGGCCAAAGCGCAAGTGCCGTTTGCCGAGATCAAGGCACGGGCGATGAATGCCGACGCGCCGCGCGGCTTTCTTTCCGCCCTTGAGGCAAAGCGCAAATCCGGCAGGTTCGCGCTGATTGCCGAAATCAAGAAGGCTAGCCCGTCCAAAGGCCTGATCCGCGCCGATTTCGATCCGCCGGCGCTGGCCAGGGCCTATGCGGAAGGCGGTGCCGCCTGTCTTTCGGTGCTGACCGACGCACCCTCCTTCCAGGGGGCGCCCGAATTCCTCACCACTGCGCGCGCTGCCGTCGAGCTGCCTGCCTTGCGCAAGGATTTCCTGTTCGACCCCTATCAGGTCCACGAGGCCAGGGCCTGGGGCGCCGATGCCATCCTGATCATCATGGCCAGCGTCGACGACGCGCTGGCAAGAGAACTCGAAGCGACAGCTTTCGAGCTGGGCATGGACGCGCTGGTCGAAGTGCATGACGAGGCGGAAATGGAACGTGCGCTGCGGCTGTCATCGCGGCTGATCGGCATCAACAACCGCAATCTCCGGACCTTCGAAACCAGCCTCGAGACCTCGGAACGGCTGGTAGCGATGGTGCCGGCCGGCCGCCTTCTGGTCAGTGAGAGCGGGATCTTTTCGCATGACGATTGCCGCCGGCTGGAGCGGAGCGGCATCGCTACTTTCCTGGTTGGTGAGAGCCTGATGCGTCAGCAGGACGTGGCCGCTGCAACGCGCCTGCTTTTGACGGGCAAGGCCCCGGCAGAGGCGATCTGACGATGGCGGCCGCCCTCACCCATCTTGGCGCGCAGGGCGAAGCCAACATGGTCGATGTCGGCGACAAGGCTGAGACGGTGCGCACGGCAGTCGCCGAGGGCTTCGTGTCGATGCGGTCCGAGACGCTGGACATGATCCTCGCCGGCGATGCCAAGAAGGGCGACGTGCTCGGCACCGCGCGCATTGCCGGCATCATGGCGGCCAAGAAAACGCATGAACTGATCCCGCTTTGCCATCCGCTGCTGCTGACCAGGATATCTGTCGATATCGAGCCGGACGCAGCTTTGCCCGGCCTGAAGGTGACAGCATTGACCCGCGTCACCGGCAAGACCGGCGTTGAAATGGAGGCCCTGAGCGCCGTCTCGGTCGCTTGCCTGACCATCTACGACATGGCCAAGGCGGTCGACCGCGCCATGGTCATCTCCGGCATCAGGCTGGTTGAAAAGACCGGCGGCAAATCCGGCGACTACAAGATCACCGGAGATGGGGCCACCGAGGCAGGCCGCTAATGGCGCTGGTCCCAGTTGCCGAGGCGCTCGAGCGCCTGCTGGACGGCGCAGCAGCGCTGCCGGGCGAACGCGTCGCGCTGCTGGATGCCGCCGACCGCGTGCTGGCGGAGCCTGTTGTGGCGCTCCGCACCCAGCCGCCGTTCAACGCCTCCGCCATGGACGGCTATGCCGTGCGGGCGGCCGATATCGCGTCCGTACCAGCAAGGCTTTCGGTGGTCGGCGTGGCGCCGGCCGGACGCGGCTTTACCGGATCGGTGCAGCAGCGGCAGGCCGTGCGCATCTTTACCGGCGCGCCGCTTCCCGAAGGCGCCGACACCGTCGTCATCCAGGAGAACGTCCGCGATCTCGGCGGCGGCAGCGTCGAAGTGACGGAGCCGACGGTGCAGGGGCGAAACATCCGCCGCCTCGGGCTCGATTTCGCCAAGGGCGATGTCCTACTGCCCAACGGCCGCCTGCTCGATCCGGCGGCCTTGTCGCTGGCGGCATCGGCCAACCACCCCGAGGTCGGCGTGGTCAAGCGGCCGGTGGTCGCCATTATCGCCACCGGCGACGAATTGCTGCCGCCGGGCAGCGAGCTTGGCCCCGACCAGATCATCTCCTCCAACGCCTATGGTGTCGCCGCTGCCGCACAGTCGGTCGGTGCGCGCGCGCTCGACCTTGGCATCGCGCCGGACCGCAGGGAGGCGATCGCTGCGCTGGTGGAAAAGGCCGTGAAGGTTGGCGCGAATGTCATCGTCACGCTGGGCGGTGCCTCGGTCGGTGACCACGACTTCGTCCATGACGTGCTGACCGGGCAAGGCATGACGCTCGATTTCTGGAAGATCGCCATGCGGCCGGGCAAGCCGCTGATGTTCGGGCGGCTGGGCGACATTCGCTGCATCGGCCTGCCCGGCAATCCGGTGGCGAGTCTGGTCTGCACTCAGCTCTTCCTGAAGCCGCTGCTGGCGCGGCTCGGCGGCCGCGCCTTTCAGCAGGATATACGTCGGGCACGGCTCGGTGCTGCCATGCCGGCCAACGATCTCAGGCAAGATTATGTGCGGGCTGTTGTCACAGACGACGCCGGTACGCTCGTGGCGACGCCGTTCGGCATCCAGGACTCCTCGATGCTGAAAATGCTGGCCGATGCCAACGGGCTGATCGTCCGCGCGCCGTTCGCGCCCGCCGCGGCGGCGGGCTCCCTCTGCGACGTGCTGATGCTACGCTGAACCTGCCTCACTCCGAGATCAAGGTCCGGGTCAGCGGATGGTCTGGATCGGCCAAACCGTCGATGATGTTGAAATGATGCCGGTCAGGCTCGACCACCGAGCTGGTCGCGGCACCCAGGCCGATCCAGATGTTGGCCAGCAACGCGCTCTGGCGCAGGAATTCGGCGCGCTCGCCGCCGCCGGCCCAGCAGGTCAGGCGGGCCTTGTCCATCGGGCGCAGCAGCACCGGACTTTCGGCCTGCGCCTCGGCCTCATCGATCGCCAGCGTCTCGTTCATGCCGGTGCGCATGATCGGGCGCAAATCATGCACCCCCGAGATCGACAGCACATGACGAACGCGCCGGACCACTTCGGGCGCCAGCGGCGTCGTCGCCGTAACCATCCGGCTAACAAGATGGCCGCCGGCCGAGTGTCCGGTCAGCATCAGCGGCCCTGCGACCATCGCCGCCGCCTTGCCGATCGCCGCGCCGACTTCTTTGACGATGCCGCCAATGCGTATCTGCGGACAGAGAGTGTAGGACGGCATCGCCACCGCATAGCCGCGATCAACAGGGCCAGTGGCAAGATGCGACCAGAAACTCTTGTCGAATGCCATCCAATAGCCGCCATGAACGAACACCACGAGTCCCTTGGGCTTGATGGCCGGCAGGAAAAGATCGAGCCGGTTGCGTGGGTTATCGCCATAGGCCATGTCGAGCCGCGCCCTGCCCTCGGTCGAAAGCACGTTGCGGAAAACCCGCGCGGGCTCGATCCAGGCCGCCGGCCAGCGATCGCTGCCGGCTATGTTGGCGCCGTTGGTATAGGCGTTGTCCCAATCGGCAATGTGACGTTCGAACACCCTGCGCCCTCCCCTGGCAATATGGCCTTGCAACGTAGCCGTAAGCATCGCTCGGCGCGTCGTCGCCAGCCTCACGATTCCAGCTCTCGCATCAATCTCAAGTGACAGCCGCCTTGATGGCGAAGCGCGCATCCTTCCACGCACCGGTGCGCAGAATGTCCTCAAGCACTTCGACGGCCTGTCAGACATCGGCATAGCCGACATAGAGCGGGGTGAAGCCGAACCGCATGGTGGATGGCGCGCGAAAATCGCCGATCACGCCACGTTCAATCAGCGCGCGCATGATCTGGTAGCCATGCTCGTGCATGAATGAAATCTGGCTGCCGCGTTTTTCCGCGTCGCGCGTGCTTTCGAGCGTTAGCCCGTAAGCGCCGCACCTTGCCTCGACAAGCTCGATGAACAGATCGGCCAGCGCGATGCTCTTCTTGCGCACCGCCGTCATGTCGACATCGTTCCAGATGTCGAGCGCGCCCTTCAGCGTGCGCATCGACAGGACCGGCTGCGTGCCGCACAGAAACCGGCGGATGCCGGTGCCGGCCGCATAGCCTGGCTCGAAGGCGAAGGGCCGTGCATGGCCCCACCAGCCGGTGAGCGGCTGCTGGATGTCGGCAAGATGCCGCTCAGCCGCATAGATGAAGGCAGGCGCGCCCGGTCCGCCATTCAGATATTTGTAGGTGCAGCCAACGGCAAAATCGGCGTTTGCCTTGTCGAGCTCGACTGGCATCGCGCCGGCGGTGTGGCAGAGATCCCAGACGATCATCGCCCCGGCCTCCTGGGCCCCGCGCGTCAGCCCCGGCATGTCGCGCAGTTCGCCCGACTTGTAGTTGACGTGGTTGACCAGCACCACGGCAGTGCGTTCGTCGATCAGCTCTTCGATGGTCGGCGCGTCGACCCCCGAGAGGCGCAGCAGCGTATCTTTTCGCGTCGAAACCACACCTTCAGCCATGTAAAGGTCTGTCGGAAAGCTATCGCCCTCGGCGACGATGACCCGCCGCTGCGGACGCATGGCCATGGCGGCGTGCAGCAGCTTGTAGATGTTGACCGACGTCGTGTCGCAGACCACCGTCTGGCCGGTCGCGGCACCGATCAGGCGCCCGAGCTGGTCGCCAAGTTCAAGCGGCATGTTGAACCAGCCGGCCGTGTTCCATGCGCGGATGAGATCATGCGACCATTCCTCGGTCGCGGCCTTGTACAGTTCATCGAAAGCGGCACGTGAAGCAGCTCCTAGCGAATTGCCGTCGAGATAGATCACTCCTTGCGGCAACACAAAACGGTCGCGCATCGCGCGCAGCGGATCTGCGGCATCCATCGCCTTTATGGCCGCGAGATCGGGAATTCCTGTCATGATTTGCCTGCTCCCCCAAAGATTCAACGCAACGCCGGACACGCATCGACTGTTCTTCCATTACCGGGTAGCGCGCAGCAAGGCTCCACCAGCGAGAAGCAGCCTGACCAGGCGGTGGAAACCCGGAGTTAACCCGAGGTTGGCGTTTTGAGTTCGTTTCGTTCACGGTGCATTGACCAAACCGCACAGTCGATACGGGTTCAATTCCGTGCCCTTTTGCCGACCGACGGCCGATGCCAGTGGCGCCTTCTAGGAAGCCAGAAGGGCGCAAACGACAGCAGAATCAAGGCGATGAGGCTCGCGGCGGGTGAAAATGCGGCATTCCGGTAGGGGCGTGGTTTGTTTCCCGAGCCTTAACGCATTCATTAAACTTTAAACAGTTGCGGAACACAACTGGAACAGATAGTGTTTGTTCTGGGTTTGTTTTTCTGATTCTGTTGGGGGTCGCTATGCTGACACGCAAACAACACGAACTGCTTATGTTCATCCACGAAAGGTTGAAGGAAAGCGGTATTCCGCCCTCCTTCGACGAGATGAAGGAAGCGCTCGACCTGGCTTCCAAATCGGGAATCCATCGGCTGATAACGGCGCTGGAGGAGCGCGGCTTCATTCGCCGTTTGCCCAACCGGGCCCGTGCGCTGGAGGTGCTGCGCCTGCCTGACTCGATCGCCCCCGGCCTCAATGCGGCACGCAAGTTCTCGCCGAGTGTCATCCAGGGCAGTCTTGGGCAAGGTGCCCCTCGGCAGGGCAAGCCGACATCGTCGCGCGTCCCTGCAGCCGGCAATGACGACGATGTCGTCGCCGCCGTTTCGATCCCGGTGATGGGCCGCATCGCCGCCGGTGTGCCGATCGACGCCATCCAGCACCAGACGCATTCGATTTCGGTGCCGCCGGATATGATCATGGGCGGCGAGCATTATGCGCTCGAGGTCAAAGGCGATTCGATGATCGAGGCTGGCATTTTCGACGGCGACACGGTGATCATCCGCAATGCCGATACGGCGAGCCCCGGTGAGATCGTGGTGGCACTGGTCGACGAGGAGGAAGCGACGCTGAAGCGGTTCCGCCGCAAGGGCGCCTCGATCGCCCTGGAAGCCGCCAATCCGGCCTACGAGACGCGCATCTTCGGACCAGACAGGGTCAAGGTGCAAGGCAAGCTCGTCGGACTGATCCGCCGCTACTGAGCTCCGCCCTTGGCGCCGGCTTTGGGTTTGTCGGCCCTGCGGTATGGCGGCAGGCCCCGCGCCGCGCGTGAAAATTTCCGCTGCACGTGCCAGGGCCGGTATGATTTTTCGACGGCAAAGCGGATTTCGGCGCGTGTTGCCGCTTGTGGATCGAAATAGACGGCCGCACTTCCCGCGCGCGCCAGTTGCCGTTTGGTGACGACGAGGACCAGCCGGTCGTAGTAGCAGGGATTATGGGCGGTGGCGTCGTCGATGACGATCAAGCTGGCAAAGGCGCAGGCTGGCCGTGCAGTATCGCGGTCCTTGGCTTGCGCGATGATCGCGCCGGATGGATGCCTGGCGAGGCAGAGGCCGTCCGTGCAAATGAACGGCATGCCCGGCGGTAGGTCGGCCGGATCGGCAATGTCGAATTGCGGATCGTTCTTTCCAGGTGTTTCCGGCGCGACGATAGCCTCTGATGTGAGCGCGCGTTTCCAGTTGTCGATGGTGAACTCATTCGGGCGTGCCCGGTTGACCGCGAGTTCACCGCTGCCGATCGGCAGCGCGACCAGCCGTGCGTCCTCCGAGATCAATACATCGGGTACGCGCGTCTGCGTTGTCGTTAGCAAGCCGGCGAGCGCAAAAGGAAGTGCCGCGAGCCGCAACCAGGTCGTCGCCATGCTGGCAATGACGAGGGCGATCGTCACCAAAAGGACGGATCTCAGCGAAATCAGCCCGACCGCATCGATCGGCGAGCGCTCGGAGATCCACCCGGACAGGGCGATCATCGCCGTCAGCCCCTTGCCCATCACGTAGAGGAAAGGCCCATCCGCGCCGAACGGCATCGCCAGCGCACTGAGGACGGCGAAGGGCATGACGACCAGTGAGACGATAGGCATGATGGCCAGATTGGCGAACAGGCTGAGCGGCGCCACGCGCTGGAAATGCCATATGGCGAAAAGCGCCGTGGCGCTCCCTGCAATGATCGAGGTCATCGCCAGGCCGCCCATGCCCAGCAGGACCTTTCGAGTGGCAAAGCGTAGCGGCGACCGCCGGGGCGGCGGCGTGGTGGCCCTGCCGGCGCGGTAATCAGACCAGCCTGCATAGGCGCCGACAAGGGCCGCCGTCGCGGCGAAGGACATCTGGAAGCTCGGACCGACCACCTCGTGCGGCGACACCAGAATGACGGCGATGGCCGAGATCGCCAGGTTGCGCATGGTGAGCGCGGTCCGGTCGAACAGCACGGCGATAAGCATCACCGCCAGCATGATGAAGCTGCGTTCGGCCGCTACCACAATGCCGGAAAAGACGAGGTAGGCCGCAATCGAAAAAAGCGCGGCGGCCGCGGCATATTTCTTGACCGGCCGTCGCGATGAGAAATCGGGAAACAGCGCAAAGGCGCCGCGTAGCAGCGCCATGATGGTGCCGGCGACCAACGCCATATGCAGCCCCGAGATGGAGATGATGTGGTAGATGCCTGTGCGCCGCATCGCTTCGTTGATCTCCTCGGGAATGCCGGCGCGCACGCCGACGATTAGCGCAGCAGCAATCTCGCCCTCGGCGCCGCCGATGCGGCTGCGGATATGGTCGGCGATGGATTCGCGCGCGTCTTCGATCGCGGAAGAAAGCCGCGCGGCAAGCGGCATGCTGCCCGACGACACGACTTTCGGATTGCCGAGAAAAAAGCCGCTGCCGCCGATACCGGCGAAATAGCTGTCGAAGGAGAAATCATAGCTGTCGGGCCGCACCGGCCCGGTCGGCGGCAGCAGCCGCACATAGCCGGCGATCTCGGAACCGGCGGTCAGCTCAGCCGGTATCTTCATCGCCGAAACGCGGACCCGTTCCGGCATGTAGCGCAGTGTCGGCCTGGCGGTTGAGATCACATCGATCGTCAGCCTGATGCGGCCGCTCGCCATGGGCTCGTACGATACGACGCGACCGGTCAGCCGCGTCGAGATTTCGGAACCGAGCATATGCGTCCCGACACGCCAGGTCTCGAACTTGGCGGCAAGCACGCCAAGCGCGCAGAGCAACGCCACCATGAAGCACAGGCGCGTCCTGGGCCATGACCGCGAGACGACCGCACAAAGGGCTGCCAAGGCGACGATAGCTATCGGCTGTGGGAAGGCCAGCTCGGCCGCCATCGCGAAATACACGACCACCCCGCATGCGAGGAACACCGGCACCAGCAGGAAGGCGACGCCGCGGTCGAGTTCCAGGCCGGCCGCCGAGGTTACGCTGTTGCGGATACGGGACGGTGACGGAAGGCGGAAACGCCGGCGTAGGCGCACGATGGACTCGACCGCGGGCACGGGAACCGTTGCAGGGTCGCTGGCCGGCAGCGACGGAGCATCGAAGCGCGGAGCGGGCAGCAATGCCGGTGTCGGCAGGACAGGCAGGGGAGCGGCAAACAGCAAGCGTTCGCTGACGCCGCTACCAGCGTCCTCGCCCTCGCCCGCACCACGGCCTCGCACAGCCATCGGGTCTGCCCCTTGCGCCCTCGACCTCCTATGCTACATGAACGCGCAATGCGCGAAAGTCCGCAAACCCACTTCCTTCGCCCGCCTGAGAGTACCATGCCCGATAAGGTCGTCACCCGTTTTGCCCCCTCGCCCACCGGCTATCTGCACATTGGCGGCGCGCGCACGGCGCTGTTCAACTGGCTGTATGCCAAGCACACAGGCGGCACGATGCTGCTGCGCATCGAGGACACCGACCGCGAGCGCTCCACCGATGCGGCAACCGCGGCCATTCTCGACGGGCTTTCCTGGCTTGGCCTGACATGGGACGGCGAGCCGGTGTCGCAGTTCGAGCGTGCGCCGCGCCATCGCGAGGTGGCCGAGGAGCTCGTTCGCATAGGCAAGGCCTATTATTGTTATGCGACGCCTGCCGAGCTGGAAGCAATGCGCGAGAGCGCACGGGCCAAGGGGCTGCCTCCCCGCTATGATGGACGCTGGCGCGACCGCGACCCGTCGGAGGCGCCGGCCGGCGCCAAGGGGGCGATCCGCATCAAGGCGCCGACAGGCGGCGAGACGGTGGTGCATGACCGCGTCCAGGGCGACGTGCGCTTTCCCAACAAGGATCTCGACGATTTCATTATTCTGCGCTCGGACGGCAATCCAACCTACATGCATGCCGTCGTCGTCGACGATCACGACATGGGCATCACCCACATCATCCGCGGCGACGATCATTTGACCAACGCCGCACGCCAGACCGTAATCTACCAGGCCATGGGCTGGGAGGTGCCGTCGATGTCGCATATCCCGTTGATCCACGGTGCCGACGGCGCCAAGCTGTCGAAGCGGCACGGTGCGCTTGGCGTCGAGGCCTATCGCGCCATGGGCTACCTGCCGGAGGCGCTGCTCAACTATCTGGCGAGGCTTGGCTGGAGCCACGGCGACGATGAGATCATGTCGATCGCCGACATGATCTCATGGTTCGACATTGGCGACGTCAACAAGGGCGCCGCCCGTTTCGACTTCGCCAAGCTCGAAGCGCTCAACGGCGTGCACATGCGCCGCATGAACGAGGCAGCGCTGCTCGACGTCTTCATCGCCACTCTGCCCTATCTAGAAGGCGGCCCGGCAATCGCCGCGCGCCTCGACGACAGACGCAAGGCGCAACTGCTTGCCGCTTTGCCGGGCCTGAAGGAGCGCGCCAAGACGCTGGTCGAACTTGTTGAAGGGGCTGCATTCCTGTTCGTCGAGCGGCCGCTTCCGGTCGACGAGAAGGCGGCGGCGCTGCTCAGCGGTGAGGCGCGCGCGATCCTGCGGGGCGCTCATGCGGCACTAGCGACGGTTTCGGACTGGTCTGCCGCCTCAGCGGAAGCCGCGATCCGCGACTATGCGCAGGCCGGCGGCCATAAACTCGGCTCCGTGGCCCAACCTTTGCGCGCCGCGCTCACTGGCAAAAGTACCTCGCCAGGTGTCTTTGATGTGCTTGCCGTGCTGGGCCGCGAGGAAAGCCTGGGGCGGATCGCTGATCAAATCGATTAGCAAACTGGCCCAAGAAGATTGGCATTGAAAGGTGCGTTTCGCAGTGCAACATTGGGTCTTGGCCTAATCTGGCGCGCAGATTCAATTGCGGGCGCAAATGTGCGTGTTCCGATGCTTTTGACGTGTTGGGTTCAGATATTTTGCCTTTGCCGGCCTGAGGAAACAAAAAGGAGTTTGCTATGACCGAACCTGCGACAAAAATGGAATTTGGCGGCAAAACCCAGGCATCGACGGCAAAGCTGGAACTCGGCGGCAAAACCCATGAATTCAAGATACGAAGTGGTTCGGTAGGACCTGACGTCATCGACATCGGTTCGCTCTACAACACCACCGGCGTCTTTACCTACGATCCCGGCTTTACGTCGACGGCGAGCTGCGAGTCGGAAATCACCTTCATCGATGGCGATGCCGGCATTCTCTTGCACCGCGGCTACCCGATCGACCAATTGGCCGAGCACGGCGACTTCCTCGAAGTCTGCTATCTCTTGCTCTATGGTGAACTACCGACCAAGGCGCAGAAGGACGATTTCGACTACCGGGTGACGCGCCACACCATGGTGCATGAGCAGATGTCGCGCTTTTTCACCGGCTTCCGCCGTGATGCGCATCCGATGGCGGTGATGTGCGGCGTGGTCGGCGCGCTGTCGGCCTTCTATCACGATTCCACCGACATCTCGGACCCTTATCAACGCATGGTCGCCTCAATGCGGCTGATCGCCAAGATGCCGACGATCGCGGCGATGGCCTATAAATACCACATCGGCCAGCCGTTCATTTATCCGAAGAACGAGCTGAATTTCGCAGCCAACTTCCTGCATATGTGCTTCGCCGTGCCTTGCGAGGAATACAAGATCAATCCGGTGCTGGCGCGCGCGATGGAGCGCATCTTCATCCTGCACGCCGATCACGAACAGAACGCCTCGACTTCGACCGTCCGCCTGGCCGGCTCATCGGGCGCCAATCCCTTTGCCTGTATCGCTGCCGGTATCGCCTGCCTGTGGGGTCCCGCACATGGCGGCGCCAACGAGGCAGCCCTGAACATGCTGGGCGAGATCGGCCATGTCGATCACATCCCGGAATTCATTGCGCGCGCCAAGGATAAGAACGATCCGTTCCGATTGATGGGCTTTGGCCACCGCGTTTACAAGAACTACGATCCGCGCGCCAAGATCATGCAAAAGACCGCGCACGAAGTCCTGGGCGAGCTCGGCATCAAGGACGATCCGCTGCTCGACATCGCCATGGAGCTGGAAAAGATTGCGCTGACCGATTCCTATTTCATCGAGAAGAAGCTCTATCCCAACGTCGATTTCTATTCCGGCATCACGCTGAAGGCGCTGGGCTTCCCCACCACCATGTTCACCGTGCTGTTCGCGGTCGCCCGCACCGTCGGCTGGATCGCGCAGTGGAAGGAGATGATCGAGGACCCGCACCAGAAGATCGGTCGCCCGCGCCAGCTTTATACCGGCGCGCCGGAACGGGATTATGTGCCGATCGCGAAGCGGTGAATGGTGAATGGTGAATGGTGAATGGTGAATGGTGAATGGTGAATGGGAGTAGCAAAGCGTCGCTCCCTGTCTATAGAACTACTATTCACTATTCACTATTCACTATTCACTCACTTCCTCACCATCCCCATCACCACCCCCGCCGCCATCTCGCCTGACGGCTTGTCGGTTGCCATACGCCCGGCAATGTCGGCAAAACCGTCCTGCTGCCAGGCGCGGTAGGCGGTGTCGAAGAACAGCGCCTCCAGTTGCCGCGCCAGATAATGCGGCCGCACATATTGATTGTAGTGTTCCGGCACAACCGGCCGGTCGGCGATGAGATTGGGCAAGGCTGCGCTCCATACTTTGATCAGCGGCTGCACCATGCGCATGACCGGATCGAGCCGGTAGCAGGAGATCATCGGCACACCCGCCAGTGCCAGTTCCAGCGATACCGTCCCCGACGCGATCAGCGCCGCATCGGCCTTGCCGAAGGCCTGCCATTTGCGTTCGGCATCAAGGATGATCTCCGGCTTCTCGTCCCAGCTCGCGACCGAGGACCTGACCAGGTCGGCGACGTGCGGCACCGTCGGCAACAGCAGGCGCAAGCGGTGCCCGCGCGCCCGCAGGATCGACACCGTTTCGCCGAACGGCCCAACCAGGCGCCGCACCTCACCACGACGCGAACCGGGCAATACAAGCAACGTTTTGACGTGATCTGCGGACAGGTCACGCGGCTGCGCCTGCGCCCTGGCGGCACTGATTATGCCCGGATCGTGTGCAAGGCGATGCCCGACATAAGTGCCGGGCGGCCCGCCCAGGCGGGCGAGTTCCTTCACCTCGAACGGCAGGATGCAAAGGATGTGATCTACATATGGCCTCATCGCCGGCGCCCTGCCCGGCCGCCAAGCCCAAACGCTCGGGCAGACATAATGGACGATCGGGATCGTCGGGTCGGCAGCACGCACCTTCTTGGCGACGCGCAGCGAGAAATCCGGACTGTCGATGGTGATAAGGCAATCGGGCTTTTCACCGGCAATCGCGTTTGCCGTCTGGCCGATCCGCCGCATCAGGCGCGGCAAGTCGCGCAGGATGGCGCTAAGCCCCATCAGTGCGATCTCGCTGCCGTCGAACAATGGCGCCAGGCCGAGCGCCTGCAAATGGCGGCCGCCGATGCCGACAAGCCGAACTTCGCGCCCGGTCATGCGCTTTAACGCCTGCACAAGGTCGGCGCCAAGCAGGTCGCCGGACTCTTCGCCGGCGACGACGGCTATCTTCAACGGCCGGTCATTCGCCATGCGCCGGCTCCGCAGCAGGCAGGCCGACCACGAAAAGGCCGAGCGCGTTGGCACGTCCGATGGTGGCGGGACCTTCGAGCACCAGCGAGCGACCGGCTTCGACGGCAATGCCGGCCAGTCCGGCGGCATGCGCCGCATCGACGGTCAGCGGACCGATAGAGGGCAGATCGGCGCGCAGTTCCTGACCAGGCTTGGCGCATTTGACCAAAACACCACGGCTCCTGCCAGCCAGCCTGCCGTGCCCGCGTAACTGTTTTGTCCGCTCGAGCAGCCCGTCGGTGCCTTCGACGCCTTCCAACGCAATGGCGCGGCCACCGACCGCAACAGCCGCCTGGCCGATATCCAGCGCGCCAATTGCTTTTGCTGCAGCGTGCGCCGCCTCGATGTCGCGCCAGTCGGATTTGCGTGGCGCCGCCTTGGTCAGCAGGCCTTCGGCGGCGACCAGCTCCGGCACGATCTCGTGAGCGCCGACGACCTTGATGCCGCTGCGCTCGATCCTGCGCACGAACAGTTTCAGCACCGTATCGTCCCCCCGGGTTACACCGACGAAGAGGCTGGGCAGCCAGGCGAGCAGGCCCAAATTGAGGCGCATGGCGCTCAGCCTGGGGCGGCGCGTGATATGACCCGCGGTCACCAGATGCGTAACGTGATGCCGCTTGAGCATCGGCAACAGCGAGCCGACGTCTTCCAGCCTCAAGGTTGCCTGCTCATAGGGCTCGAAATCGGCTATGCGGTCGACCTCGCCCGCCGCCATCACGACGAATGGCAATTTGCCTTGCCGGGCGAGCGCTCGGGCAATTTCGACCGGGAGACTGCCGCCGCCGGCGATGATGCCGACCTTGGCATCTGGCGCGAGATCAAGGCCCTTTCCGGCAGCCTCAATCTTCGTCATCTGCTCTCAGTCTTCATCATCGGTATCGTCGCCGTCGCCACCCTTGAGCGACGGCACGGCATAGTGCCGCTTGCCGCGACCGGCGATGAAATCGACGATCTTCATGGCAGTCGGCGACGAGGCGAACTCCGCCTTGGCGAATTCGATGTTTTCGCCGACGGTCCGAGAACGATCGAAGATCGTCTTATAGGCTTTGCGCAGCAAGTGGATCTCCGAACGCGGCAAGCCGGCGCGCTTCAGGCCAATGATATTGAGGCCGCGAAGGCTGGCACGGTTGCCAACGGCGATGGCGTAGGGAATGACGTCGCCGACGATCGCCGAGCAGCCGCCGAGAAAGGCGTTATCGCCGATGCGTACAAACTGATGAACCGCGGTAAGGCCCCCGATGTAGACATTGTCACCGACTTCGCAATGCCCGCCTAACGTCGCTTGATTGGCGAAGGTGGCGTTCTTGCCGACCACGCAGTCATGGGCAATGTGGGCATAGGCAAGGAAATTGCCGTTGTTGCCGATCGTCGTTTCGCCCCGGCTGGAATCGGTGCCGACATGCATGGTGACGCCTTCGCGGATCGTGCAGTTCTCGCCGATCACCAGCATGGTACGGCCGCCCTTGTGCTTGGTGTTCTGCGGCGGCCCGCCCAGTATCGCCATCGGATAGACCTTGGTCGATGCACCGATGGTGGTCGCGCCCATCACCGAGACATGGCTGACCAGTTCGACACGGTCGCCGATCACGGCGTCGGGGCCGACGTGGCAGAAGGGTCCGATGCGGGCGCCTTCGCCGATTTGGGCGCCTGCCTCGATGACCGACGATGGATGGATGACTGTCTGGATTTTCATTAGCATTCGTTTGTCAGCCGCTTGCGACCATCATCGCCGAGATCTCGGCTTCCGCCGCCTTGGCGCCATCGACGAGGGCCTCGCAAGCGAATTTGAGAAGATTGCCGCGTTTCTTGATTTTCTTCACATGAATTTTCAACTGGTCGCCTGGAACGACCGGCTTGCGGAACTTGGCATTGTCGATGGTCAGGAAATAAACCAGCGACGGCTTTTCCGTACCGAGGCTGCGGATGCAGATGGCGCCGGCCGTCTGCGCCATCGCCTCGATGATCAGCACGCCGGGCATGACCGGCTGGTCGGGGAAATGACCTTGGAAATGCGGCTCGTTTATGGTGACGTTCTTGATGCCGATGGCGGATTCGTCGCCATCTATGTCGACAATACGGTCGATCATCAGGAACGGATAGCGGTGCGGCAGGAGCTTCATCAGCCGCATTATGTCAACCGCTTCGAGCGTCGCCGCTGCGATGTCAGCCATTTCCCCCCTCACCCTGTTTGCGCGTCCGTGCAAGTCTGCGCAAGGCCGCTATCTCGCGCATGGCTTCCGCCATCGGCTGCGCCGGATATCCTCCCCAAATCTCACCGGCAGGCACATTGCTCATAAACCCGCTTCTTGCCGCAAGCTTGGCCCCGGACCCGATGGTCAAATGATCCGCAAGGCCGACGCCGCCACCCATGGTGACGTTGTCGCCTACCGTCACGGAACCGGAAATACCCGAAAGCCCGGCTATTATGCAATTGCGGCCGATGCGAACGTTGTGCGCGATCTGCACCAGATTGTCGATCTTGGTGCCCTGGCCGATGATCGTGTCGGACATGGCGCCGCGATCGACGGTGGTATTCGAGCCGATCTCGACATCGTCCTGGATGATGACGCGGCCGATCTGCGGAACCCGCTCCGGACCCTTGGCGCCGGCTACGAAACCGAAGCCATCCTGGCCGATCCTGGCACCGCCATGGATGATGACGCGATTGCCGATCAACGCATATTGCACGCTGGCACCTGGACCGACATAGCCGTCGCGGCCGATCTGAGAGGACGGACCGATGACCGCATGCGGAGCAATGACGGTTCCGCTGCCGATGGCAGCGCGCGGTCCGATGACCGCACCCGCTTCGATGATCGCGCCGGCCTCGACATGGGCGGTCGCATCGATATGGGCGTGCGGCGAGATACCGGTTTCGCCGGTCATCGGTCCAGGCGTCGCAGCCGCGGGGAAAAGCAGGCGCCCTACCATTGCGAAAGCCTGCTGCGGGCGCGGATGCACCAGAACCGCGATGCCCACCGGCGCCTTGCCGGCAAATTCCGCAGGGCAGAGAACCGCTGCCGCCCGCAGTGACTGCATCAGCGCGAAATTGCGCCTGCCATCGACGAAGACAAGCGCGTTCTCGCCGCCTTCGTTGGCGGGCGCCAGAGCCTCGATCGATACATCGGAGAGACCGGAATCGACAAGTATCGAGCCGGTCAGATTCGCGACTTCGCCGGCCGTATACCGGCGTGATGGCGCGAAGAACACCGGATCGGTCATTCCAGAAGCAATATCCAGCTAGCGCATGACCCCGAAATCGGAAATCGATCCTCGGAAAGGATCATGCGCAAATCAAAGTGCTACAACGTCCTTTGCGCGTCCGCTAGGACGCGCTGCGCTGTAGTTTCGGATCACTGCCATCCGGATCCAAACGAGCCGGAAGCATCGTTACCCACGCATCAGAAGCGGGTCGATATGCCGAAGTTGAATTCCTGCACGTCGTCGGTCTTTTCCTTCTTGACCGGGATCGCATAGTCGATGCGGATCGGGCCGAAAGGCGATGCCCACATCAAACCGACACCGACGGAAGCGCGCCATTCCATGCCGGTTGTCGAAGAATTGACAAGGCCACTTGCGATTTTGCTGCCGTAGAGCGTTGCCGCATCGGCGAACACAGCGCCACGCAAACCGAAGCTTTCGGGGATGACCGGCAGCGGGAACTGCGCTTCCGCCGAGGCATTGAAGTAGGTGGTGCCGCCGAGATGGTCATTGCTGTTGTCCGAAGCAACCGGGCCGATGCCGCCGTATTCGAAGCCGCGGATCATACGGTCGCTGCTCTGGAAATGGTCGAAGACGCGCAGATCGCCGTTGCCATACCCTTGGACATGACCGGCGCCGCCCGAAATGAGGCCCACCAGATCCAATTGTTCGGACAGCGTCTGATAGATGCTGCCGCGCGCCGTAACCTTGATGAACTTGGCGTCGCCGCCGAGGCCTGCCACTTCCGTGCCGACATTGGCATAGATACCGTCATGCGGGTTCTTCATGTCATCGATCGTATTGTAGATCAGGCCGAGACTGACCGAAGACTTGAGCCATGGGCTCTCGTTGACGCCGTTTTGGATCGCCTGGGACACGTCGCAACCGGCCGATGGGTCGCAGCCCTTGTCGAACTCGTACTTCTCTTGCGCGATGTTATACGCCAGCTGCGTCGAGATATTGTCGGTGATCGGCAGGCCGAAGCGAACGGTCGCGCCTGTCGTGTCGCTGTCGTAATGGTCGTAGTTTCGGCTTTGCTTGTAGATGTCGAAGCCGGCCGCGATGCGGCGTCCGAGGAAATAGGGTTCGGTGAAAGAGAAGCTGTAGTCGCGCGAGTTCTTGCCACCGCCCGCCGCCACCTTGATGAATTGGCCGCGACCGAGGAAGTTGCGCTCACTGATGGAGCCTTCGACGGACGGACCTGACGTTTCACCGCCGCTCGAATAACCGGCGCCGACGGTGAACTCACCGGTCGATTTCTCGACCACGTCGACCACCAGCACAACCTGGTCCGGCTCAGAACCCGGAACGGTAGAGATTTCGACTTTCTCAAAATAATCGAGCGCTTCCAGCCGCCTCTTCGCGCGCTGGATGAGGACCTGATTGAAAGCGTCACCTTCGCTGACATCGAACTCGCGGCGAATGACGTAGTCGCGAGTCCGATCGTTGCCGCGAATCTCGATGCGCTCGATATAGGCCTTGGTACCCTGGTCGACCGTATAGACGACCGAGATCGTGTGGTTCTCGAAGTTGCGGTCGCCGCGCGGCGTCACCTGGGCGAAGGCATAGCCGGACCCAGCCACCTTCTCGGTCAGCGCGATGATCGTGTCCTCGACGTTCTTGGCGTTGTAGACATCGCCCTTGTGGGTCTCGACTACTGATTCAAGCGACTTGCTGTCGACCTCGGGGATCGTGCTTTCGACGCTGACATCCCCGAACGTATAACGCTCGCCCTCCTGCACCGTGATGGTGACGGTGTATTTGTTGGTGGTGTCGTCGAGTTCGCCGACGGCCGAGACGACCTGGAAGTCCGCATAGCCGTGATTGTAATAGAAGCGGCGCAGCAGCTCCTGGTCGGCGCGCAGCTTGTCCTCGTCATAAACGTCGTCGCGCAGCACGAACGAAAGGAAGGACGAGCGCTTGGTGGAGATAATGTCCGACAGCCGGCGGCTCGAATAGGCGCTGTTGCCGACGAAATTGATCGCTGCGATCTGGGTGCGGCCGCCTTCGTTGATGTTGAAGACCACGTTTACGCGGTTGTCGCCGAGATCCATGATCTGGGTGGTCACGGCGGCGTCGTCGCGGCCGATACGCCGGTATGCGGCCTTGACCGCCTCGACATCGGCGTCGAGCTGCTGTTGCGAGAAGGTGCCGCGCGGCTTCAACTGCACCGCGGCTTCAAGCGCGTTGTCCTTGAGCTTCTTGTTGCCCTGGAACAGCACCTGGTTGACGACCTGGTATTCGGACACCTTGATGACCAGCGTCGATCCAACCTGGTTGATCTGCACGTCCGAAAACAGCCCGGTGCCGAACAGCGCCTTGACCGCATCGTCAATGTCCGAACTGGAAAACGCCTTGCCGGGCTTGATCGTCACGTAATTGCGGATGGTGTCCGCGTCGACACGCTGATTGCCGGTGACTTCGACTCTGGAGACGACACCCGCCTCGGCGGCCGATGTGGCAACGAACTGCACTGCGAGCGCGCCTGGTACAACCAGAGCGGCGGACATAGCCACCGCGGACGCGGCGCTCAGAAACTTGGATGCTGCCTTCATCGGGCTTTTGTACCTTTTCTCGAAGTCCCCACGGCGAGAAAACCGGACGTGCGGTAATTTCCCCTACCGTATTAACCGGATTTTCCCTACACGCAAGGCTTCTGGTTAATTTGTATTTACTTAACCCTGCGGCGTGGCTTTCGCGTCACGCATATCCCCACGCATGGTAAACGGCGTCTCAACATTGCTCGTGCCGAAGCCAAATTCCTTCATGATTTCAGCACCCAAACAGATCGTTCCAGAAAACAAAGCCCATGAACCCGAGCACCAATATGAGGCCGCTTCGGTAAGCCATTTCCATCATGCGTTCGGACACCGGCCGCCGGATGACAGCCTCCACGCCGTAGAACAGAAGATGCCCTCCGTCGAGGGGGGGAATCGGCAAAAGGTTGAGAATCCCTATCCCGACTGACAGGAATGCAACAAGCTGCACGAGCCATTCAAAGCCAAGCTTTGCCGCCTGACCCGACATCTTGGCGATCTTGATGGGGCCGCCCAGCTGGCACTTGTCCTCGCGACCGACAACGAAACGTTGCAGGAACTGGCCGGTACGCTGGATGACGTGTCCGGTTTCCTGGACCGCTGCCCCGACCGCCCCGGCCGGACTATAGGTGATCAGCCGTGGCTGGCCGAGTTCCTTGTTGTTGACGACGCCGATCACGGCCACCTGGACCTTGTTGCCCAGTGCGTCTTGTTGTTCCATCAAGCGCGGCGTCGCCGTGACGGTGATTTCCTTGCCGCCGCGTAGCATGACGAAGGTGATGCTGTCGCCGGCGCGGCCGGAAACCAGACGCTGGACGTCGGCAAAGGTCTCGACCTTGCTGCCGTCGACGCTGACGAATCGGTCGCCGGGCATGATGCCGGCCGCGGCGGCCGGACTGCCGACGGTGACCTCAGCCACCATCGGCTCCAGCACGGGCCGGCCATGGACGGAAAATAGCACGGCAAAGACGGCGATCGTCAGCAGGAAGTTGAACAGCGGCCCCGCCACGACGGTCGCCGCCCGCTTCCAGATCGGCTGCGTGTGGAAGGCAACCTTGCGTTCTTCATCGCTCAGCGCCTCGATCTCCTCCGAGCTGGGCTGGCTCGATGTCGCGTTCATGTCGCCGACGAACTTGACGTAGCCGCCGAGCGGTATGGCGCAAAGCTTCCAGCGCGTGCCGCGGCTATCGTTGAAGCCTATGATCTCAGGGCCGAAACCGATCGAGAAAGCTTTTGCGCCGATACCGCACCAACGCCCGACGAGGTAATGGCCCATTTCGTGGACAAAAACGACCACGGTCAGCACGAACAGGAAAGGCACCAGCGTGCCGAGGACAAAGCCCTCTGTGCTGAAAACCGCGTGAAGAATCTCGTTCAATTCATGCCCTCAAATTCATCCACGGCACAGATCACGCCGCGACTGTGACATCAATCCAGGCGAATCCATGACGCAGCCCCGCGCCCGGCCCACCGACGATGCCGCTCAAACCGGAAACAGCCCCTGTGCCGGATGATCGGCGGTCGCGGCAATCCAGCCGATGACGTATAGGGCGAAAGCCGCCGCGACAAGCCCATCGACCCGGTCCATGATGCCGCCGTGGCCGGGTATCAGCGTGCCGGAATCTTTACGGCCGTGGCGTCGCTTGACCCATGATTCGAACAGATCGCCGGCCTGCGCGACGATCGAAAGTACCAGTGCGACCACGCCAAGCACGACGAGGTTGCCCGTTCCGGCTACGGCGGCCAGAAGCAGCCCGGCCACTACGCCGCCGACCACCCCACCGAGCGCCCCGCTCCGCGTCTTGCCCGGCGAGATCGACGGCGCCAGCCTTGGGCCGCCGACGGAGCGGCCGACGAAATAGGCAAAAATATCGGTCGCCCAAACCACGGCGAATAGGAACAGAATGGCTAGCAGCCCGGAAAGGTCGCCGTCGCGCAGCAAAGCCAGCGACAGGCCGGACGCGGCCGCATAGGCCAGGCCGGATGCTTCCCACGGTCCTGCCCTGCGCATGAAAGCCGCGACGGCAGCGACAGCAACCAGAGCCGCGACGAGCGGCAGCAGCAAAGACGCAGGCAGGCTGGCGACGAGGGCACCAATAAAGACCACGATCAGCGCCTCGGGCAGAAAGCCGAGACCTGCCGTAGCATTAGCACCTGCCGGGGCAACGGGGCGGCTCATCCGCGTCCACTCGTAGAAGATCCCCGCCGCCATGGCAGCGCAAAGCAACCGGAAGGGCAGTCCGCCGAGCCAGGTCAGGCCAAGCGTGACGATGGCAAGCACGACGGCCGAAATGACCCGGAGCTGAAGGTTGCTCATTCCTCAGCCTGAGGCGACATCTTGGGCGGCAAGTCCACCGAAGCGGCGCTCGCGGCCGGCGAAATCGCGCAGTGCATCGGACAGGTGCTCGCGACTGAAGTCGGGCCAGTAGCAAGGCAGGAAAACGAGCTCGCTATAGGCTGCCTGCCACAACAGGAAATTGGACAGCCGAAGCTCGCCGCTGGTGCGGATGACCAGTTCCGGATCCGGAATGCCCTCTGTATCGAGCGAGCTGGCAAAGGAATCGGCCGTGATCGCCTCGCTCTCGATCTCACCGCGCGCCACCGCCGCTGCGAGCTTGCGCGCAGTGCGCACGATCTCGTCGCGCCCGCCGTAATTGAAGGCAATGACCAGTGTCAGCGCCTCGTTGCTGAGAGTGAGCGTTTCGGCTTCCTCGAGCAGGCCCCTTATGTCGGGCTGCAGCCCTGCCCTGTCACCGATGACCCTGATCCGCACCCCACTCTGGTGCAGCTCGGCGAGGTCACGTCGGATGAAAAGCTTCAGCAGGCCCATGAGGTCGCTGACTTCGGATTTCGGCCGTGACCAGTTTTCCGATGAAAAAGCATAGACCGTCAGGAAGGAGATGCCGAGGCCGGGGGCGGCGCGCACTGTCTTGCGCAGCGCCTCGACGCCGGCGCGGTGACCGGCCAGCCGCGGCAAGCCGCGCGCCTTGGCCCAGCGTCCGTTTCCGTCCATGATGATCGCGACATGCGCGGGCGTTGCCATATTCTCGCTTCCGGGCCAGCCGTGGCCAGACCCTAGACCTGCATGATTTCCGCTTCCTTATCGGAAAGCAGGTGGTCGATGGTGCTGATTGTCTCGTCGGTCAGTTTCTGAACCTGGTCGGCCCGTTTGCGATGGTCGTCCTCACTGATGTCGCCGTCCTTTTCTGCCTTTTTCAGAAAGTCCATCCCGTCCCGGCGAACGTGACGCACGGCGACGCGGGCATTCTCGGCATAACCGTGCGAGATCTTGACCAGCTCCTTGCGGCGCTGTTCGTTGAGCTCGGGCAGCGGAATCCTGAGATTGGTACCGTCGACGATAGGATTGAAGCCGAGATTGGCTTCACGGATGGCGCGGTCGACGGCGCTGACCATCGACTTGTCCCAGATCGAAACCGAAATCATGCGCGGTTCCGGCACCGACACTGTTGCCACCTGGTTGATCGGCATGGTGGTGCCATAGGCCTGCACCTGGACGGCATCGAGCAGGTTGCTCGACGCGCGGCCCGTGCGCAGCGAAGCCAGATCATGCTTGAACGCGGCGATCGCCCCGTCCATGCGCCGTTTGAGATCGTCGTATTCGCCACTCATCATCGTCTCCTCGACCCGTTAACCCGGGTTCACTGCTTAGGGTAAGCCCTGTTCGAGCCTCATCCGCAACCGGTCCCTTTCGGGTTCATGGGTCCGGTCAATCGTCTGCTACAACCGTGCAACGGCCGCCGCCCCTCAGGATATCGCCGAAACCACCCTTCTCGTGGATCGAATAGACGATTATCGGAATGTTGTTTTCGCGCGCAAGTGCAATCGCCGCCGTATCCATGATCGAAAGCCCGCGTTTGATGACTTCGTCATGGCTGATCCGCTCGAAACGTGTCGCGTGCGGGTCCTTCTTGGGATCAGCCGAATAGACTCCGTCGACCTGGGTGCCCTTGAACAGAGCATCGGCGCCGATCTCGGCGGCGCGAAGGGCTGCAGCCGAATCGGTGGTGAAGAACGGATTGCCGGTGCCGCCGGCGAAGATAACGACCTTGCCCTGGTTCATGTAGGCGGTCGCCTGACGCTGCGAAAAACTTTCGCAAAGCTCGGGCATAGCGATCGCCGACAGCACCACGGCGTCGACGCCGATCTTGTTGAGCGAGGTGCGCAGCGCCAGCGAGTTTATGACGGTGGCGAGCATGCCCATATGGTCGCCGGTAACACGGTCGCCGCCCTTCGAGGCAACCGCGACGCCACGGAAGATGTTGCCGCCGCCGATGACGACACCGACTTCGATGCCCAGTGCGCGGGCCTCGGCGATGTCGGCGGCGATGCGGTCGACCACCGATACGTCGATGCCGAAATGCTGCTCGCCCATCAACGCTTCGCCCGATGCTTTCAGCAAGACACGTCGGTAGAGGGGCTTCACCGTCATCTGGTCCTCGTCATCGTGCGTGTGACGCGTTTCGGTGCGCCCCGAAACACTGGGCGTTCCGATACACGAAGGGGGGGCCGCCGGACACCCCCGCCCCCGCCCCGAAAATGTTGAACTCGGACGGCGGAAGCCGCAAGCAAACCCCGCCCAAAAAAACAGAGAGATGAAGGCAGCGCGC
>NZ_JAMYLH010000033.1:0-58488 GCF_040317925.1 Mesorhizobium sp. M1348 | reverse complement strand
TACTCCCCTACTCCCCTACTCCCCTACTCCCCTACTCCCCTACTCCCCTTGCCGAGCGTCATGACTTACCAATCCCCCATCTCCCCCGGCCGCTCCTGGTACGAAGACACGGCCGGACCAAGGCCCGAATATCCGGCGCTCGACGGCGACCGGACATGCGATGTGGTGATTGTCGGCGGCGGCTTTACCGGACTGTCGGCGGCGGCTCATCTCGCCAAGTCAGGCGCGGATGTCGCGCTTATCGAAACGCATCGTTTCGGTGACGGCGCATCGGGCCGCAATGGTGGCCAGCTCGGCACCGGCCAGCGGGCCTGGGCAGAGGAGCTTGAGGCGGAATACGGCTTTTCCCGCGCCAAGGCGCTGTTCGACCTAGCCGAAGAGGCCAAAGCGCATCTCCTCGACTTCGCCGCAGCGCATCAGATCGAGATCGACTATATGCCCGGCCAAATGTCGGTGGCGCACAAGAAGCGCTATGTCGACGACTACAAGGCGCATGCCGAGATCATGGCGAACCGCTTCGGCTATCCGCACATCTCATTCATGGACGCCGCAGAGACAGCCGAGCGGCTGGGCTCGACACATTATTTCGGCGGCACCCGCGATACCGGCACCGGCCATATTCATCCGCTGAAACTGGTGATCGGCACCGCGAAAGTGGCGGCAGAGGCCGGCGGAAAGCTTTTCGAGCAGACGCCGTCGACCGGCATCACCTCCGGCGGCGGCAAGGTCAGGGTCACGACGCCGAAGGGCACGATCACCGCCGGGAAATGCCTGATCGGGGTCAACGCCTATGGCGGCACGCTCGAACCGGTGAGTGCCGCGCATATCATGCCGATCGGCTCGTTCATCGGCGCGACGGTACCGCTGGGAGCCGATTCCAAAGTGTTGCCGGGTGGCGAGGCGGTCGACGATTCGCGCTTCGTCGTGCGCTATTTCCGCAAATCGAAGGATGGGCGGCTGCTGTTTGGCGGGCGCGAGATCTATGCGGTCAACGATCCCAAGGACATCCACATCCACATCCGCCGGCAGATCGCCGAGATCTATCCGGCACTGAAGGACGTCGAGATCACCCATGGCTGGGGCGGCTATGTCGGCATCACCGTGCCGAGAAAGCCGTTCGTGCGCGAAGTGATGCCCAATGTGATCTCGGTCGGCGGCTATTCCGGCCACGGCGTCATGCTGTCGAACTTTTTCGGCAGGCTTTATGCCGAGACGGTCGCCGGCAACCGCGACCGGCTGAAGCTGATCGAGGACCTGAAAATTCCACCCTTCCCCGGCGGCCGGCGTTTGCGCGCTCCACTGCTCTTTCTTGCGCTCAACTGGTACGCGTTGCGGGACAGGATTTAACCAGACGTTGCAGAATCCTTAACCAGGCGCAGAATTCGCGCCAAGGGCGCAGTGATGCCACAATCGCGGGCGAAAGATGATGCTCGTGGGCAGCTGAACGGGGAATTTTTGCGGGCCTGCCCGCTTTTGGTTTGGGACCGATGCCGATCGAAATGCCGGCTCTCCGGCATCGGTCGTAAGAACATCGGCCCGCAAATGGAGGTGGCAAGAGTGAGAGAGCCCTTCAGTTTCGGCGCGCCGGAACGACGGCGCCTTGCGATGCAATTCGGTTATGATATGCGGCCGACATTCTGGCACGGGGTCCGGTCGAACGCGCATCTGGTAATAGCCGCGCTTGGCACGACAGCACTGCTCGGCGTCGCCGCAGTGGCACTGTGGCTGGCCTTGCCGGCCAATGAGCGGCAGGCGGCGGCGAGCCCTGAGCAGATCGTTCCGACCATTCCGGTCAAGACGACGAAGATCATGCCTGCCAAGGTCGCTGCGGCGCCGCGGACGACGGGCAAGGCCGATGCGGTTTCCCCGGCAGTGGCCGCGGCGGCAGCCGAGATACCGGCGCTGGCTCCCAACGATCCCCGCTGGACGGGGCCAAAGACGGCATCGGCCGCCGCCACCGAAGCATCCGACCAGCTGGCAAGCCAGACCGAGCAGGCGGCCGATAAATCGTCTGCTTCGGTGGCATTCGCCAACCCGGCAGCGAAACCCGACGCTGCGGCTTTGTTTGCCAAGGTGGCGGCTCCCGGCAGCTCGACGAAAAACACCGGGCCCGACGGTGCGCAGACCGCCGCCATCCCCACGCCCAAGCCGCAACTGCCGGCAGCGCAGTCCGCGAGTGAGGACGACAATGGCAGTACCAAGGCAAAATCCGGAAAAGCCGATACTGCTGGTACTGGACGCATCCTGAGGTCCGTCACAATGCGCACCGGCCCGAAGAAGAATGCGGCCGCCATTCTCACCGTGCCGGCCAAGACCTCGGTGCAAGTGATGAGCTGCAAGCAATGGTGCCAGATCGTCTACAACGGCAAGCGCGGCTGGGTCTACAAAAGCTACGTCAAAACCGGAGCGTAGGGCCGGCAGAGCGATTGCGGGTCGCTCGCCATCAGCCAGTCCTCCGCCGGATGACCGGACCGTTCAAATACAACGCCCGCCGTCGACTTCCAGCGCCACGCCGGTGATGAAAGCCGCCTCGTCCGAAGCGAGCCAAAGCGCGGCATTGGCTATGTCGAGCGGCGTCGAAAGCCGGCCGAGCGGGATCGACGCGCGGAACTTCTCGCGGATCTCGGGTGTGTCGGCGCCCATGAATTTCGCGAGCATGCCGGTCTCGCCGGCAACCGGGCAGAGGCAGTTGACGCGGATGTTCTTCGGCGCGAGTTCCACCGCCATCGATTTGGTTGCGGTGATCGCCCAGCCCTTCGATGCATTGTACCAGGTGAGGCCGGGCCGCGGCCTGATACCGGCCGTGGAAGCCGTCGTCAGGATGACGCCGCCGCCTTGCCGCTCCATCACCGGTACCACGGCAAGTGCTGCGTGATAGATAGCCTTCATGTTGACTGAAATGATAAGGTCGAATGTCGCCTCGTCGACTTCCAGCATGTCACCGTTGCGATGGGTGTAACCGGCGTTGTTGACCATGATGTCGATGCGGCCGAAGGCGCTCATTGCAGCATGAACCATGTCGTCGAATTCGGACCGCAGCGAGACGTCGGTCTGGGTCCAGATCGCCTTTTCGCCGATCTCGCCGGCAACGCGCTCTGCGCCCTTGGCGTTCAGATCGGCGACAACTACCCGCGCGCCCTCCTCGGCAAAGCGCCTGGCCATGCCCTCGCCAAAGCCCGAGGCAGCGCCGGTGATGATGGCGACCTTGTTTTCGAGGCGCATGCTTTTCTCACTCTTCGTTGAAGACGATCGACGACGCGTTTGGCCATGGCCATCGAAAGATGTGTGTCCATTGCCGATTTCTCCTTTGGCTTTCGCCTTGATCCCGCTCTATGCTGCAACTGCGAACGCTCCCGGAAGCATCGCTTGCCGACAAGCCTCCGGCCAGCGCCGGTGTCAAGGGCACACGCGGATGTGACGCAATGGCACTGGCAAGTTTAAATCGATTAGATTATATCAGCCGCGTTATCGCGACCGGTGTCAAAGCGGACAGACCATGACCAGCCAGATCATTCCCGTCGATCCTTTCGACTTCATCATTTTCGGCGGCACCGGCGATCTGTCGGAACGCAAGCTTCTGCCGTCGCTGTACCACCGGCAGCGCGACCATCAGTTTTCTGAGCCGACGCGCATCATCGGCACATCACGTTCGAAGATGACTGACGAGGAATTCCAGTCTTTCGCCAGGCAGGCGATTGCCGATCATGTGAAACCGGAAGATATCGACGCCACGGAACTGAAGACGTTCCTCGCACGGCTCTCCTATGTCCCGGCAGATGCAACCACAGGTGCCGGCTTCGACGGGCTGAAGAAGGCGATCGGCAACAGCGAACACATCCGCGCTTTCTATCTGGCAGTGGCGCCGGCGCTGTTCGGCGACATCTCGCACAAGCTGAAGGAGCACGGGCTGATCACGCCGAATTCGCGCATCGTGCTGGAAAAGCCGATCGGCCGCGATCTCGTTTCGGCGCGCGCGCTCAACGACCTGGTCGGCGACGACTTCCATGAAAGCCAGATTTTCCGCATCGACCACTATCTCGGCAAGGAGACGGTGCAGAATTTGATGGCGCTGCGCTTTGCCAATGCGCTCTACGAGCCGCTTTGGAATTCCGCCAATGTCGATCATGTGCAGATCACCGTGGCCGAGACAGTCGGCCTGGAAGACCGCGTCACTTATTACGACAAGGCCGGCGCATTGCGCGACATGGTGCAGAACCACATGCTGCAACTGCTCTGCCTGGTCGCCATGGAGGCGCCGTCGTCGATGGACGCCGATGCCGTCCGTGACGAAAAGTTGAAAGTCCTGCGAGCGCTGAAGCGCATCAACGGCAACGAAGCGCCCAAGCACACGGTGCGCGGGCAATACCGCGCCGGCGCCTCTGCCGGCGGGCCGGTGAAAGGCTATGTCGAGGAACTCGGCAAGAACAGCAACACCGAGACGTTCGTTGCGCTCAAGGCCGAGATCGGCAACTGGCGCTGGGCGGGCGTGCCATTCTATCTTCGGACCGGCAAGCGGCTGGCGACCCGCGTTTCGGAGATCGTCATCGAATTCAAGCCGATCCCGCATTCGATCTTCGGCGAGAGCGCCGGGCCGATTTCCGCCAACCAACTGGTCATCAGGCTGCAGCCCGACGAAGGCGTCAAGCAGTTCATCATGATCAAGGATCCGGGGCCGGGCGGCATGCGGCTGCGCCAGATTCCGCTCGACATGAGTTTTGCGCAATCCTTCGACGGCCGCGCCCCCGATGCCTATGAGCGGCTGATCATGGACGTCATCCGTGGCAACCAGACGCTGTTCATGCGCCGCGACGAGGTCGAGGCGGCGTGGAAATGGATCGACCCGATCCAGGACGCCTGGGAAAGCGGAAGGCAAGAGGCGCAAGGCTACACCGCCGGCACATGGGGCCCCTCGGCCTCGATTGCGCTGATCGAACGCGACGGGCGGACATGGCACGAGAGCAATTAGGCGGCGCCTACAACTGGCACGAATTTGCCGGACGCCAGGAGTTGGCGGCAGCGCTTGCCGGCCACGTCGCCAGTTGCCTGTCAAAGGCAATCGCCGAGCGCGGCACGGCACTGCTTGCGGTCTCGGGCGGTACGACGCCGGCGAAATTCTTCGCGGCGCTTTCGACCGTTCCGATCGCCTGGGAAAAGGTAACGATAACATTGGTCGACGAGCGCTTCGTGCCGCCCTCATCGCCGCGTTCCAATGCCGGCCTGGTTGCCGCCAACCTGCTGCAGAACGCGGCCGCCGCCGCGAATTTCGTGCCGCTCTACCACGACACGGCAACTATCGAGGGCGCAGCGGTCTCCGACAGTGAGGCGCTGCAAGTGCTGCCCTGGCCACTCGACGTCGTTGTGCTCGGCATGGGAACTGACGGCCACACCGCCTCGTTCTTTCCGGATGCCGACAACCTGGCAAGATTGCTCGATCCGTCGTCGCAAAGGATCGTGCTTCCGGTTCACGCGGCAAGCGCCGGCGAGCCACGGCTGACGCTGTCACTGGCGCGGATCATCAATGCCGCCTTCATCGCGCTGCATATCGAGGGCGCGGAAAAACGCACCGCATTCGAGGCCGCGCTTGGAGCTGGAGCACGAAAGCCCATTCGCGCCGTGCTCGATGCCACTCAAAAGCCCGTAGAGGTTTTCTGGGCACCCTGATCTCAACTTGGCTGCAGGTCCCGGCAACAGCCGGAAGTTGCGGGACCTCGCCTGAAAGGACCGACCGCCATGACCGCAAGACGCGACATCGAAGCCATCACCCAGCGCATCCGTGAGCGCTCCAAACCCGGTCGCGAGGCCTATCTCGGCCGCATCGCCGAAGCCTCGAACCGCACCGCCAACCGGGCCGTGCTGTCCTGCGGCAACCTGGCTCATGGCTTTGCCGTGTGCAGTCCATCCGAAAAGGTGGCGCTTGGCGGCGACCGGGTGCCGAATCTCGGCATTATCACCTCCTATAACGACATGCTGTCGGCGCATCAGCCTTTCGAGACGTTTCCGGCGCTGATCAAGGACGCGGCGCGCGAGGCCGGCGGCATCGCCCAGGTGGCCGGCGGCGTGCCGGCGATGTGCGACGGCGTCACCCAGGGCCAACCCGGAATGGAGCTGTCGCTGTTTTCGCGCGACGTGATCGCCATGGCCGCGGCGATCGGCCTGTCCCACAACATGTTCGACGCCGCCGTCTATCTCGGCGTCTGCGACAAGATCGTGCCGGGGCTAGTGATCGCGGCGCTGACCTTCGGCCACCTGCCGGCCGTGTTCATTCCGGCCGGGCCGATGACGACCGGCATTCCGAACGACGAAAAGGCCAAGATCCGCCAGCTCTATGCCGAGGGCAAGGCAGGGCGCGCCGAACTGCTCGAAGCCGAATCAAAATCCTATCACGGGCCGGGAACCTGCACTTTTTACGGCACGGCCAATTCCAACCAGATGCTGATGGAGATCATGGGCCTGCACACGCCTGGTGCCTCGTTCGTCAATCCGGGCACACCACTGCGCGACGCGCTGACCAGGGAAGCGACCAAGCGGGCACTGGCGATCACCGCGCTCGGCAACGCCTACACGCCGGTCGGGCGGATGATCGACGAGCGCTCGATCGTCAACGGCATCGTCGGCCTGCACGCCACCGGCGGTTCGACCAATCACACCATCCATTTGATCGCCATGGCGGCGGCGGCCGGCATCGCCATTACCTGGCAGGATATTTCCGACATCTCGGAAGCGGTGCCGCTGCTGGCGCGGGTCTATCCGAACGGCCTTGCCGATGTGAACCACT
The DNA here is from genome assembly GCF_040317925.1 of Mesorhizobium sp. M1348. Taxonomy (NCBI): domain Bacteria; kingdom Pseudomonadati; phylum Pseudomonadota; class Alphaproteobacteria; order Hyphomicrobiales; family Phyllobacteriaceae; genus Mesorhizobium; species Mesorhizobium sp. M1348. The sequence continues at coordinate 51,713 of NZ_JAMYLH010000033.1, read as the reverse complement.
TCCACGCCGCTGGCGGGCTCGGCTTCCTGATCCGCGAACTGCTCGACGCAGGCATCCTGCACGAGGATGTGCAGACAGTGTGGGGCGAAGGGCTGCGCCCCTACGCGGTCGAGGCCAAGCTCGGCGCCGACGGCGGCGTTCTGCGCGAGGCATCGCCGCGCGAGAGCGGCGACGAGAAGGTGCTGGCGCCGTTCAAGAAGGCCTTCCAGCCGAGCGGCGGGCTGAAAGTGCTTTCAGGCAATCTCGGCCACGCCGTCATCAAGACATCCGCGGTCAAGCCGGAGCGGCGCATCATCGAGGCGCCGGCCAAGGTGTTCGACAGCCAGCAAGGGCTGAACGAGGCGTTCAAGGCGGGGTCGCTGACCGGCGACTTCATCGCCGTCATTCGTTTCCAGGGTCCGAAGGCCAACGGCATGCCGGAATTGCACAGGCTGACCACCGTGCTCGGCATCCTGCAGGACCGCGGCCAGCATGTGGCGCTGGTCACCGACGGCCGCATGTCGGGCGCTTCAGGCAAGGTGCCGGCGGCGATCCACGTGACGCCGGAAGCGGCGGAGGACGGGCCGATCGCCAGGATCCATGACGGCGATATCATCAGGCTCGATGCGGAGGCCGGAACGCTCGAAGTACTGGTGCCGGCCGGAGACTTTGCCCTGCGCCGGCCCGCGGACAGCGACCTCATAGGCAATGAATTCGGCTTCGGCCGCGAGCTTTTCGCCGGGTTCCGGCAGTTGGTAGGCCGCGCCGACCATGGCGCCAGCGCCTTCGGTACGGCGTGACTTTTTCGGAGAGCGGCCGATCGCTGCTCTCCCTTAGATCTATTGAACCGTGAGCTCGGCTCGCGCGCCGGCCCTGACAGTTACCGTGCCTTCTTTCGAGCTGTTGTCCGATTTCTCCGAAACCACCGCGTAGTCGCCGGCCGACAGGGTGGCTTCATACTTCTGGTCATAGGCGTAGCCGACCGACTTGCGGGTTCCGTCGATGTTCTTCCTGGCCTCGAATATCTCGATCTTCGAGGCCCCTGGCGCGGTAATCGTCAGCATGCCGGCGTTCATCGCGATCTTCAGATCCTGATGGTCGCCAACCTTGACGCTGAACGGCTGCTCGGCCACCGCAAGGTCGACCGTCGCGACCATTACATAATCGTCGGGCGGCAGATCGAACTTGCTGTCCGGACCGTAGGCATAAGTCACCTCCTGCCTGATTCCGTCGACGTTCTTTTTCGCCTGGAGCACCTTGAAGCCGACGCCCGAACCCTCGGCCTTGTCGCCGCCGGCAGCATAATAGGCGTTGGCGACGATACGCCCGACGCCGACGATGATGTCCTTGTCGATGACCCTGCCGGCGGCAAGCGGGATCGTCTCGGTAACCATGCCCTGGCCGATCGTGACCGTCACCTTCTCGTCACCGGCCGGCAGCACGACTTTCGTGTCGCCGTAATAGGTCGGCGGGGTGTCGACGCCCGGATAGCCGACTACGACAGCCGCGCCGCCGTCAACGTCCGCTCCTTCACTTGGCCTGGGGTGGATGACCAGCGTGCCGGCATTCAGGTTGAAGTGCGGCTTGGCGACCTGGCCAGGCTCGATCTTGATCTTCTGTTCGGCCCTGGCCTCGCCGGCGCGTGCGACGACGATATAGTCGCCCGGCTCCAGATGGCCCTTGTAGGCGCCATATTCGGTGGTGACGGGATCGCCGCGCGCGCCGTCGGAATTCGCCTTGTAGATCTCCCAGGCATTGCCGTCGGTGACGGGATCGCCACCCTCGGCAAGCACGACGGTGGGCACGAAATTGGACTCCGCCGGCTGGTCGGGCGCCGGCTGGAGAACAGGCTGCGGGGCGGGAGCCGGTTCAGGGGCGGGTGGCGGAGGCGCGACGGTCTCGACGAGGGCGTCCTGCAATGCCTTTTCATCCGACGCTTCGAGATATTTGCCGCCGGTGTTGTCGGCGAGGCAAGCGACCTGCTTGCCTTCGGCAGCCGTCAAGCCGAAGCCGACGACATTGACGGTGAAGTCGATGCCGGCAGCCTCCAGTTCCTTGCCGAGCGCACAGGGGTCGCCGTTGCATGTCTCGATGCCATCGGTGATGAGCACGACCGTCGCCTTGTCCTCGGTGTATTTCAACACCTCCGCCGCTTGCTTGACCGCGGCGGTCAGCGGCGTCTTGCCCTGAAATTTCAGACTGTCGGCCGCGGCTGAGATCGCACTTGCCGAGCCTGCCTGCGGCGGCACGATGAGTTCGATGTCGTCGCAACTGGCCTTCTCGCGATGGCCATAGGCCATGAGGCCGATTTCCTCGTCGGCCGGGACCGATTGCAGCACGTTCCGCAGCGATTGACGGGCGATTTCGAGCTTGGGCTTGCCGTCGATCTGCGCCCACATCGAGCCGGAGGCATCGAGAATGACGATGACGCGATCGGCGGCGAAGCCGAACCCCGTCATCCACAGCAGCAGGGCCGCCACAGCGGCGCTCCGCACAAATCCGGCCATCAATATCTCCCCCTCGGTCGCCGCCGCTCGGCGCCGCTCGGCGCCGGAAAGCTATTTGACGCTGCGTCGCGACACAAGCCCGGGCGGAGCATGAAGCTGCGCCGCCTCTGTGCAAAACCCTCAATAGGTCGTGCGGCGTTCCTCGGAAGGCGGCCGGCCGAATTGCAGCCGGTAGCTCTGGGCAAAATAGGAATGCGAGGTGAAGCCGGTGGCGATTGCCACGTCGAGGATCGGCATGTTGGTCTGGCGCAGCAATTCGCGCGCCCGCTCGAGCCTAAGCCGCATATAATAGCGCCCGGGCGTCACGCTGAGATGGCGCAGGAACAGGCGCTCGACCTGGCGCACTGACAGGCCCGCCGACTTGGCGAGCTGCACCGCCGACAGCGGCTCGTCGAGATGGTCGGCCATCAGCTCGACGATGCGCCGCAGCTTTTCTGACTTGCCGGTCAGATCGCGCTCCGGGCCGACGCGCTGGCGGTCACCGGCCGAGCGGATGCGCTCATGCTGGAACTGGTTGGCGACGCCATTGGCGAGGCTCGAGCCGAAATCGCCGCGCACGATCTCCAGCATCAGGTCGATCGAGGTGGTGCCGCCGGCGCAGGTGTAGCGCTTACGGTCGATCTCGAAGACGTTGCCGGTGCAGTTGATCTCCGGAAAGCGTTCGAGGAAACCGGCGCGGTTTTCCCAATGGATGGTGCAGCGATAGCCATCGAGCTGCCCTGCCTCGGCAAGCAGATAGGAGCCGACCGAAAGCGCGCCGAGCGCATTGCCGCGCCGGCCCCAGCTGCGCAGCGCCGCCAGCACCTTGCTCTTGCCGGGAAATTCCGTCGTCAGCCCGACCGAGACGAACAGGATATCGACCGGCGGCAGATCGGCGACGGCATAGTCGATCTTGAGCGGCAGGCCGTTGGAGGCCATGACGGCATCGCCGTCGGCCGACACCGTCGTCCAGCCATAGAAATCGCGGCCGAGCAGCCGGTTCGCCGACCGGAACGTGTCGATTGCCGCGGCCAGCGAGAACATGGAGAACTTGTCGACCAGCAGAAACCCGAACTGTCGGCCGCCCTGAACGGGATCATTGGTGACCGGCCGCTCTAAGGGAACAGTGAGGTTCGGCAAGGACGCTGCTCTCTGGTCAGAAGGAAGGCCGTTTCAACCCGGCTGCGAGGTAGGCGGAAGCTAACGTGTTGGCCATCAGCATGGCAATGGTCATCGGCCCCACGCCGCCAGGCACCGGCGTGATGGCGCCGGCCGCCTTCGCTGCTTCGGCAAAGGCGACGTCGCCGACGAGGCGCGTCTTGCCTTCGCCCTTTTCAGGTGCGGCGATGCGGTTGATGCCGACATCGATGACGGTGGCGCCAGACTTGACCCAGTCGCCGCTGACCATTTCAGGCCGGCCGACGGCTGCAACCAGAATATCGGCGGTGCGGGCAAGCGCCGGCAGGTCCCTGGTGCGGCTGTGTGCGATGGTCACAGTGCAGTTGGCGGCAAGCAGAAGATTGGCCATCGGTTTGCCGACGATGTTCGAACGCCCGACGACGACCGCATTGAGACCGGACAGGTCCTTGCCACGCACCCGTTCGATCAGCAGCATCGAGCCGGCCGGCGTGCAAGGCACGAAGGCGGTCTCGAGTTCGCCGGTGCCGAGCTTGCCGACATTGATGAAGTGGAAGCCGTCGACATCCTTCTCCGGCGCGATGGTCTGGATGATCTTGCCGGAATCGATATGGCCGGGAAGCGGAAGCTGCACCAGGATGCCGTTGATGGCCGGATCGGTGTTGAGCTGGCCGATGATCTTCAACAGGTCCGGCTCGGAGGTTTCGGCCGGCAGCGTGTGCTGAACCGAATGGAAGCCGCATTCCTTGGCGGTGCGGGATTTGGAGGCGACATAGACCTGGCTCGCCGGATCCTCGCCGACGATGACCACCGCGAGACCGGGCTGCCGCCCGCCCTTTTCCGCCAGTTCGGCGGTCAGGGTCTTGACCCGCCGCACCACGTCTTCGGCGACGCTTTTTCCGTCAATCAACTCAGCCATGAACCACCCTCGACGCCTATCGCCTAAGCCTGCCGCGCTAAAGCATCCATGCGGCGTGCTCCAGATATCTTTATGCATGTCGTTGCCCAGAACCGTGCGCTGGCGGGCGGACATGCAGCGCGGCATTTTCACGAAAATCGAGCCTGGCAATCCCGTCAATGCGCCGTCCCATGCCGTTAACTCGAAACCGGCATGTTTTATTCGACGCTCAGAAATAGCGGCGGCGCGTGCGGTTTTCGGTGAGCTCGCGAACCGCCTCGCGAAATTCACGCAGGCTGGCGCGGATTTCCTCGATCTGGCATTGCTGATCGGCGGCTTCCGAAGCCTGATTTGCTGCCTTCGACCAGGCCTGAGCATGAGCCGAATGCGGCGGCGTGGGTTGCTGCGGGTAAGGTGCCTGTCCGGCATAGAGCGGCTGCGGGTAGAAGGCAGGCGGCATCGCTGCGCTGGAATTTGTGGCGGCGGAAGTCTCGCCGGACGCCATCTCCTCCGGCGCTCTGCCGGGAATGAGCCTGCTCAGCGCCGACAACACTACGCCGATCGGACCCGCACGCGCGGCCCGGTACGCTTTGTCCTCGGCGGAACCGGCATCGGGGCCGCCAACAGAGCCAGCGGGGTCGAAAACTACATCGGCAGCTGCAGCGTCTTCCATCAGCATGGTGCCGGCCTTTGGCTCATCAGGATGGGGCTGGCTTATGCCGGCGGCTGCCAACAGGATCGGGCTGGCACGCGCTTCCCGGCGCGAGCGGGCGAGACGATGGCGTGTGGCGGCATCCTCGCGCCATGACGGGCCTGCACGGTCCTCTAGCGAAACCAGCGACGCTTCGTCCCCGTCGCGCGCTGCCTCGACGAACGACAGCAGGGACTGCTCGTTCCTCCAGTGTTCACGATTATTCCTATAAGCCATGGTTTCTGGAGCTTTCCCCTCGGGCTGGGACGTAGCGACCGCCACTGGTTAAGCGATGCTAAACAGGCATAGGAAACAAAAGGTTAATTTGGTCGCCGCGCGGCTGTGCGACTACATGTGCATCCCAACAACCGCAAGGTCCGGGTTTCCGCCTGATCACGGTCCCAACAGGGCTTCCCCGCCCTGCCGCGAACGTCTATGGGGAAGCCATCTCTATGGGAGGCTTTCGATGACGATCAGGCTTGTTCTCGCCGGTTGCGGCAATATGGGCTACGCCATGCTCTCGGGCTGGCTGAAAGCCGGCAAGCTCGCTCCGGCTGCGGTATTCGTGGTCGAGCCGAATGCCGAGTTGCGTAGGCCTGCCGAAGCGCTGGGCTGCTCTGCTGCCGCGGATGCCGGTGCCATCCCGGCGGACGCCGTGCCCGCCCTCGTCGTCCTTGCGGTCAAGCCACAGGTCATCCGCGACGTGACCGCCGGCTACATCCGCTTCAACGATGGCCGAACCACTTTCCTCAGCATCGCCGCCGGGACGCCGGTCGCCACGTTCGAAGGCATTCTCGGCGACCGCGCACCGATCGTGCGCTGCATGCCCAACACGCCGGCGGCGATCGGCAAGGGCATGATGGTGGTGTTTTCCAACAGGCTGGTTTCCGAGGACACCAAACGCCTTGTCGCCGACCTGCTTTCGGCGAGCGGGCAAGTGGCCGACATTGACGACGAGGGCCTGATGGACGCGGTGACGGCAGTCTCCGGATCGGGGCCGGCCTATATCTTCCACTTCATCGAAGCGCTGACGGTGGCCGCCGAGAAGACTGGCCTGCCGACTAGGACTGCCAAGCTCTTGGCAATGCAGACGGTCTACGGCGCCGCCTCGCTGGCCGCCGAAAGCGGCGAGGAGCCGGGCGTGCTCAGACAACAGGTGACCAGCCCCAACGGCACGACGGCTGCCGCACTTGCCGTGCTGATGGGCGAGAACCGGCTGACGCAACTGCTCACCGAGGCGGTGGAAGCGGCGCGGCTGCGGTCGATAGAGCTGGGGAAGTAGGGCTTTTGGGGGAGCCGGTCGGCGGCGATGGTCTGCCGTGCATTTCAGCGGCAATAGCCGCCTGTAGAAAAGCCGCTGCGCAGTGCTCCTTCGCGCCCCCCTCAGTCCTGCCGGACATCTCCCCCACGAGGGGGGAGATTGGCAGTTTGGGCGCTCCGCTCACCACTGCGATGCACCTACCCCGCCCCATACAGCATCTCGTCCTGCAGCCGGCGCAAGGCGAACAGCCTGGTCGTCGGGTCGGGCGCGGCATTGTCGGCGGTGAGCAATTCGCCTTTCCTCACCGGTTTCAGCACCTTGCCGCCTTCGAGCAGACCGACCGGCACGGCGCGATGGGCGCGGGCCTCCTCGACGGTCATGGTCCAGGAGCGGTAGCAGGTCTCGCCGATCGCGTCGAAAACCTCGCCCGCCGCCAGATCCCGCTTGGCCACGGCGCAGACCTCGGCCACCGGCCGCGGCAGCGGCACCATGTCGGGCTTGCCGTAGAGCACGATGCGAGCGGCCGTCAGCGGCACTTCAAGCGAGGTCAGATGGTAGGGCCTGAAGAAGCTGTAATAGGGGCCGTGGCCGATATGCAGATCGTCCATGCGCTCGATGATCCGCGGATGCGTCGCCTCGACGATGACGAAGACGCCGGGCGCCACGCCCTTGCCGACGGTGTAGTCGACGACGCCCTTCTTCAACAGGATGCCGCCATGCTCGTGCGGGATGAGCACCTTGACCAACTCGTCACGGTCGGCCTTGGGGCCGTGCATGCCGGGAACGTCGGGTACCAGCCCGGTGGCGTTGGCGATGGCGCACATCTCGACCATGGTCTTGGAGCCGTCGACGAACTCGACCAGCATGCGCGGATTCATGTTGCGGCGCAGCGCTTCCGAGCGGTAGTCGTCGGGAACGGCGTCGTGGTTGAGCGGGTTGTTCTTGCCCTTGCCGGCGGAGATGATGGTGTAGCCGAGCGCCGAGGCGAACTCGATCAGCTCCATGCAGCTCGACGGTTCGTCGCCGGCGCCGACCGAATAGACGACGCCGAGCCGGTCCGCCTGCTGCTTCAGATAGCAGCCGATGGTGACATCGGCCTCGACATTCATCATCACCAGATGCTTGCCGTGCTGCATCGCCATCAGGTCGAAATCGGCGGCGACGCCGGGCTTGCCGGTGGCGTCGATGACGACATCGATGAGCGGATTGGTGACCAGCATTTCGTTCGAGGTGATGGCGATCTTGCCACTTTCGATCGCCTGGCTGACCTTCGTAGCGCTGTCCGCTTCGGCTGCCATCGCCTCGTCGCCATAAGCAATGCGGATAGCGTCACGCGCCGTATGCGGGCGGCGGGTCGAGATCGCGCAAATCGAAATGCCCGGCATCAGCATGCCTTGCGTCACCAGGTCGGTGCCCATCTCGCCCGAACCGATAACGCCGATGCGCACCGGGCGGCCTTCCGCGGCACGCTTGGCAAGATCGCGGGCAAGCCCGGTCAATGCGACATTGGTCATACTGGAAACGTCCACTGCTTTTTGATTTGAAGCGGGAATAGCAGGGAACGGCAACCCATTGCCAATCGAAACCGGCCGCGGCGGTCTTTTCTTGCGCGTGACCCCGGAAACCAGAATTGTTCCTATGAAGACATGCACCCGGCCGAAGGACTAACGAGGGTCCTGTGGCGCCAAAGGCTCGCGTTGAAGCGGCGGAACGGACCGTTAAGCCCGGATGGACCGCAGCCAAGAAATGTACGGAAATTCTTAGTCATTCTTTTATGCAATCCTGCTTTAATAGGAAAATGGACTGGCGTGCCCGCATTTTTAGGTGTTTTTTCCGCGCTATGCGACCGATCGGCGAGAGCGGCAACGTTGCTACTATTTTTGCTCTGTCTTTGCCGATTGTCGTCGGCGGTGCGGGCCTCGGTATTGAGACTTCCTATTGGTATTACAGCAGCCTGAAGCTACAAGCGGTGGCGGATGCGGCGGCCTATGCTGGCGCTTTGGAAAAGGTTTCGGGATCCGACACGCCAAAGATTGTCTCCGCAGCGACAGCGTCAGCGACCACGAACGGCTGGGGACCGTCAGTAGGTACAATAGAGGTCTTCTCGCCTCCGTCAGCCGGTCCAAATGTCGGAAAAAAGGCGGTTGAGGTAGTCGTTCATCAGAACCTCGATCGGTTCTTTACGTCGATATTCACGCAAAACGCAGTTGGCGCACAAGCAAGGGCGGTGGCTCTTATTACGGATGCTTCAAAAGCCTGCATCTTGACGGTCGATCCTTCCGCTTCGAAAGCGGTGCTCTTTTCCGGCAGTTCGACCACAAAACTGACAGGCTGCTCTGTCATGTCGAATTCGATAGCTCCGGACGCCATCAAACTTCAGGGATCGGCAAGCCTTGATGTCGATTGCCTGATATCGGCAGGCGGTGTTTCGTTGAGCAACGTCGTGAAGACCGTTTGCGCCAGCCTGATAACTCAGGCGCTGCCCGCTGCTGATCCTTTTGCCGACCTGCCGGCGCCGCCGGCCATGAACCCTTGTCAAAACGGCAATCAGTCAACCTTGCAACCTGGAACATACTGCAAGGGGCTCAGCTTGAGCGGCAATGTAACCCTATCGCCCGGCATATACGTCATTGAGGGAGGCGATTTCAAAGCGAGCTCGAATGCAAATATTTCCGGCGAGGATGTCGTCATTTATCTGGCCGGTACCTCCGGCGTTAGCATGAACGGCACGGCGACCGTCAAGCTCAGCGCACCGACGTCGGGCACCTATTCGGGTGTACTGTTCTATGGCGACAGAGCCAACCTGGCGGGATCCAACACGTTTAATGGCACGGCGGATTCGCTATTGACCGGCGCTCTGTATTTTCCAACACAGGACGTCAATTATCTCGGCAATTTCTCGGGCAAAGGTGGTTGCACACAGGTCGTCGCCAATACCGTGCAATGGTCCGGCAACGCAAACATCATTCAGGATTGCACGAGCCTTGGAATGCGAGACATTCCGGCCACGCAAACCCTTCAGCTTGTCGAGTAGTTTTCGTGGATCGGCTACAAGTCCGGATGTTCCGGAGTGATTCGGGTGTTGCCGCGGTAGAGTTTGCGCTGGTTCTGCCCATCCTTTGCCTGGTACTTCTTGGCATCATCGACGGCTGGTCTTTTGTCTCGAGCGCATTGTCGATGCGTGCAGGCGTCAAAACCGCGGCAAACCTCGTGATGCAAGGAGCAGTCGAGGATACGACTATCCAAGCTGTCGCTCTTTCGAGCTGGGAAAACCATCCTGATGGCGCGCAGGTGGCAGTGAGCCGGAAATACATGTGCGGGAACATCGTGGCCGATCCATCGATCCTGTGCGACACTTTGAAAGCCCCCTCGGTCTTCCTCGTAATACAGGCGACAGCCACCTGGTCACCGCCCTTCAGTTTTGGCGCGTTTTCCTTCTCGCGCGAACTCAGTCATCAACAGGTGATTCGTGTCCGCTAAGTCGAGAGCTTTCACGGGGGATGCATCAGGCGGAGCTGCGTTAGAGTTCGCGCTGATCGCGCCTTTTCTGATAATGCTTTTGATCGGCATCTTTGCATTCGGCTGGGCTCTGAATGCTATGTCGAGTGTTCGGTACACGCTGGAAACGTCGTCACGTGCGCTGCAAATGAAGAACTCGCTGACGCAGGCCCAGATCCAAGCCATTGCCACGGAAAAATTACTGGATTTGGGATTGAAAGACGTCAAGGTGACAATAGCAATCGACGCCCCCAGCGGCGGCTTTCGCATGGCACATCTGACCGCCCAATATGCGTTCGTAATCGAGTTCCCGTATTTCGACCGATATCCGATAAATTATCAGACAACCGTCACAGTTCCCCTGATTGCATCGTGAGCACGTCCTGGCCAGTCGAGCGGCACCTTTCGATGTTCGCTGCGCGTCGCCTTTATAGGCGATCGCCTTGTACAGCGTGCCGTTGCCGGCTTTGTTCCGGCCGAGCCCCCACCCCTCGCCCAGCGCTGCGCCGCCGCTACTTGTTAGTGACAGGCATGCGCGAGGCCCACATGTGGATTTTGGCAGCAGAGGGCTGGAGGCTTCTCAAGCAGAGCGTCCTCGGCTTCATCGAAGACAATGCGCTGAGCCATGGGGCGGCGATAGCGTTTTATGCCACGACCTCGCTTGCGCCGATCCTGCTCATCGTTGTCGCTATCGCCGGCATGGCCTTCGGGCACGAGGCGGCGCAACTCGCGCTTTCGGCACAGATCGCCGGCCTGATGGGGCCACAAAGTGCCGAGCTGCTGCAGGCGACGATCGAAAACGCTTCGCAGAAGGAAGCGGGAACCGTTGCCAGCATTCTGGGGCTGGTCACGCTGTTCGTTGCCGCATCCGGCGTGTTCGGCGAAATGCAGCTGGCGCTGAACGAAATCTGGAAAGTCAAACCGAGCGGGGCAACGATTTCACGGCTGGTGCGGGCACGCATTGCAAGCCTGGGCCTGGTCGCCGCCCTCGGCTTTCTGCTGTTGGTGTCGCTGGTTGTAAGCGCCGCGATTTCGGCGCTCGGAGACGTCATCAACGCCTATCTGCCGTTCGGCACCATCATCCTGAGCGCCATCAACGGGATCGTCTCGTTTGCCCTGATCGCGCTGCTGTTTGCCGCGATCTACAAGGTGCTGCCCGACCGCAGCCTGCAATGGCGCGATGTCGGCCTCGGTGCGGTGGTCACCGGGTTTCTGTTCACCATCGGCAAGTCGCTGATTGGCTGGTATATCGGAACCAGCGCCATCTCGTCGTCATACGGCGCGGCCGGCGCCCTGCTCGTCGTGCTGTTATGGGTCTATTATTCGGCCGAGATATTTCTGCTGGGCGCCGAATTCACGCGAGCCTATTCGGTTCGACACGGCAGCCGGCCCGATTTGAAGAACAAGGTGGAATTGCATGACAAATGAGTTCACGCCGAAATTCGACCTGGCCGGCGAGGTGGTGCTGGTCACCGGCGCCTCGCGCGGCAGCGGCGGCGCCTGCGCACTCGCCTGCATGTGCTGGCCACATCCCGCACGGCCGCATCGGCCACCCGATCGACGTCGCGGGCACCGTGGTGTTCCTCGCCTCGCCGGCGGCGTCACTAATCACTGGCGCGAGTATATTGGTGGATGGCGGTTGGTCGGTAGCGTGATAGGGCTCTTTGGCTGGCAGTGCGACACCACCTCGCGAGTGCCGTCTCCCCACACCGGGAAGAAGCGCGCGGACTTCGCAAGGTTAGTCCAAGAGGTCTTTTATGAGCGAAAAATCTCAATCGAACGGTGAATTCGACGAACCGCGGAATGAGCCACTCTTCACGGCTATCTCGCAGACAGACCCCGCCTTCCTAGCAGCTTACGATCGCGCGCTTGCGAGTGTGCCGACATTTGTCGAACATATCGAGGGAAATGCAGATGCCTTCTGTTCCGCGAGCTTCGGTTTCGCGATCCCGACGAGTCCGAACGTCTTGGGGAGGACCACTTTGTTTTCCTTTGGCTTGCCGCAGTGCATTATCATGCTGAGGAGCGGCTATTTTCGGGTACGTTTTTCGAGGTGCCGCCCGAGCTTCAGAAATGGCATCAGGTTGGACAGCGGCTTGCATTTGAAGGCGACGATATTTTCGATTGGATGGTTCTCGACGCGGGGCACTTGCAGGGGGGGTTCACATTGCGCGTAACCCGAGACAAGCTTCCTGAGAAAGATCGTGGCTCATACGATCGATACATCGGGGTTTCGGTTTATGAGCCACTGCCGTCCTGATTCAACGCATGCTTGATGGCCTGGTCTTTCCTTGGAGGATTGGGCAACCGCACTGGTCAAACCAGCTCTCTCATTCATTGCCGGCGAGCCAACGGACCATGTTCCCCATCAGTCTTCCGTAGAACGGCCATCCGAGGAAATCCTGCGAGAGCCAATGCGGGCCGATATCGGTTGCCCAGGCAATCGTGCGGCCACGGCCGTGGCTGCCGACGGCAAGGAGGGGCCAGTCGGTGGCGCGGTGGTGGCAGGTCGCCAGAAGCCGGGACGAACCGTCGCGCCTGAATTCCAGCTTGTTCATGCCGAGAATCGGCGGCAAAGGCCCCTCCACCCCGGAAAAAATCGGATGTGACGACTGCAGGATGGAGGCCTGCAGGCCTTGCGGCACCTCCATGCCGTCGCAGTAGGGTAGGCAACGGACCGGCAGAACGTCCTCGACCGGAGTGTCGTGGAACCGCGCCGTCCCGAACATGCCCTGAAAGCCCATGTAACCGCCGGCCAGCATCAGCCCGCCGCCACCTTCGACATAGGCCTTGAGCACATCGAGGCGGTTGACGCCGACACGCCCGGCGCGGGCATCCGGCGTCACCAGCAATGTCAGGGCGCCGACGTCGGAGATCACCACCGCCTGATATTGGGCGAGCGCATCGAGGTCATAGGGAAACTCCGCGCCGCAACGCTCGCCGCCGACCTGCGTGACCGCGATGCCCTCATCGGCCATCGCGGCGTTGAAGGCCGTCGCGCCATTTGTCGAGGTCGCACTTGTAAGCACATCGCTACCGATGGCGACCGAGGTCGTCGCCGCAAAGGTTTCGCCTGCAAGCAATATCTTCATTGCCGCCCCGCACTGTTTTCATTCGAGAGGTTTTAGGAAGGGCGCCGGATGGACGGCGCCCCCTAGAACTCAAGCTCTATAGGATCAGAATTTGAACTCGGCCAGATTTTCGGGGGTCACGATCTTGGCCGGACCAAGGATCAGTTCGCCGCCGGCGCCAATCGTGTATTCGCCGAGCCTGCCGGCCGTGAACTTCTCACCCTCCTTGCCGGTGATCTTGCACTGCGCAAGCGCCTGGGCCGTCTGGTAGGTAAGATAGCCAAGATCGGTGACGTTCCACCAGATATCCTGAGCCGCCCCGTCCTTGATGTATTTCGAGATCAGAGTGGCCGGCGCGAGGCCGGTCAGCTTGACCTTGCCGATCATGCCCGCCTCCTCGAGTGCACGCGCGGCCGCTGGAAGGCCGATGCCTGCCGGGACGATGATCACCTTGAGATCGGGAAAAGCCTGGACCAGCGCCAATGCCTGCTGCTGGTTGATCTGTTCGCTTTCTTCGCCATAAGCCACCTGCACCAGCTTCATCTTGGAGAACTTCGGCTCGGCCGCCATCGTCGCCTTCATGAAGTCGATCCAGGCGTTCTGGTTGGTCGCCGTCGGCGTCGACGACAGGATCGCGAATTCGCCTTCACCGCCGCTGAGGGCGAATGCACTTTCCAGCATCATTTCTGCCAGACTGTCGCCCTTGACCTGATTGACAAACACCGCGCGGGCATCGGCGGCCACATCGGAGTCATACGAAATCACCCTGACGCCCTGCTGAACGGCGCGCTTCAGCGCCGGCGCGACGGCATTGGCGTCGTTGCCGGCAATTGCGATGACCCCGACCTTCTGCGACACGAGGCTGTTGATGAATTCGATCTGCGCCTCGGCGGTCGCCTGCGATGGGGCGACCTGGGTAGCGGTGCCGCCAATTTCCTTGGCCGCCTCTTGTGCGCCTCCGAAGGCCACTTTGAAGTAGGGGTCTGTGTCGAGCTTGGGCAGGAAACCGACCGTTACGGGTTCCTTGGCGCACTCCTGGCTGAAGGCCAGCGACGTTGGCGCAAGCAGAACCGCGGATGCGAGCAGGGCTAATCTAAACGCTTTCATTGTGACTCCTCCGTCAAAATTCGGGCTTGAAGGAAGGGGCCCGAGATCACCCCTTTGTCTCGCGCATTGCGCGGGATCTGCTGAGCATCTCCTGTGTGGAGCGCCAGTAATTGCCGACCAGCAGCGAACCGATCAGAAGCAGGCCGATGATCATGCCCTGCGCGTCGCCACCGATCTGGCTCAGCGCCAGCACGTTGCGGATGATGGCGATCAGGACCAGCGCCAGCATGACGCCGGTCAGGCGGCCCTTGCCGCCAAAGACGCTGACGCCGCCGAGCAGCACGATGGTGATGACATCGAGCTCCATGCCGAGCGCATTGTTGGCGCGGGCATTGGAAAGGCGCGCGGTATAGACGATGCCGGCTATCGCCGCGACGACGCCCGAGACGACGAACAGGTTCAGCACCATCCGGCGCGTGTTTATGCCGGAATAGCGCGCCACTTCGGGGCTGCCGCCGAGCGCGTAGATGCGCTTGCCGGTCGGCGTCTTCTGCAGCACGATCGCAAACACCGGCGCCAGCACCAGGAAGGGGACGATGGTCCACGGTATCTCGGTGCCAGGCAGGTTGTTGATGCCGAAATCCACGACCGCGGGCGGCAGGATGTTGACCGAGCCGGTGCCGAGCAGGATATAGCCAATACCTCGATAGAGCGCCATGGTGCCGAGCGTCACAACCAACGACTGCAGTCCAAGGCCCGAGACCAGATAGCCGTTGAAGGCGCCGAGCAGTCCGCCGACGACGAGCGTCAGCGGGATTGCGGCAAGCGTCGGCACACCGGCCTGGACCAGCAAGCCAAAGACGACCGAGGTCAGCGCCAGTAGCGAGGCGATCGACAGGTCGATCTCGCGGGTAATGATGAGCAGCGTCATCGGCAGGATCAGCAATGCCTTTTCCGAGGCGCTGGCGGCCAGTTGCGAGAGATTGAAGCCGGAAACGAAATTCGGCACGAAGATAGCCGCATAGAGGAAGATGGCCACGCAAGAGGCCGCCAGCAGCAGATCCCAGAAGTCGATCGAACGGAGGAACTTTTTCATCTCGCCCTCGCCTGTCTTGCCTGCTCGGCGCGCCGCACGATGAAGGTGTCGATGCCGATGGCGACCAGGATAACCAGGCCGTAGACGCCCTGCAGCCACAGCGGGTCGACGCGCACCAGCGTCAGCCCATTCTTGATGACGAGCAGCGTGAGGGCTCCGAGGATGATACCGAGCAATGTGCCCGAACCACCGCGGATGGCGACGCCGCCGACCACCGCCGACGCGATCACGGTGAGTTCGAAGCCGAGCGCGACGCGGGCGTCGATGGTCGCATAGCGGGATGCCCACAGCGCGCCGCACAGGCCGCCGAGCAGGCCGGCCATGCCAAAGGCCAGCAGAATGCGCCGGTCGACGGGGATGCCGATCAGACGCGCGCCGTCCGGATTGGAGCCGGCGGCGAACAGTTCGCGCCCGATGGCCGTGCGATAGAGCAGCACGTAACCCAGGCACAGGATGACGACCGCGATGACGACGATCAGCGGCACGCCGGCGATCTTCAGGCCGGTCATGTCGAGCCAGGCTTGCGTGACTTCGTCGGCGCTGATCTGGTCGCCGGCTGCCCAGATCGAGTTGAAGCCGCGGAAGATAGACATCGAGGCCAGCGTGACTACGATCGCCGGGATCTTTCCCCTGGTGACGACGAGGCCGTTGATCAGGCCGGCGACACCACCGACGGCGCATGCGGTCATCAGGCCGATGCCGATGTCGAGCCCCGGATAGGCTTGAACCATGCTGGCCGCCATGTAAGCCGACAGGCCGATCACCGCGGCGATCGAAAGGTCGATGTTGCGGGTGATCAGCACCAGCATCTGCGCGAGTGCTGCAACCACGAGCAGGGCGGCATCCATCGACACGGCGGTCAGGTTTGCGGCGCTCACCATGCGCGGGTTGATGATGGTGACCGGGATGGCGACCGCCAGCATCGCGGCGAGCAGGCCGAACTCCCGCCGCTTCAGTATGCCGAGCGGTCCTTTTCTTGTCTCCTCGCCGGCGGCGCGTTCCGCCTGTGCTGCCCGGTCTGTGCTTTCGCCGGCCTTGGTCGCTGCTTCCAGCACCTTTTCCTGGGTGGCTTCGCCCCTGGCAAATTCGGCCGTCCGATGGCCTTCGCGCAGGACGATGATGCGGTCGCACATGCCGATGAGCTCGGGCATTTCGGAGGAGATCAGGATGATGGCCATGCCCTGCGCGGCAAGGTCGGCGATCATCGCATGCACTTCCGCCTTGGTGCCGACGTCGATGCCTTGCGTCGGCTCGTCGAGGATGAGGACGCGCGGTTCGGTGCGCAGCCATTTGGCCAACACCACCTTCTGCTGGTTACCGCCGGACAGTTCCTTCACCGGCTGCGCGTAGCCGGAAAAGCGAAGCTTCATGCGCTTCAGCCAGTCCGAAACCAGATTGATCGCGCGGTCCGTTCCGTAGAAGCCGGAGCGGGCTGCCTTGTCGAGGACTGGCAGCACCGCGTTGTCGAGGATGGAAAAATCCATCACCAGGCTCTGGCCCATGCGATCTTCAGAGACATAGGCGATGCGCGCATCCATGGCGTCGCGTGCCGATGCGAAGCGCACGGCTTCGCCGTCGATCAGGATTTCGCCGGCATCGGGCTGGTCGATTCCGAACAGCACGCGCGCGATCTCGGTCCGCCCGCTGCCGACCAGGCCGCCGAGCCCGAGCACCTCTCCGGCGTGGAGCTTGAGGTCGATATTGGAAAAGCCGCCGGCATGCGAAAGCCCCTTCGCCTCCAACACCAGCGCACCGGTGGCGTGGTTTCGTTGCGGATAGAGGTCGGTCACCTCGCGGCCGACCATCATGCCGATGGCGGCGGCGCGGCCAAGCTCGGCCTTCGGCTTGACGCCGATGAGGCGCCCGTCGCGCAGCACCGCGATGCGGTCGGCGATGCGGAAAATCTCGTCCATGCGGTGGCCGACGAACATCATCGCCACGCCGTGCAGCCGCAGGTCGGCGACGACGGTGAACAGCCGCTCGACCTCGCGCTGCGACAGGGCGGCCGTCGGCTCGTCCATGATCAGCACCCGCGCGTCGAGCGACAGGGCGCGGGCGATCTCGACCAGTTGCTGTTCGGAGGTGCGCAACGTTCCGAGCCGGGTTTCGGCCGGCACGTCGAGGCCAACTGTCGCCAGCACCCTGCGTGCGCCGGCAAGCATGGCGGCGTTGTCGATGCCGCCGAAGCGGTCGCGCGGCATATGGCCGAGATAGATGTTTTCCGCCACCGAAAGATCCGGGAAAAGACCGGGATGCTGGTGCATGACCGAGATGCCGGCAGCCTGGGCGTCGTGCGGCGAATGGAAGACCACAGGCTTGCCGTCGACTTCGACATGGCCGCCGGTCGGGAGATACACGCCGGCCAGCAGCTTTACGCAGGTGCTCTTGCCGGCGCCGTTTTCGCCAAGCAGAGCCAGCACCTCGCCTGAGCGCAATTCGAAGGAGGCGTCCTTGAGGGCAATCGTGCCGCCGAAGGCCTTTGTCGCCTGAACCAAGGCAACTGGGACAGCGGCGTCGCTCTTCACCACGGCATCGGCTTCGCCTAATGCGCCCAAGTGCAGCACCCTTCCTCCCTGGTCCTGTTTTTTCAATTTGCTATATTAAATGGTTTAGCGCCGCAACTGGAAAATTGACTTCCATGGCCCCGAAGGGCACTGTCGCGCCGCGCACGGGTGCGATTGGAGTGCTCGACCCCGTGGCAGCTGCAAGGCTGCAGGCGGCTGGAGTGGCTCTGCGGGAATGAATGGGGAGGCGCGGATTTTGTCCGGAAAAGGTAGCAATTCGGTCAAAGTGCGGCATTACAACGAGCGCTTCGTGCTTGATGCCATTCGCCGCCTGAAGGAGGCATCCAAGTCCGATCTGGCGCGCGCCGCAAATCTGACGCCGGCCGCGGTCGCCACCATTGTCGACGGGCTGGAATCGTCCGGATTCGTAAAGCAAGTGGGGAAAAGGTTCGGCCAACGCGGATCGCCATCCACTCTCTACCGACTTGCACCTGAGCGTATCTACAGCGTCGGCATCAAGATCGGCCGGCGCGCGCTGGACGCCGTGCTCGTCGATTTTGCCGGCGAGGTCCGCTCTCGCGAGTCGCACGAATATCGCTTTCCGGATCCCGACATGGTGCTCAAGGCCGGCAACATGTCGCTGGCCAATTTCGACAAGCTGGTCGAGAGGCTTGGCGATGCCAGCATCGTCGGCGTCGGCATCGCCTCGCCATATTTCCTCGGCGGCTGGAGCGAAGAGCTCGGCTTTCCCGACGACCTCGGCAGCCGCTGGGAGGCAATCGATCTGACGACTTTCTTCGCCACAAAGCCGAAGACCCCGGTCTTCGTGGAAAACGACGCGTCGTCGGCCGCACTCGCCGAACTCATCCAGGGGACCGGCGCGCGGTTCCGCGACTTCATGCATATCTCGATCGACACCTTTGTCGGCGGTGGACTGGTGCAAGGCGGCAAGGTCCATACCGGGCCGCACGGCAACAGCGCCGCGCTCGGTCCTTTGCCGGTCTCGCCTTCAAGCCTCGATTCGGTGGCGGCCAAGCCGGCGCGCTACCAGAGCCTGCTGCATCGCGCTTCGATCTATGTGCTGGTCAATCATCTCAAATCGCGCGGCATCGAGATCAACCGCGTGCGCGAACTCGACCCCTTGCCGCCGGGCGCGCGCGAGCCGCTGTCCGAATGGATCGACGATTGCGCCAATGCGCTGGTCGAGGCGATCATCGCCATCACCTCCGTCATCGACATCGAGGCGATCGTTCTCGACAGCATCCTGCCGCGGCCGATCCATCTCGAGCTGCTGGCAAAGGTGCAGACCCAGTTCAACAGGATCAGCGCCATCGGCATCGTGGCCCCGGAAATCGTATCGGGACAATTCGGCCCCGAGGCTTCGCCGATCGGCGCGGCGATGCTGCCGTTCTCGGCACTGTTGGCGCCCGACAGCGGCGTGCTGATGATCGGTAAGGACAGAACAATGCTGCCGGGCAGCCTTTCGAGGCTCGCCAGCCAAAGCCAGCCAGCAAGAAGCTCGGCGACTTCAACGGGATAGGATGGCGCTGCAAGAGAGCATCAAGCTCCGGGCATCATCAATGTCAGCTCGCAGTCCGGCACGGGCACGGCGGGCTTTTTGCGCCGGCACCGGAACTTTTAGCGGCTGCTAATCTTCATTCGTAACAACATTGAAATGCCGATCGGTCCGCGCTCCGCTTCAGTACGGGCCCAGGAAGCAAGGAGGAACATATGAACTGGGATCAAATCAAGGGAAAATGGACGCAGTTCAAAGGCAAGGCGAAAGAGCAGTGGGGTGACCTCACCGACGATGATCTTGATCGCATCGAGGGCAACCGAGACCAGCTCTTGGGACGTATCCAGGAGCGATATGGCATCGCCAAGGAAGAGGCAGAGCGCCAGGTTGATAACTGGTCCAGAAGCATCAGCTGAGCCTTGGACGCAACGCCGCCTGCTACCCCACCACCGGGGTGAAACTCTGCGTCGCCTGCCGTGCCGCTGGTGCGGCGGGCGCTTTCGACCAGCGAGGCCCGTCAGGAACCTTTAGCCGCATCTAATGTTCTACTTGCGTGGTGGGCTTCGCCTCGGCGTGTGCACAGCCCGGAGACGAAGGAGTGCAATCATGAACAACATTATCTGGCTGGTCGGCGCCATTGTATCGTAATCGCCATTTTGAGCTTTTTGGGTCTTCGATAGCCTCTTAACCCTCTCCTCGACCTCTTCGATTCGGCAACGGCTCCCCTCTCGGCGCGGCCTCACTGCCCGTTGCGCTCAAGCAGGTCAGACTTAGGTCCCAAGCAAAATACTCGAGGATTGGACCGAAGCCCCGGCTGAGGAACGTAGCCCGCCGGCGCACGTTGTGGTGAGCTTTGGCGCGACGAAGATGCGTCCGGGCGGAAGAGTTCAAGCCAGGGAGGAGAGGCCCGACGCTCCGAACGAGCGTCGGGCCTGGGCGTAAATGCAAACCATCAGCAGACTGTTCAATTCCCATGCCCAGGCAGCACGTGCCGTTGCCAGGCTTCAGGCTGCCGGGATTCGTCGCCGGCAAATTAGCGTCGTCGGATCTTCCAATGACAACGACGAACCGATCAGCGTTGCTGGATATTACGACGATGAGGTGAGCGTCCTCTGGCGGGGTGCGATTGCTGGTGCCGCACTTGGCGCGACGGCTGGTCTGTTGGCCGGTTTTAGCGCTTTTGGAGCTCAAGGCGTTGATCCTGCGGGGATGACCGGCATGGCCCTGGTCGGTGCGGCGTGGGGCGGCTTTGCCGGCGTGCTTCTCGGAACTTTCGCCAATTTTGCCCAGAAGCCGCGCAAGCCGAAGATCGCAGAGGGTGTCGTGCTAGTGATGGCCCGCGTCGATGAAAAGCAGGTCGGCGCCGCGCATATGGTGCTCCGGAGTTCCGCGGAGATGCCTGCCGGGCCGATGAAGAGGAGCGCTTTGTCAAATTCAAGCCGGCTCCGCGTCCGATCTGGTGCCCGATGAAGTTTGTTTCGCGAAACGGGAATTCAAGCCGGAAACGCCCGACGAAAGCTTGATAAACCAACACTTTGGAGGCATGCGGGCTGCTTGCCGTCGTGCTGTCCCTTATTCTTACCGTTCTGTTGGCTGGTCTCATCCTTGGCTGAACCCATGCCCTTGCCATCGGCGACACGGTGCCGAGCTCCGGCAAATTGGCAACTGGCGAAGGTGTGGCCAGTTCGAAGGATTAAACCATTCGTGCTAAGCGTTAATAGCTTGTAGCCATGGGAGAGGACGCCAACGTGGACAAACGGGCTGAAGGAGACGCCGAGAAATTCGCTCGAGGCGAGTTCGAGCTCAAAGCCGAACGATATGGCGTGAACGCCTTTCTTCTCGTTGTCGAACTTGTAAATCTGCTGGAAAAGCGCGGAACGATCAGCAGCGACGACGTCGCGAAAATAGCCGAGGCCGCAGCACTTGCCGTTGCCGCATCCAGTCAACCTGACATGAACAGCATCAATCTGTTGCAGGCCATCGCTGCCGCACGCCGGCCCAAATAGGCTTATATCAAATCCGCCAGCAATCGGCGCGAACCGATAAACGCTATGTTGAACTGATCTCGGTCGAGCGTACGGAGCCCTTTAATGTGCAATGACTACGAGCAGCACATCGCCTGGGCCGAATACTGCCGGATGATGGAATCGCTGGCGCTCAATATCCCCAGCCATCAAACCGAACCGGATCTGCCGCAGGCGGATGACATCCACATCAACGACCCCGCGCCTGTAATGCGCGCGGCCGGCGACACAATCGAACTGGCGTCGATGACGTTCGGCTTTCCTCCGGCCGGACCAAAAGGCGGACCTCTATTCAACTTTCGCTCCGAGGGCCGACAGTTCGGCAACAGCAAGCGCTGCCTCGTTCCGGCCTCGGCATTCTTCGAATTCACGGGAACGAAGTATCCAAAAACCAAGCACAGATTCACGCTGGATGGCCATTCGTTCATGGCGATTGCCGGGCTGTGGCGCGAGGGTGTCGGCAACAAGCCGCCGACGTTCACGATGCTGACGACCGAGCCAGGGCCGGATGTCGCGCCATATCACAACCGGCAAGTGGTTGTGCTCCCGCCATCGAACTGGGCGGCCTGGATCCATCTGACGAAGTCCGAGGCTGAACTCTTGCGACCGCTGCCGGAGGGGTCGCTCAGTGTGGAAACAGCTCGGGCAGGTTCGGAGTAGGAACCATCGGATAATTGCCCGCTGAGCTGCGGCCGCGCCGCATAGTCACGGCGACGCGCGCCATGCTCAGATCGAATGCCCGCACGATATAAGCGCTTCAGCCCCGCTTGACGTAGCCGGCGGTGACCTCGTCTTTGTGGGCGGCGAAAGCTTCCAAGACTTCGGTTTTCTCAGGCTTCGGAATTTTGAAATGATCCAAGGTCCGCCCGAGTTCCGCTGCGACCTCATCGAATTCTGCGGGGGAAATCCGCAGGTCGCGATGCGCCTCCTCGAGGCCGAGCGGCGTCGTGCCGGGCTTGGTGGCGACGAACTTGAAGGGCCCGCCAGAAACGTCGCAGACCCACAGCGTGCGCATGAACTTGAGGCCGGGCAACCTTTCAAGGTTCTTGGTGTGCCATTTGCGCAATTGTGGGTTCTTCGACTTCTTGCCGACGATCGGGTTCTTCACTACGGCGTCGCTGAAATGATCGATCACCGCCGCGATGGCGAACACACCCCCCAGCCGCTCGTATAGAGTTTTCTCAGATGTGGTTTTCTTGGCCTGGGCGAGCGCGTTGTCGGCAGGCAACACCGCCGTCGATGCGGCGGCCAGTGCCAGCCCGGCGACAACACTTCGTCTTGTCAAAGAGGTCGAAATTTTCATCCCTGGTTCCCTTCGAGGTTAGGCCAGAGCAAGCCGCAGCCTGTCTGGCGGGCTTCATGAAGTGACATGCGGACACTTTGCCGTATTTTAGCATCGTCTAAGGAACTAACGAGCCCTTCGCCCGAATTATTCCGATGGACGGCATTGTCATGGTCGACATGCGTCAAAAGGGGGAAGGCCGCGCGGATGAGGAAGGCTTAAGCACGCGTCGCTGCACGCGGCAGAGGTCGCGAAGCCACTTCGGCCGCATCGGCGGCCCGATCGATGTTGCGGGCACCGTAGTGTTCCTGGCCTCGCTGGCGACGGCCGCCTGCGGCCAATAGCCTGTGCTTTTCGAAGATCGCTAGCTTCTGCGGATAGGTGATCCGCACCTTCGCGTTGCACCCGTCGCATTTGAAGTGCGCGATCGTTCTTAGTGCGGAGCCCTTTCTTACCGCCGGATGCGAGCAATCCGGACATTCGAATGTGAGCGCGACATCCGATAAGTCTTCGGCTAAGCCCATTTTCATCCCCTTCGCAGGCTCGGTGGCTACACTCTGGCGAGTCTCAATGAGCAATTCAGATGCCAAACGGCTGTGCCAAAGCGGGACTAGACCAATTCGCCTCGGAACGCCGCCAAGCTAGTGCGCCTTCTCTGTGCCTTTTGAGCGACGAAGAGACCTAACTTCCTCCAGCAGTTCGCGCTCATTGGTAGTCAGGTTTCGGAAGATTGCGACAATCATCACCGCCAAGGCTTCGGCATCCAGGCTTAGAGGGTCAATGTGTTCATCTGTGCAAACCTGATCAAACACGCGTTCACAAATAGCCAAATCGTGAGGGCTGAGGCGAGTGCGATTGAAACGCTGGCGCGACATTTGCGAGCCTTCGAGGCCCGCTGCCGTGCACAAAATGCGCGCCCTACCAAGAAACGCGAGTCATTGAGTGATTGTTCCCGACTGGAGCTTTGTTAAGCCGCCTGCAGCAGGGGCAGACCAGAATGCTTTCCCCGCGCGCATCATGGCGCATGCATCGATCGCTTCAGTGTGGTTCGAATGATGCTGGAGTCTGCCCGGGTACTAGCGACCAGTTGGCGCTGACAGGTGCATGCTGAATTTGCTGGTGCTGCGAGAGAGGATTGAACTCTCGACCTCTCCCTTACCAAGGGAGTGCTCTACCACTGAGCTACCGCAGCCGCCGATGGCGGGGCTTCTGCCATATCGAACCGGCAAGCGCAAGGCCAAGACAAATACGGGTTGAAAGGCCGCACCGGGCGATCGTTGCGGACATGGCCGTGCCACAATGTTGGCTATCCCTTGATCCGCACCGGCGGTTCGCCGGCCGGGGACGGAACGATGAACGACAAGATAGTTTCTCCGAACAAGGATGGGCCACCGAAGAAGGATGGTTCAGCGAAAAAGGCCGGAACGGGCCGCAAGGACCGGCTGGCCGAGCAGCTGCGCGCCAATCTGCAGAAGCGCAAGGCGCAATCGCGGTCGCGACGGACCGGCGACGCCGACAAGCGGCCGGACGGGCTGCAGGCGGTGATGAACGAAGATTAACGCGAATCGGCTATGTTGGTCGCCGGTACTTTTGGCCAAGTCAGCGTGGGCCAAAGTGGGGAATAGCCTGTTTCTTGAACCAAGCCGGCCAATGGTCTAGATGGGCCGCAACAGACTCAACCGATTTAAACCGGCCTTTCGGCCGAGGGGACGCTCTTCATGGATCGCATCAGAATTGTCGGCGGCAACAAGCTTGCCGGAAGCATCCCGATCTCGGGCGCGAAAAACGCCGCGCTGCCGCTGATGATCGCCGCACTTTTGACCGACGACACTCTGACGCTGGAAAACGTGCCGCATCTGGCCGATGTCGAGCAGCTGATCCGCATCCTCGGCAATCACGGCGTCGACTATTCAGTCAATGGCCGCCGCGAAAAGCAGCAGGAAGGCTATTCGCGCACCATCACGTTCTCCGCCCGCAACATTGTCGACACGACGGCGCCTTACGAACTGGTGTCGAAGATGCGGGCCTCGTTCTGGGTGATCGGGCCGCTGCTGGCCCGCATGGGCGAGGCCAAGGTGTCGCTGCCCGGCGGCTGCGCCATTGGCACGCGCCCGGTCGACCTGTTCCTGGAAGGCCTGCAGGCGCTGGGCGCCGATATCGACGTCGACACCGGCTATGTCATCGCCAAGACCAGGAACGGCCGGCTTGTCGGCAACCGCTATGTGTTCCCGAAAGTCTCGGTCGGCGCCACCCATGTGCTGATGATGGCGGCCTCGCTGGCCAAGGGGGAGACGGTACTCGAAAACGCCGCGCGCGAGCCCGAGATCGTCAACCTCGCCGAATGCCTCAACGCCATGGGCGCGAAGATCTCCGGCGCCGGCACGGCGACCATCACCATCGACGGCGTCGAGGCGCTGTCGGGCGCCCGCGTCAGGGTGATCCCCGACCGTATCGAGACCGGCACCTATGCGATGGCGGTGGCGATGACCGGCGGCGACGTCGTGCTGGAAGGCGCGCGGCCCGACCTGTTGCAGACGGCGCTCGACATCATTTCGCAGACCGGCGCCGAGATCACGCAGACCAATTCCGGCATCCGCGTCAGGCGCAACGGCGCCGGCATTTCGCCGGTCGACGTGACGACGGCGCCGTTCCCGGCATTCCCGACCGATCTGCAGGCGCAGTTCATGGGCCTGATGACGATGGCCAAGGGGAAGTCGCGCATCACCGAGACGATCTTCGAAAACCGCTTCATGCACGTCCAGGAGCTCGCCCGGCTCGGCGCCCACATTACCCTGTCCGGCCAGACGGCGATCGTCGACGGCGTAGCGAAGCTCAAGGGCGCGCCGGTCATGGCGACCGATCTTCGCGCCTCGGTGTCGCTGGTCATCGCCGGCCTTGCGGCCGAAGGCGAAACCACGGTCAACCGCGTCTACCATCTCGACCGCGGCTTCGAGCGGCTGGAGGAAAAGCTGTCCGGCTGCGGCGCGGAGATCGAGCGCATTTCGGGCTAGAGCCTTTCCGCAAGGCTTGCGGTCCGGTTGCGCGGATCGCCAAGACCGCCTAACAGAAGGCCAAATGTAAAACCTTCGCAGGTGCGAATTCCGCATGAATGGCCTTAAGCTTGTCGCGCTCGACGATCAGGATTTGAGCATCATCTCGGCGCATGTCCAGGATGCCGTCATGAAGGTCAGCGATCTCGAATACCTGCCTTCGGTCAAGCGCTTCGTGCTGACCATGAACCGCTTTGTCTGGGAGGCGAAATCCGGCTTCTTGCGCCGGCACAATGAGCGGCGGCAGGCCGTGCTGCATTTCGACCGGGTGCTCGGCGCCAAGACCAGCGGCATTGCCCGCGACAAGCCCGACGAAGCGCTATCGCTGCTGGCGATCAGCTTTCTCGCGCTCGACAAGCCGGCCGGCATCGTCGAGCTGATCTTTTCGGGCGGCGGCGCGATCATGCTCGATGTCGAATGCATCGAGGCGCGGCTTGCCGATGTCGGCGGCGCCTGGGAAGCGACGTCGCGCCCGGTCCACAGGGTTTGAGCCGATGGCCGTCACGCTTCGCCAGTCCGACGCCGATTTCGAGCAGCGCTTTGCCGCGTTCCTGCTGACCAAGCGGGAAGTCTCGGCCGATGTCGACGCCGTGGTGCGCGAGATCATCGCCAAGGTGCGCGCCGAGGGCGATGCGGCGCTTATCGGGTACACGCAGAAATTCGGCGGCGGCGACCTGGCCGAGCTCGGCATCGCCGTCTCCAGGGACGACATTGCCAAGGCTTACGATGCAGCCGATCCGCAGACGGTCGGGGCGTTGAAATTCGCGCGCGAGCGCATCCGCGCCCATCACCAGCGGCAGCTGCCGCAGGACGACCGCTACACCGATGCCGCCGGCGTCGAGCTCGGCTCGCGCTGGACGGCGATCGAGGCCGTCGGGCTCTATGTGCCGGGCGGCACGGCGAGCTATCCAAGCTCGGTGCTGATGAACGCCGTGCCGGCCAAGGTCGCCGGCGTCGAGCGCATCGCAATGGTGGTGCCGGCCTCCGGCGGCGAGGTGCCGCCGCTGGTGCTGGTGGCAGCCGACCTTGCCGGCGTCTCCGAAATCTACCGTGTCGGCGGCGCCCAGGCGATTGCAGCCCTTGCCTATGGCACCGAGACGATAAAGCCCGTCGCCAAGATCGTCGGCCCCGGCAATGCCTATGTCGCTGCGGCCAAGCGCCAGGTATTCGGCACGGTGGGCATCGACATGATTGCCGGGCCTTCGGAAGTGCTGGTCGTGGCGGACGGCAGCAACGATCCGGACTGGATCGCCGCCGACCTGCTCGCCCAGGCCGAACACGACGTGTCGGCGCAGTCGATCCTGATCACCGACGACCGCGCGTTTGGCGCAGCGGTCGAACAGGCGGTCGAACGCCAGTTGCAGCACCTGCCGCGCGGAAAAACGGCGGCGGCGAGCTGGCGCGATTTCGGCGCCGTGATCCTGGTGCCGACGATCGAGGCAGCACTGCCGCTGGTCGACCGCATCGCGGCCGAACATGTCGAGCTTGCAATCGACGACCCCGAGGCTTTCCTGGCGCGGATGCGCAATGCCGGTGCGGTGTTTCTCGGCCGCCACACGCCGGAGGCCATCGGCGACTATGTCGCCGGCTCCAACCACGTGCTGCCGACGGCGCGCTCGGCGCGTTTTTCGTCCGGGCTTTCGGTGCTCGATTTCGTCAAGCGCACCTCGGTCCTGAAGCTCGGGCCGGAGCAATTACGGGCGCTGGCGCCGGCGGCGATCACGCTGGCCAAGGCGGAAGGGCTCGATGCGCATGGTCGCTCCGTCGGCATCCGGCTGAACATGTAGAAATGTCCGACTACGACCAAACCCGCGCCAGGCTGATCGATGTCGAGCTCGACGAGACGATCGGCCGTTCGACGCCCGATGTCGAGCATGAGCGGGCGGTGGCGATCTTCGACCTGATCGAGGAGAACCGTTTCCAGCCGGTCAATGACGACGGTGCCGGGCCATACCGGCTGAAACTGTCGCTGGCCGAGTCGCGCCTGGTGTTTGCGGTGGCGCGCGAGGACGGCGCATCCGTGGTCACCCACATCCTGTCGCTGACGCCGCTTAGGCGCATCGTCAAGGATTACTACATGATCTGCGAAAGCTATTACGATGCCATCCGCACCGCGACGCCCAGCCACATCGAGGCGATCGACATGGGCCGGCGCGGCCTGCACAATGAAGGCTCGCAGACGCTGATGGACCGGCTTGCCGGCAAGATCGAGATTGACTTCGACACGGCGCGCCGGCTGTTCACGCTGGTTTGCGTGCTGCACTGGCGAGGCTGAACTGGCCGCCCCGCTGCCCCGCCCGATCCTGCCCCGCTCGATCCTGTTTGTCTGCGGCATGAACGCCGTGCGCTCGCCGATGGCCGAATTGCTAGCGCGCAAGGTGCTTCCGCCCACCACCTTCGTCGCCTCGGCCGGGGTGCGCGGCGGCGAACGCGATCCGTTCGTCGATGCCGTGCTGGCCGAAGAAGGGCTGTCGCTGGGCGAACGGCACCCGAGAACGATGGACGACCTCGAGGACGACTATTTCGACCTGATCGTGACTCTGGCGCCGGAAGCCCACCACACCGCGCTCGAGCTCACCCGCTCGCTGGCCGTCGAAGTCGAGTATTGGCCGATGCCCGACCCGACCGGCGTCAGCGGCACGCGCGAGCAAATCATGGCCGCCTACCGCGACGTGCGCGAGCGGCTGAAGGCGCGGATCGGCCGCCGTTTTCTCGGCAACGGGGCTGAAAACGCCGCGGATTAAGCATGTTCACAAGCGGACGTTTATCATATAGGTTCCGCGCAACTTTCCGGCCGGGGCGCTGGAAGTACCCATCCAAGCAAAGGTATCGAATGCCGAAGGAAGAAGTCCTCGAGTTTCCGGGTGTCGTGACGGAACTGCTGCCCAACGCGATGTTCAGGGTCAAGCTCGAAAACGAACATGAAATCATCGCCCATACGGCCGGCCGCATGCGCAAGAACCGCATCCGCGTTTTGACCGGCGACAAGGTCCTGGTCGAGATGACGCCCTACGACCTGACCAAGGGCCGCATCACCTACCGCTTCAAGTAAGTTCAAGGACCCGGCCGGGATCGCGATGGGCATTTTGCAGAAGCTCGTGCTTGCCTCGGGTTCGCCGCGCCGGATCGAGCTGCTGCAGCAGGCCGGCATCGAGCCGGACCGTGTGCTGCCGGCCGATGTCGACGAGACGCCGCTGCGCGCCGAACACCCGCGCTCGCTGGCCAAGCGGCTGGCGACACAGAAGGCCGAAAAGGCGCTGGCCTCGCTGAAGACCGAGACGGACTACGCGCCGAGCTTCGTGCTGGCCGCCGACACGGTGGTTGCGGTGGGGCGGCGCATCCTGCCCAAGGCCGAGACGCTCGACGACGCCGCCAACTGCCTCGGGCTTTTGTCCGGCCGTTCGCACCGCGTCTATTCCGGCATCTGCCTGATCACGCCGGGCGGCAAGCAGCGCTTGCGGCTGGTCGAGACCAGGGTGCGCTTCAAGCGGCTGCCGCGCGAGGAGATCGAGGCCTACATCGCGTCGGGAGAATGGCGCGGCAAGGCCGGCGGCTATGGCGTCCAGGGGCTTGCCGGCGCCTTCGTCGTCAAGCTTGTCGGCTCCTACACCAACGTCGTCGGCCTGCCACTCTACGAGACGGTAGCGCTTTTGAGCGGCGAAGGGTTTAAGGTCCACGCCAACTGGCTGTCGGGTACGCGGCTATGAGCGCGGACGACAAGGTCACGCCGCTGCGGCCCAAGCGGCCCTGCCCCGAATGCGGCAAGCCATCGGCGCGCGAAACCTACCCGTTCTGCTCGACGCGCTGCAAGGACATCGACCTCAACCGCTGGCTGAAGGGGGTCTACGTCATCCCGGGTCGCGACGACGAGGACGACAACGACGACCAGAAATAGCGCCGTCCGCCTGCGGTTTTCCACAAGCTTGGGGCGGCTTGCCCGCCCTGACCGCGCCGGTGAACCGGCCCGCATTGAGGGCAAATCGTTTCTGCCTGAAATCAATATCCAGCCTGTTCCACCCGGATAGAATCGGACGGAACAGGCTCTGGCGTTTTGTTTGAGCAAGATCTTTTCCGAAAACCGGATTCCACTTTTCGGGATCATGCTCTAAGCGCTGGACAGGCCGAATTCCCGTGCTATAACCCACGCGCTTTCAAGGGGTGCCGACGGCGCTTTCATGAACCCGGTGTGCAGATTGCCGCCCGCCGGAGCAGGCCCAGATAGCTCAGTTGGTAGAGCAGCGGACTGAAAATCCGCGTGTCGGTGGTTCGAATCCGCCTCTGGGCACCATTTTTTCCCTGGCCCGGAGACATGGGTAACAGTTTGTGACGATCTCGCGCCGAGCGAATTGTCGATGGCGTGCAAGAATTATCTGGCGTGGGACCATGGCGCCAGCGACTCCTGCTTGCCGGTCAAATGTCGATGAAGAACGTCTTCAGCGCCTTGGATCCCGCCCTGGCCACAACCGCTCTACAGACCGAGGGCGCAGCCGTCCTTGCGCGGCTCGGAACCACCCAGCAGCGTCCCGTTTGCCCAATCGATGCGAATAGCCTGGGCACCGCCGATCGGGTCCGTGGCAGGAATGATTTCGAAACCGCGCCGGCTAAGTTCAGCTGCGGTTTCGCCAGCGAGCCCGTGTTCGGCCTGGACGTTCATCGTGCCGCTGACGGGGGCGACCCGCGGCAGATCGATCGCCTCCTGCAGATCCATCCCGAAGTCGAGCACCTTCGTCAGCAGGTGCGCGTGGCCCATTGCCTGGTAGTAGCCTCCCATGACGCCGAAAGGCATTTCTGTCCGGCCGCCTCTCGCAAGCATCCCGGGTATGATGGTATGCAAAGGTCGCTTGTTCGGCGCCACTGCATTAGGGTGCCTGGGGTCAAGCGAAAAGCTTTGCCCGCGATTGTGCAAGACGACACCGGAGCGTGGAGAGACCAGGCCCGAGCCAAAGCTGTCGAACACCGAGTTGATGAAACTGACCGCATTGCGATCCTTGTCGACAACGGAAATATAGACCGTGTCGCTGTGCAGCGGCATATCGAACGCCGGCAGGTCCGCGCGGGCGCGCTTTAGGTCGATCATGCCGGCCAGATGATCGGCCCAAGCATTCGACAACATGTCGGCCACCGGCACCTCGGACGTGTCGGGATCGGCGACGAGCAGGTCGCGCGCGGCGTAGGCGAGGCGTGTCGCTTCAATTTCCAGGTGAAGCCGGTCCGCGGATTGCGGATCGCCGTGAGCTTCGAAGCGCGAGAGGATATTTAGAATCAGCAGCGCGATCACACCCTGGCCATTCGGCGGACATTCGAACACATCGCGGCCTCGAAACGCCGTGCTGATCGGGGTCACGTACTCGCCTGTTGCCGAGGCGAAATCTTCGAGTGTGTGCAATCCGCCGAGCCCACGAAGATAGGCGACCATGTCTTCGGCCACAGGGCCAGTGTAGAAGGCCTCTCGTCCTTTTTTGGCGATCAGCCGCAGCGTTGCAGCCAACTCAGGCTGGCGATGCACTTCGCCAACGCCTGGCGCGCGACCGTTTGGCAGGAAAATCCTTTTCGCGGTAACATCGGAGGCCAGAAGTTCTTCTTCCAGCGCCCAGTCACGATGGACCCGCGGTGAAATGGCGTAGCCTTCCTCGGCGAAACGTATAGCAGGGGCCAAGATTTGATCGAAGGGCATATGCCCATGATCAACGTGCAATTTGGTCCAGGCATCGATCGCTCCCGGGATGGTGACAGAGCCAGGAGAATTGCGGGCCACCTCGGCCATGCCACGTTCGAGGAACCAGTCAATTGTGAGGGCGGCGGGTGTCCTGCCCGATCCGTTGTAGCCGATGACCTCACCGGATCCGTTTCGCGACAGAAGAGCGAAGCAATCGCCTCCAATGCCGGTCGAGGCTGGCTCGACGACACATTGCATTGCGCAGGCTGCGATGGCGGCATCCATGGCGTTGCCGCCGGCCGCCATGATCTCCACCGCCGTCAGGGTCGCAGACGGATGAGAGGTGGCGGCCATGGCCTCGCGTGAAACGACGACCGAGCGCGTTGGTTTCTCAAAATTTCGCATGCTATGCCCTTCTGATCGTGCTCAAGAGGCGACGTCGCTCATCGTCGAGGGGCGGTGCCGCAGATGCCGCGACATCCAGTATTCGAGTGCCGCCAAGGCACGGATGATCGCGAAATTCAAAGTGAGATAAATGGCGCCCGCGCAGATGAAGACTTCAAAGGCGCGGTAGGTCTGTGAGATCAATCCCTGGGCAATTCCAGTCACCTCCATCAAGGTCACGATGGAGGCCAGAGACGTGCCCTTGATCATCAGGATGATTTCATTGCCGTAACTCGGCAGCGCCTGGCGAAAGGCCAGCGGCAGGATAACATGCCGATAGGTCAGATAGGTGGACAGGCCGACAGACCGGGCCGCCTCGACAAGGCCGCGTGGCACCGATTGAATCGTGCCGCGGAGGATTTCGCTGCCATAGGCGGTGGTGTTGAGTGTCAGCGCGATGATTGCGCACCAGTAGGGTTCGCGGAAAACGGCCCATAGTCCAATTGCCGACAGTTGGTGCCGGAACTGACCAAGGCCATAATAGGTCAGAAAAATCTGCACCAGCAGGGGCGTGCCCCTGAACACGGCAACGAAGCCACGGATCGGCAAGACGACGAAGGGCGATTCCGATTGCTGGGCAAGCGCCAATGTGACGGCAAGAACGAAGCCGGCAACAATGGAAGTCAGGGCCAGTTCCATCGTAAGCGGCAGGCCGGCGAGGAGCTTCGGCAGGATTTCGAGGAAAAAACCGAAATCTATCATGCCGACCGGACGCGCCACGGCGCCTTTCGTTCCAGACGGTAAAAGGCATGGCCGGTGACGGAAGCGATAGCCAGATAGAGCAAGGCTGCAGCAATGTAGAAGATGAATGGTTCACGAGTCGAACCTGCAGCGATCTGTGCCTGGCGCATCAGTTCAACGAGGCCGATTACCGATATCAGGGACGAGTCCTTCAGAACCAACTGCCACACATTGCCGAGACCTGGCAGCGCGTATCTCAGGAGCTGGGGAAAAATAACCTGTCGCAGCCGCTGCAGCCGGTTGAGACCAAGCGCGCAAGCGGCATCGTGCTGTCCTTGGTCAACGGCGAGGTAAGCCCCTCGATAGACCTCGGCTTGATAGGCGCCCGAGATGATGGCGATAGCCAAGGTTCCAGTGGCAAAGGCCGGAACGCCGACGAATCCGGACCCGCCCAGGCTATGACCAAGCGAGGTCAGGGCGACGCTTCCTCCATAGTAAAGCAGATAAATGGTCAGAAGGTCGGGCACGCCTCTGAAAACGGTGCAATAGCCAAGGGCCAAGAACCTCAATACCTTGGAGTTGCGGAGACGCCCGGCCGCTGCCAGCCCGCCGAATACAGCGCCAAGCGCAAAGCCCAGCACAGACAGAAGCACTGTAACCCAGGCCGCCACGAGAAGAGCCGCCCCCCAACCTCCGTGCTGGAAACCAAGCAGCCGGAATGCGTCAACCATTGATACCCCCAGCAGGGCGAACGGCTCAACTCCGGAACGGGTCAGGAATGGCCGTTCGCCGACAAGCGCC
This sequence comes from Mesorhizobium sp. M1348, assembly GCF_040317925.1. NCBI lineage: Bacteria > Pseudomonadati > Pseudomonadota > Alphaproteobacteria > Hyphomicrobiales > Phyllobacteriaceae > Mesorhizobium > Mesorhizobium sp. M1348. The sequence continues at coordinate 18,591 of NZ_JAMYLH010000033.1, read as the reverse complement.
TACTTGACTGGAGTGACGTCGCTCTGGAGCCATTTAAGCGACAGGGTTTTGATCGTGCCATCGGCGATCGCGCCGTCGATGGCCCCGTTGAGCATGTCTTTCAGCTTGGTGTCCTCTTTGCGGATACCGGCACCGGAGCCAAGACCGAAGAGCCCCCCGTCAAATCCTGGTCCTGCAAGCGTATAGTCGCTGAACTCCGGTTTGCTCAGCGTGGCGGCCAGCGCTGTCTGCTGTGCGAAGAGCGCGTCGATGCGACCCGCGGCAAGATCGAGATCGTGTTGCTCGGTGGTCTTGTATTCGCGAATCTCGGCGACGTCCGAGAAGTACTTTTTTACGAATTCCAGGTTCGCCGTTGCAGCCTGAACTCCAATGATCTTTCCCTTCAGCAATGGCTTGAGCTTGTCGATTGCCGCCTGCGCAGAGGCGTCATTCTCCAGCTTGAACCGCTCATTGGAAATGCCGAGCTTGCCCAGTTCGCTATCCTTTGCGACCGCGAAACCTGAGGGATCCACCGCATATGGCTGGGTAAAGTCGATGATCTTCAGACGTTTTTCAGTGATGAACATGCTCGCCATGATCACGTCGAACTTGCCGACGGTCAGCGCGGGGATCATGCCGTCCCAGTCCTGTGCGACGATCTTGCACTCGATCTTCATTCGCCCGCACAGATCATTGGCGAGATCGACTTCGAAGCCGTCCAGTTTGCCGTCGGCAGTTGTGAAATTCCAGGGCGCGTAGGCTCCTTCGGTGGCAATGGTAATTGCCTTTGGCGTTTCTTGTGCAACGGCGGCCTGGACCAGGCCGAACAGAACCGACGCAATGGCTGCGATGCGGCTAATTTTCATGTCATTCTCCTCTTTTGCCGGTATGGCAGTTCCCTTTCGTCGTGCCGGATTATCTTCCGGCTTCAACGAGTTAGATGGTATTCTCTAGCGGCGGCCGGGACTTGCGAAGTTGGCCAGAAGGGGCGCCGTCTCGACGATATGATCCCGCATGACGATCTCTGCCTTGCCGGCATCACCTGACCGCAACACCTCAATCAGGATCTCGTGCTCGGCGCGCGCGCTCGCGGGTTTGTCGACATAGTCGAACCAGATGCGCAGGTAGGGCTCGATCACGACGTGCAGGCCGGCAATCTGCCGGACCAGCTTGGGTCTGTTGCTCAATTGGCAAATCTGCAAATGGAAGGCCTGATGGCGCACGACCCAGTCGCTGCTGCCGGTTTGGCTGGCGCGCTCCATCCGGTCGAGCTGGCGTTCCAGTTCTTCAAGCACATCGACATCGATGTGCGGCATGGCAAGCCTCACCGCCAGCCCTTCGAGCACCGAGCGCATTTCAAAGGTTTCATAGATCTCATCGAGGGTAAGCCCGGCGACGATGCAGCCACGGTTCGGGCGAATGACCACAAGACCTTCCGCGGCCAGCTGGCGGAATGCTTCGCGAACCGGCATGCGGCTCATGCCGATTTCCGTCGCGATCTCTTCCGGGATCAGCCGGTCCCCAGCCCGATAACGCCCCATCCTCAGGGCGCGCTGAATGTGGCGATAAGCCTCCTCCTCGGCGGTCGTGATGCCCGACGGCTCGATTGCGTCTGCTGCCATATCCTTGGTCCGATCCGAGCGTATCCGTGTATCCACTTATCCAGCTGTCGCGACCTGTGTCAAGCACCGAAGCTTGCACGCGTTAGAATTTCTCTTGTGAGAATAACCACTTGGAAGGGAAATGGGGCAAGCACACCGTGATCAGCCGCTGATCGACCTATTTGACGGCGTCCGGCAAAAAGGCCCGCCGCTCCATTTGCGAAGCGGCGAGGCCCCATATTCGGGGACATTGCCGGGATTCCCCGGCATTGCTTACAATGCAATTCAGGTGCCAGAATTGTTGACCCAAAACGGGTCACCGCACCGGAGGCGCGAGCGCGGACCTTCCGCGATCACGCTACTGCCGCGCATTGCCATTCCTGCTATGTTACTTTCTGGCGGACCTGATTTTTCCGCTGGCCGGCGCCCCATCAGGCAACTTACCCCAACGCGCCCCCCAAGTGGCGCCGGCCATTTTCCCCTTATTGGGGCACGGACGCGCCGATTCCGTTATGCGCTTTCGAGCTATGGCAATCCGCCGGCGAGCCGCTTTGTCCAGCCTGCAATTGTCAGCCCGCCCGCCATTCCCGCGCAGTCGGCCACCCAGTCGAATAGATCCGGGTCGCGCCCTATCAGTTGCACGGCCTGAAGCCCCTCGATCGCTGCGCCCGTGAGAACGAGGAGCACGATCAGCTTCGCCTTGTGTTCCGGCCAGCCGAGACTTCCGAGAGCCGCCAGGACGACGAAGGCGGCGGCGTGATTGAGCTTGTCGTGATCAAACGTGAAAGCCAGGCCAAGACCCTGCAGCAGCTGCTCCGGCAAAAGGGCGAACAGCAGAACGCCGGCAAACGCGGCGGGAAAGGCAATCCTTGCCACGATCTGATAAGAATCCAGGCGCAACAAGGATAGAATGGCCTTTCGTCCGAAATCTGCAGGGACACCGCTGAATCGAGAGCGAGCGCAGCGTCCAATCTCCGCCGTCCGGGCGTCCGGTGCATCGTCAGAATGAATGAATGCCCCGGTTCAGCCACTGGACAGGCCGGGCTCGTGGCGAGTGCTCTGCAATGGTATAGCTTCCGCGATCACGCAATTACCTGCTGCGCCAGCGCGGCTACTATCTGGCTGCGGCGGACCTGATTTCCGCTTGGCCGGCGCTGCGTCGGGGCACCTTACCCATGCCACACGAAGCGGCGCCGGCCAGAATTCCACCGGTTGCGTGATGACTGACTCGCGTCAAAAAGCCCGCCGCCCTGTCGGACGACGGGCTCCGTTGCCTGGGCGCCAGGGCGCCACGGTAGCGACTGAGGCTACTAATGCTCCCGCAGGTTTCCAATATGCTGCTGCTGGACGGCGTTGCGCATCAGCTAAACAAACGAAGCCCGCGCCTCTGGCGGAGGGCGCGGGCCGACCGGGTTGCACCCCGATCTGCAGCAGAAACCCGGGAGGTTCCCGCTGCTTAAGATAACAATTAGAGACTTCTAATGTTCCCTTTGGGGAAGATGCCGGCTGCGCCAGAAATCTAATGATCGGCGCGATCACGATCGAGGCGTCAGTTCGTGCGCAAGTCGATCTGGAAAATCCGCTCGTCGAGGTGCCGCGTTTCGACAGCAAAGGTCAAAGCCACTTCGAGGACCAGACCGCCACGGTCGTCCCGGACTTTGACTGCAATTCTGCGATGAGGAAGGCCATCCCTGGCCATCTCGGCCAATGTGCGAAGAGCTTCTTTCCTGACCAGCGGGAAATCGACATATAGCGTTCCCTGATCGTCGGAATAGACGATTCCGTCTTCATCGGAATCGAAGAAGTAACGGGGCATTGCGCTTGGCCGAAGCGGCGGCATCCGGGCACGTTGTCGATAGCTGGCCGGATCTCGGCCGATCGTGATCAGTGCCTTTTCCACCGTTGGCTTCGCCGGCATCTCACTTGCGCGCGCGCAATGCCTTCACCGCCTGCGAGAGGATCATCCGGTCGCCACCGGTCCTCTTGATCAGCTTGCTCACCTGGCTGGGCGAAACACCATTTTTCCGCGCGAAATATTCGACCTCATAATACTCATCCGCCGAAACGCGATTGCGGTCGCTAAAGTCTCGCTTGCTCTTGTCGTCGGCCATTTCTCTTCTCCTGGCCCCTTCTCTTCGCTTCAGGGGGTCAACTTTGGTCAGAAGCACGCAGCAATTTGAGGGTTCGCCCGCCACAAAGTGACGCGCGAACCCTATCGGCGCAGGAAGGGACAGGGCTGCGCAGATGCCGGGTTCGATCGGAATGGAACAGCCAAGATCGGTGCGAGCAACCGTCGACTTTTTCCATGGAATCCTCCCGGAACGTGCAGCCAGCAACGGCCACGCGCCGCCGCGGTTCCGGGTCAGGCGACAAACTCACCCTTTGCGCGCAAGGATCAGACTTAGGTCCTGCGGCGACATGTCGGTTGGTCCCTGCCGGGCGGGACCGAAGCCCCGTCGACGGAACGTTTTCAACTGCCTTCCGTTCGAGTGAGCCTTGGCGCGAAGAGCGGACCGAGTTCGCAAAGGAGACGACTATGAGAATGCATTTTTCCACCGCGGTGGCGGGACTGTTGCTGCTGGCAGGCGTCGGCGCCGCTGCGGCGCAAGACGTTGTCATCGAGCCGGAGCAGGAAACGGTCATCAAGGAGTATGTGAAGAAGCAGCCGCTGGCCTCGGTGAAAATCCCTGGGGTGGAGCTCAATATCGGCTCGACGCTCCCGGACACCGTCGAGCTTCGTGAGGTCCCGAACGTCAAATATCGTTATGTCGTCATTGACAACCGCACAGTTGTCGTCGACCCAGGCACGCGCAAGATCGTCAAGGTCATCGAGTGACGTGAAAGCTCGTGCAGCCGTCGCCCGCCGCGCTTAAAATGGGCGGCGGGCGACGTATGCGTCAGGGGTTCCCCGGCGTCGTCGCTCGGCAGGAACCCCGCCGTACCGTGGAGGGCCGGGGGGCCTCACAGGCAGTTTCAATGCGAACAATCAGCAGACTTTTCGATTCCCATGACCAGGCGGCGCGTCCGTCGAAACGCTTCAGGCGGCAGGAATTGCCCGCCACCAGATCAGTGTCATCGGACCCTACGATGACGAAATCGACGCCGTCTTGCGCGGTCCAGGCACCGGTGCCGCCCTTGGCGCGGCAGCCGGTTTGTTGGCCGGCCTCGGCGCCTTTGACATGCCCGGCATCGATCCCCTCGGCGCGGGATGGCTGGCATCGGCGCTCGTCGGTGCAGTCTTGGGCGGCGTTACCGGCAGACTTCTGGGTAAATTGTCCGAAATCGGCAAGCAGCCGGGCCAGCGGGATGCCGAACAAGGTGTGATCCTGGTGCTGGCGCATGTCGACGAAAGGCAGGGCGACACCGCACAGGCGGTGCTTGGGGCTTCCGTTCAGGCGACGCAGTCTTTGGCCAGGGCGGCTTGAAGATTCAGCTCGGACAAAGCGCTTGACCAGGCCGCGCAACGGGCCGATCAAAGCGCGCACCCAAAAATCTCTGGCAAGCCGCCGCCAGAAAGTGTTGAACACCGTGCCGATCACATTCGGCGAGCGGTTGCGCTCGGCGAGGCTTGATGATTTGCTGTCGGTTTGCGGAGAACGAATGATGCATGAGCCTGTCGGTCAAGACGAATATGGGTCGACCAGCCCGTTCGATCCGGACGATCTGTCGAGGTTGAACGCGATCGGCCCGAGCGCCGGCAGCAACGATTTCGAAAAATACGCAGTCGCCGTGATCATCGTGTTCGGCGCCCTGATCATCGGTGGCCTGATGGCTGCCGGCTTGAGCTTCGGGCGCCGCAGCACCTTCTTTTTCGCGCTTGGCGGCGCTACCGCGGCATGGATATCCGGCAATGCGCTTCTGCTCGACCGGCCGCGCATCTACGCGCTGTTCGTCGGCATCGCGGCACTGATGCTGATAGCGTCCACGATCGCGCTGGTCACCTGATTCAGAGCGTAATCTTCTTGTTGACCATGATCTTATCCGAAAACCGGTCCCCACTTTTGGGGTCTAATACCCGATAGCCTTGCCGGATGCGGCGCGGCTGTCGATGGCGCCATTGTAGCGGGCGCCGCCACCCTTCTCGATTTCTGCCAGGCTCTTGCCGCCGACCAGGATGCCGGCCGCCTGGCCCCAGGTCTTGTCGGCAAGATCGAGGTGGTAGCCCATGCCGGTGAGCAGCTTTTCGGTATCGGGCGACAGGCCGAAAGGTTCGATATAGACCGTGTCGGGCAACCATTGGTGATGGATGCGCGGTGCGTCGATGGCCTCCTGGATGTTCATGCCGTGGTCGACGACGTTGACGATCGCCTCCAGCGTAATGGTGATGATGCGTGAACCGCCGGGGCTGCCGATGACCATGAACGGCTTGCCGTCTTTGGCGAGGATGGTCGGGCTCATCGACGACAGCGGCGTCTTTTTCGGCGCAATCGCATTCGCCTCGCCCTGGACCAGGCCATAGAGATTGGGCACTCCGGGTTTCTGGGTGAAATCGTCCATCTCGTTGTTGAGCAGGATGCCGGTGCCGGCGGCGACAACGCCGGCGCCGAAAGAGCCGTTCAGCGTGTAGGTTACCGCGACGGCGTTGCCATCATTGTCGATGATCGAATAATGCGTTGTCTCGCTGCTCTCGCCAAAGCCCTTCGGCATCAGTTCCTGCGACACGCCGGCCCGGAACGGATCGATCTTTTCGCGGATTTCCCTAGCGTAATTCTTGTCGAGCAGTTTTGCGACCGGATTGTCGACGAAGCCGGGGTCGCCGAGCGCCGAATTGCGGTCGACATAGGCGTGGCGCATCGCCTCGACCATGACGTGAACCGTCTCGGCCGAACCCGCGCCGAGATAGGACAGCGGATAGAACTCAAGCACGTTGAGGATCTCGCAGATGATGACGCCGCCGGAGCTCGGCGGCGGCGAGGAAATGATCTCGTAGCCGCGATAATTGCAGGTCGCCGGCTTGAGCTCGCGCACCGCGTAGTTTTCGAAATCAGCCTTGGCCAGAATGCCGCCCTTCTCGCCGCTCGCCTTGACGATGGCGTCGGCGATCGCGCCTTTGTAGAAGGCATCCGCCCCGCGTTCGGAAATGGCGGCAAGCGAAGCCGCGAGATCGGGCTGAACGAGGCGCTCGCCGAAGGCATAAGGCTTGCCGTCCGGCTTGAGGAAAATGGCTGCCGCCGATTGGTCCCTCGCCAACCGCTCCGCGCCGCCCTGGAGCGAGGCCGCATCGCCCTGCTCCAGCAGGAAGCCTTCCTTGGCAAAGCGGATGGCCGGCGCCAGCAAATCCTGCCGCGTCAGCGTGCCGTATTTCTCCCGCGCCAATTCGAAACCAGCGACCGAGCCCGGCACGCCGACCGCCAGATAGCCGTCGAGGCTGGCGCCCTTCACCGGCTTGCCGTCCTTGTCGAGATACATGGTTTTGGTCGCGGCCAGCGGCGCGCGCTCGCGGAAATCGAGGAAGGTCGAGCGGCCGTCCTTGAAGCGGATGGTCATGAAGCCGCCGCCGCCGATATTGCCGGCGGTCGGATAGACCACGGCCAGCGCATAGCCGACGGCGACCGCGGCATCGACGGCATTGCCGCCCTTCTTCAGCACCTCGACGCCGACTTCCGAGGCCAGATGCTGGGCGCTCACCACCATGCCGTGCTCGCCCCTCGCCGGCTGCGGCGAGGCGGCAAAGGCGAGGAACGGGACGAAGGTCAGGGTGAGGGAAAGGCTGACAGCGATTAGGGTTCGGCGGGTGTGGTGCATGGCCGTTCTCCGGGCTTGGGATAGGCCTAGGAAACGCGCTTGGCGGGGTTGAGTCTACTGACATTAATGGGAAGATACGGCGAGGCTTCGCGCCTCCGGCTAAGCTGCCGATCTCCGCCTTGCGGGGAGATCGGATTTCGGCTTTGGTTTTCGCCAACATTCAACGCTGACAGGCAATTTTGTTCTTGCTTTGTGCCGGCAGCTATGCTACTAATCTGGCTGTGGTGCTAATTGGCTCCAACGACCGCCCTTCGTGGCGGGTTTTCAATTTTCGCCCCAGCTTCAAACAATCCCGCCGCCGACGCTTGCCACCGCCGGCCGTTCCGCTGCGACCTTCGCCCGGTAGCCGGCGGCGCGGTAGGCGGCGACCGGATCGATGGCGCCGCCGGTCTTGAGCCGTGCCATGGCGAGGATCGGCTCGACGTCGGTACGATAGGCTGTCTTCAGCGTCTGCGTCGCCATCAGCGCGTCATTGGCGTCCTGGAAGCCCTCGAGCGCCTTGCGGTCGACCAGCAGCGCCTGGGCATAGGCGCGCTGCACCTCTATCGCCGACAGCATCAGGCTTTCGATCGGATCGGTTACGTTGTGGCTCTGGTCGAGCATGTGGGCCGGATCGAACCCCTCGGCACCGGCAAGCTCGGCATCGACCAGCTCATTGAAGACCAGGAACAGCCGGTATGGATCGATCGAGCCCGCGTCGAGGTCGTCGTCGCCATATTTCGAATCGTTGAAATGGAAGCCGCCGAGCTTCTTGAACTGGATCAGCCGCGACACGATCATCTCGATATTGACGTTGGGGGCGTGATGGCCGAGGTCGACCAGGCAGAACGCCTTGTCGCCAAGCTCTTTGGCGATGATGTAGTTGGTGCCCCAATCCTGCACGACGGTCGAATAGAAGGCCGGCTCGTACATCTTGTGCTCGGTGAACAGCTTCCAGTCGTCCGGCAGCCCGGCATAGATCTCCTTCATCGCGTCGAGATAGCGCTCGAACGACTTGGCGAAATTGACCTGGCCGGGAAAATTCGAGCCGTCGCCGATCCACACCGTCAGCGCTTTCGAGCCCAGCGTCCTGCCGATCTCGATGCATTCGAGATTGTGCTCGACCGCCTGCCGGCGTGTTGCTGCATCGGCATGCGACAGCGAGCCGAACTTATAGGAAAGTCTTTGGTCCCTGGCGTCGGAGAAGGTGTTGGAGTTGATGGCGTCGAAGCCAAGGCCGAAGCGGGAGGCCGCCTGCTTCAGCCGGTTCGGATCGGCCTTGTCCCAGGGAATGTGCAGCGAGACGCTCGGCGTCGCCTGCGTCAATTGCCGGATGACGGCGCAGTCCTCGATCTTGTCGAAAATGTCGCGCGGCTCGCCGGCGCCGGGAAAGCGGGCAAAGCGGGTGCCGCCGGTGCCGACGCCCCAGGACGGGATGGCGACGGCGAATTTCTCGACCTTGTCGCGGATTGCATCGATGGCGATGCCGCGGCGGTCGAGGCGCTCGCCGAGAGACTCGTAGTCGCGTTTGAGGTCGGCATCGCGCGCGGCATTGTGCCTGTCCACGAGGTCGGCGGAGATGATGGTTTCGGACATGGTTCCTCCCAAATGCGTTCGGTTGGCGCTGCCCCTCATCCGCCTGCCGGCACCTTCTCCCCGTATAGTGACGGGGAGAAGGGTAAAGGTCCGGCGTCGGCGCCAACCCTCAAATGACTGCTTATCGCGTAAAACTCTGCGCGTTGCCGGCGTCGACGTTGATGATGTTGCCGGTCGATTTTGCCGACATGTCGGAGGCGAAGAAATAGATCGCCTCGGCGATGTCTTCGGGGAACACCGAGCGCTTCAGCATCGAACGCGAGCGGTAGTGCTCTTCGAGATCATCGGTCGACATCTTGTAGGCGGCGGCGCGCTGTTCCTTCCACTCGCCGGTCCAGATCTTCGAGCCGCGCAGCACGGCGTCGGGATTGACGACATTGACCCTGATCTGCGCTTCCGCGCCTTCCAGCGCCAAGCAGCGTGCCAGATGGATTTCGGCTGCCTTGGCCGTGCAATAGGCGGCGGCGTTTGGCGATGCGGCAAGCCCGTTCTTGGAGGCGACGAAGACGGCGTTGCCGCCGATCTTCTGCGCCCGAAACAGCCGGAACGCCTCCCGCGAAACCAGGAAATAGCCGGTCGACAGGATGTCCATGTTCTTGTTCCACAGCGCCAGCGTGGTGTCCTCGATCGGCGCCGACGTTGCCAGACCGGCATTCGACACGAGGATATCGATGCCGCCGAATTCGACCGCCGTTTCGGCAAAACCGGAGATCACCTGATCCTCGGACGTGACGTTGATGACGACGGGCCGCACGAAATCCTTGCCGTAGGCTTTCGCCAGTTCGTCATTGGCGCTGGCGAGGGCTGCTTCGTCGATATCGGCCAGCACGACGCAGGCGCCCTCGCGCAACAGCCGGTTGGCGGTCGCCCGGCCGATGCCGCCGGCGCCGCCAGTGACCAGCGCGATCTGGCCGGCAAGGGCCTTTGGTTTGGGTAGGCGCTGCAGCTTTGCCTCTTCGAGCAGCCAGTATTCGATGTCGAAGGCTTCCTGGTCGGGCAGGCCGACATAGGTCGAGACCGTCGAGGCACCGCGCATGACGTTGATGGCATTGACGTAGAATTCGCCCGAAATGCGCGCCGTCGCCTTGTCGCCGGCGAAGGTGAACATGCCGACGCCGGGCATCAGATAGACGACGGCGTTGGGATCGCGCACCGGCGGCGAATCCGCGTGCTTGCAGCGGTCATAATAAGCCTGATAGCCGACGCGATACTCCGCCACATCGTCGGCAAGACGGGCAATGACGGCATCGACGTCCGGATTGTTGGGATCGAACTCGATGACCAGCGGCCGGATCTTGGTGCGCAGGAAGTGGTCCGGGCAGGATGTGCCGAGTGCCGCCAGCGGCCGCAAATCCCTGGAATTGACGAATTCGAGCACCGCAGGAGAATCATCGAAATGACCGAGCTTGTGGCTTTTCTCCGAGATCAAGCCGCGGATCCTCGGCATCAGTCTTGCGGCCACGGCGCGACGCGCCGGCGCATCGAGCGATTTGACGACTTCGCCGCCGAAGATCGGCTTGCCCTGGCTCTTGCGCTCGAACCAGTCGATCGCCTGGTTGATCACCGAGATCGTCGTCTCGTAGCATTCCTTCGGCGTGTCGCCCCAGCTGAACAGGCCATGGCTGGCCAGCACGACACCCTTGGCCTCGGGGTTCTCGAGGCAGAATTTCTCCAGCCACAGGCCGAGCTCGAAGCCTGGCCGTTTCCATGGCAGCCAGCCGATCGTGTCGCCGAAGATCTCCTTGGTCAGCGCCTGCGAATCCTTGGCGGCGGCAATGGCGATGATGGCATCGGGGTGCATATGATCGACATAAGGCTTCGGCACGAAGGCATGCAGCGGCGTGTCGATGGAAGCCGCGCGCGGGTTGAGGTTGAAGGTGCAATGGGGCAGATAGCCGACCATCTCGTCCTCATGTTCGAGGCCGCGATAGAGACCTTTCAGCGCGCGCAATTTGTCCATGTAGAGCGTGGCGAAGCCGTCGAGCTTGATCGAGGCGCTGTCGCCGCCCGAGCCCTTGACCCACAGCACTTCCACGCTCTCGCCGGTGAGCGGATCCTTTTGCCAGATCTTGGAGGAGGTGTTGCCGCCGCCATAATTGGTGACGCGCTTGTCGGAGCCAAGGACGTTCGAGCGATAGACCAGACGTTCGGGCTCGCTCATTGCTTGCGCTTTTGGGTCATCCCAAAGATTGGCGAGGCGCGTGCCGGAGCGCTTGTCGAGCATAGATATCCTCCCTTTGGGACACGCAAACGGCGCGGGTCCCTTTTGTGCGAATTTCTACGCAAGCGGCCGTCTTGTCAATCACAAACGATCAACATCAATCATATTGCACTGCACAATGAAATTATCTGATCGGAAATGATTGACACTGCGCGCTTTGGGTGCCTAGATGCTCAGGCAGGGAGGAACCATGCACGAGAAAGAGCGCCACAGGATCATTCTGTCCGCCGTCCAGGAAAAGCCTGTGGTGACGGTGCAGGAGATGGTCGACCTGACGGAGTCGTCCGAGGCGACAATCCGGCGCGACATCGCGGCATTGCACGTGCAAAAGCGCCTGCGCCGGGTGCGCGGCGGCGCCGAGGCGCTCTCGCCGCCGCAATTCATCGGCCTTGCCGGCCGGCCCTTTTCCGTCAACGAGACCATCAACGCTTCGCAGAAGCGGGCAATCGCGCGGGAAGCCGTGGAACTCTGCAAGGACGGCGAGCCGATTATCATCAATGGCGGCACCACCACCTTCCAGATGGTACATTTCCTGACCGGCCGCCGCATGCCGATCTTCACCAATTCCTTCCCGATCGCCGAGCACTTGCTCAGGCACTCCAAGAACACGGTGATGCTGTCGGGCGGCACCATCTACCGCGAGCAGAACATCATCCTGTCGCCGTTCGACAATGACGTGACGCGCAATTTCTACGCGCGCCGCATGTTCATGGGCGCTCAGGGGCTGGGGCCGCTGGGTCTTATGGAAGGCGACCCGCTGCTGATCCAGGCCGAGCAGAAGCTGATCGACCAGGCGGACGAGTTGGTGGTGCTGGTCGATTCCTCGAAGTTCCGCAAGCGCTCCAGCCTGATCCTGTGCGGCCTGTCGCGCATCGCCACGGTGATCACCGACGACGGCATCGAGGATCGCGAGGCCAAGATGCTGGAGACCGCCGGCGTGACGCTGATCGTCGCCCGCACAACGCTGGGCAATAAGGAAGAATCTTCGCTGCAGGCCTGAGAAACCTCACGCCCGCAGCGGCGATGGAATGCAACGCTCAAGGGAGGATATTCGATGAGCTTTCTGAAGAAATTGATGGTTACGGCGGCGTTCTCCGCCGCCATGTTCGTGAATGCCGCCTACGCCGAAAACGTCAAGATCGCGCTGGTGGTGAAGTCGCTCGGCAACGGCTTCTTCGACGCCGCCAACAAGGGCGCCGAAGAGGCGGCCAAGGAGCTCGGCGATGTCGACATCATCTACACCGGCCCGACCAAGGCGACCGCCGAAGCGCAGATCGAAGTGGTCAATTCGCTGATCGCACAGAAGGTCAACGCCATCGCCATTTCGGCGAACGACGCCGACGCGCTGGTGCCGGTGCTGAAGAAGGCAATGGAGCGCGGCATTACCGTCATCTCGTGGGATTCAGGCGTCGCGCCGGAAGGACGCCAGCTTCACCTCAACCCCTCCGACACCAACCTGATCGGCGAGACCATCATCAAGCTTGCCGCCGACTACCTGCCGGAAGGCGGCGATGTTGCCATCCTGTCGGCTTCTTCGACCGCGACCAACCAGAATGCCTGGATCGACGCGGCCAAGAAGGTGCTGCCGGAGAAGTTCCCCAAGATCAAGCTCGTCGCCACCGTCTATGGCGACGACGACTCGGCCAAGAGCACGGACGAGGCCAAGGGTCTTTTGAAGTCCTATCCGAACCTCAAGGCGATCATCGCACCGACCACGGTCGGCGTCGTTGCCGCCGCGCAGGTGGTGACCGATGAAGGCCTGATCGGCAAGGTCAACGTCACCGGCCTGGCGCTGCCGTCGGAGTTCAAGAAGTTCATCGACAATGGCGCCAGCCAAGCGGTTGCGCTGTGGAACCCGATCGATCTCGGCTACTCCGCCGTCTACCTCGCCCATGACCTGGCGGTGAAGAAGGAAGAGGCGAAGCCCGGCGCGACGCTGTCGATCGGCCGTGTCGGCAAAGTCACGCTCGATGACACCAACTCGGCCGCGATGGCTCCGCCCTTCCAGTTCGACAAGTCGAACATCGAAAAGTTCTCCAAGATCTATTGATCCTGGAGCCTTCGAACTGGTGCGGCGGGGCTCAGGTCCCGCCGCGCTTTCAAACGAACCTTGTTTCAGGGCTTGATACGATTATGGACACGACAGCCCAACACGAAGTGGCGAATGAAGCGCCTTTGTCACCCGGACCGCGCCTAACGCTGTCCGGCATCTCGAAAAGCTTTCCCGGCGTGCGCGCGCTGCACGATGTCGGCCTGTCGCTCTATCCCGGCCAGGTAACCGCGCTGATCGGCGAAAACGGCGCCGGCAAGTCGACGCTGGTCAAGATCATGACCGGCATCTACCAGCCTGATGCTGGCACGATCAGCATCGACGGCCAGCCGGTCACACTGCCCAGCGCCCACGCCGCGTTCGGGCATGGCATCACCGCCATCCACCAGGAAACCGTGCTGTTCGACGACCTGACGGTGGCCGAAAACATCTTCCTCGGCCATGCGCCGCGCACGCGTTTCAAAACCATCGACTGGCGCACCATGCGCAAGAACGCCCGCGAGGTGCTGGACACGATGCGTGCCGGGCACATCGACGCCGATGCGCGGCTGAAGGACCTCGGCATCGCCAACAAGCATCTCGTCGCCGTCGCCCGCGCCATGTCGATTGATGCCCAAATCGTCATTATGGACGAGCCGACCGCAGCGCTATCGCTGAAGGAGATCGAAGAGCTCTTCTTGCTGATCGAATTCCTGAAGAGCGAAGGCAAGGCGATCCTGTTCATCAGCCACAAGTTCGACGAGATCTACCGCATCGCCGACCGCTATACGGTGTTCCGCGACGGCGAGATGGTCGGCGAAGGCCTGATTAGGGATGCCGGCCAGAGCCAGATCGTGCGCATGATGGTCGGCCGCGCCGTCGATCATATCTTTCCGCAGCGCAAGGCCGAGATCGGCGCGCCGGTGCTCACTGTCTCCGGCCTGTCGCATCCGACCGAGTTCGACGACATAGGCTTCGAGCTGCACAGGGGCGAAATCCTCGGCTTCTACGGCCTTGTCGGCGCCGGGCGCAGCGAGGTGATGCAGGCGATATCAGGCATCACCCGCACCAGCGGAGGCACAATCACGCTGGAAGGCAAGGCGATCGCGCCGAGATCGGCGGCCGATTCGATCAATGCCGGCATCGTCTACGTGCCGGAGGAGCGCGGCAAGCAAGGTGTGGTGATCGGCCTGCCGATCTTCCAGAATGTCTCGCTGCCCTCGCTCAAGCGTACCTCCAAGTCCGGCATGCTGCGGCTGGCGGAGGAGTTTGCCCTGGCCCGCGCCTACACCGAGCGGCTCGACCTGCGCGCCTCCTCGCTCAGCCAGGACGTCGGCACGCTGTCGGGCGGCAACCAGCAGAAGATCGTCATCGCCAAATGGCTGGCGACCGCGCCCAAGGTGATCATCTTGGACGAGCCGACCAAGGGCATCGACATCGGCTCGAAGGCGGCCGTGCACGGCTTCATGGCCGAGCTCGTCGCGCAAGGTCTGTCGGTGATCATGGTGTCGTCCGAATTGCCGGAACTCCTCGGCATGTCCGACCGCGTCGTCGTCATGCGCGAGGGCCGCATTGCCGCGGTCTACGACAATATGGGGCTCGACGCCGAAACCTTGGTCAAGACGGCAGCGGGGATCGCGGCATGAAGGCTTTTCTCAGATATCGCGAGGTCTGGCTGCTGGCGGCAATCGTCGTGCTGATCGGGCTGATCTCAACGCGTTTTCCAGGTTTTGCCGATCCGGCCAATCTGCGCCAGGTGTTCAACGACACGTCGATCCTGATGATCCTGGCGCTCGGCCAGATGGTCGTCATCCTGACCCGCTCGATCGACCTGTCGATGGCTTCCAATCTCTGCTTCACCGGCATGGTGGTGGCGATGCTGAACGCCGCGCATCCGGCAATCCCGATCCCGCTGCTGATCGTCATCGCACTTCTGGTCGGCCTGGTGCTCGGCGCTATCAACGGCCTGCTGGTATGGCGGCTGAACATTCCCTCGATCGTGGTTACGCTCGGCACGCTCACCATCTACCGCGGCGCCACCTTTGTCATATCAGGCGGCGCCTGGGTCAATGCCGACCAGATGAGCGCTGATTTCATCGGCCTGCAGCGCGCGGCGTTCCTCGGTATTCGGGTGCTGTCGTGGATCGCCCTGCTGGTCATTGCATTGTTTTTCCTCGTGATGACGCGCAGCGCGCTCGGCCGCTCGATCTATGCCATCGGCGTCAACCCGACCGCATCGGTCTATGCCGGCATCGATGTCGGCCGGACCAAGTTCATCGTCTTCTGCATTTCGGGGATGATCGGCGGCCTCTGCGGTTATCTCTGGATTTCGCGCTACGTCATCGCCTCGGTCGAGGTCGCCAATGGCTATGAGCTCAACATCATCGCCGCCTGCGTCATCGGCGGCATTTCGATTGCCGGCGGCATCGGCTCGGTCGGCGGCGCGGTGCTCGGTGCGCTGTTCCTTGGCATCATCTCCAACGCGCTGCCGGTCATCAACATCTCGCCCTTCTGGCAAATGGCGATTTCAGGCAGCGCCATCATCCTGGCCGTAGTGCTCAACGCACGCGGCGAACGCCGGCAAGGCCGCATCATTCTCAAGAAGGCGGAAGCGGCATGACCGACACCCCTGCCACACGCCACATTCCCGATCGGCTCGACAAGCCTTTCACTGCGGCGATTTTCTCATGGGAGGCGCTGCTAATCGCGGTGGCCATCGCTATCTTTGCCGTGAACAGTTTTGCCTCGCCCTATTTCCTCGACGCGTGGTCGCTGTCGGACCTGACTTTCAACTTCACGGAAAAGGCGCTGATCGCGCTGGCCATGGCGCTGCTGATCATCTCCGGCGAAATCGACCTGTCGGTCGCCGCCATCATTGCGCTGGCGTCAACGATGATGGGCATGGCGGTGCAGGCCGGCGCCGGCACTCCGGTGCTGGTGGCAATCGGCCTCGTCGTCGGGCTCGGCTGCGGCGCATTCAACGGCCTGCTCGTCACCAGGCTCGGCTTGCCGTCGATCGTCGTCACAATCGGCACGATGAGCCTGTTTCGCGGCATTGCCTTCATCATCCTGGGCGACCGTGCCTATAAGGGCTACCCCGCGAGTTTCGCCTTCTTCGGCCAGGGCTATGTTTGGTGGGTCGTGTCGTTCGAACTGACGCTGTTCCTGATCGCGGCAGTTATCTACTGGTTCCTTCTGCACCGCACGAGCTTCGGCCGCCGGGTCTTTGCCATCGGCAACAACCCGGTCGCGGCGCAGTTTTCCGGCGTACGCGTAGGCCGCATCAAATTCATCCTGTTTTGCCTGACCGGACTGATGGCGGGCATCGCGTCGGTGCTGATCACATCGCGGCTCGGCTCGACCCGGCCGTCTATCGCGCAGGGCTACGAGCTCGAAGTCATTACCATGGTGGTGCTCGGCGGCGTCAGCATCCTGGGCGGCGCCGGCAGCATTTTGGGCGTGGTGCTGGCGGCCTTTATCATGGGACTGGTGACCTTCGGCCTCGGCCTGCTCAATGTGCCCGGGATCGTCATGTCGATCTTCATCGGCCTGCTGCTGATCATCGTCATCGCGCTGCCGATCCTGTGGCGGCGCGTGCGGCGGGAGCGCTTTGCCTGATGCCCGAAAAATATGCGTTCAAGATGAAGCTCAATCCGGGCATGAAGGCCGAATACAAGAGGCGCCACGACGACATCTGGCCGTCACTCGTCGCGTTGCTGAAACAGGCCGGCATCTCCGATTATTCGATCCATCTCGACGAGGAGACCAACACCCTGTTCGGCGTGCTGTGGCGACGCGATGACCACGGAATGGACGAATTGCCGAAGCATCCGGTGATGCAGCGCTGGTGGGCCGAGATGGCGGACATCATGGAGACCAGGCCGAACAACGAGCCGGTGGCGGTGCCGCTGGAAACAATGTTCCATATGGAATGACCCGCCACGTCGCCGTTATCGATATCGGCAAGACCAACGCCAAGGTGGCGCTGGTCGATCTCGCCACATCGAGCGAAGTGGCCCTGCGCACGGTGGCGAACGAGCCGGTTCGGCAAGCCCCGTACCCGCACCATGACGTCGAGCGGTTATGGGCGTTTATCCTCGGCAGCCTGGCCGAGATCGATCGCGAGCAGCGCATCGATGCGATATCGATCACCACCCATGGCGCAACGGGCGTGCTGGTCGACGCATCAGGCGAGCTGGCGCTGCCGGTGCTCGACTACGAATTCGACGGGCCGGATGCCCTTGCCGGGGACTATGACACGATCCGTCCGGCATTCTTCGAGACCGGCACGCCACGCCTGCCGGCCGGCCTCAATCTCGGCGCGCAGCTGTTCTGGCAGCAGAAGCGCTTTCCGGCGGATTTCGCCAGAACCGCCGCGATGCTGATGTATCCGCAATACTGGGCCTTGCGCCTGACCGGCGTCGCCGCCAGCGAGGTGACTTCGCTCGGCTGCCACACCGATCTGTGGAACCCATGGAAAGCGGATTTTTCCTCACTGGTCGACCGGCTGCAATGGCGCCGGCTAATGGCGCCGGTGCGGCAGGCCAAGGACCGCTTGGGCCCGATCCTGCCCGCTCTGGCGCGGCAAACCGGCCTCGATCCGCAAACGCTGGTGTATTGCGGCCTGCACGATTCCAACGCCTCGCTGCTGCCGCATCTCCTGTCCGACAAGCCGCCCTTCTCCGTTGTCTCGACCGGCACCTGGGTGGTGTCGATGGCGGTCGGCTGCAGCAAGGTCGCGCTCGATCCGGCGCGCGACACGCTGGTCAATGTCAACGCACTCGGCGATCCCGTGCCCTCGGCGCGCTTCATGGGCGGTCGCGAGTTTTCCGTGCTGACCGAGGGCCAATCGGAGAACTGGACCGAAGACGATGTCGCCGCGGTGCTGGCGCACAAGACAATGCTACTGCCTTCCACGCAACAGGGCTCGGGGCCGTTTCCGCACCACACCGCCGCGTGGCTCGATGCCGAAGGTATGACGGCCGGCCAGCGCTTTGTCGCCATCTCGTTCTACCTGGCGCTGATGACCGCGACCTGCCTCGACCTGATCGGCGGCGAGGGGTCAACCATCGTCGAAGGACCCTTCGCCCGCAACCGGCTGTTCACCCGCATGCTGGCTGCGGCGACAGCGCGCGCCGTCATTGCCTCCAAGGCTGCGACAGGCACCAGCATCGGCGCCGCCTTGCTGGCGTCGGACCAGGGGACACCGCAAGGCAGAGGCGAAAGGACCGAACCGTCGGCCGATCCACTCTGGACAAGTTACGTGCGCTCCTGGCGTTCGGCGGTCGACGAACGAGCCTGACCGCCGAGCTCATGGCGCCCTGATGTCCGGAGAAGCCTAGAGCGGTTCCCCCTTTGACGGAATCAAAGGGGATTCCAGATTTATCTGTTTTGTGATTCAAGATGCTGGCTGGAGTGGAGGCCAGCATCGGATGACCCGA
>NZ_JAMYLH010000032.1:0-60556 GCF_040317925.1 Mesorhizobium sp. M1348 | reverse complement strand
TCGGATACATCACGCCTGCGGCTTATGCCGCCAATCTCACCGCAACGGACGATCGGCTGCGCAACCCCGACCAGCTCCGCCGATCACCCGTTGCTCAACCCGCGCCATACGGCGTAAAACCCGCCGAGGCTCTAACTGCAGCCGGATGAAAATTCAGTGGCAGGTCACCGTAAGGAAGACCGCTAAAATTAATAGCGCCAGCCCTGCTTGAATTCATCGACAAACCATCGCTCCACGTCATCGCGCACTGGAGTGCTACTCCGGAATTTCAGGTGGCCAGGAGACTTCTGCTCAAGCCAGGAAAAGAAGTCGGAAAAATTTGGATTCTCAGGCGCATGAGGAAGTCCGCGCTCCTCAGCCCATTTCGTACAGAAATAGCGAACGGCCTGTTCCGCTTCATCCTTGGTCATGAGGGATGATGACACTCGATCCCACGAACGCAAGTACCTTGCCACACAGCTTCTAGACTAATTATCGGCAGCGACTATGAAGTAGGCCACGACAGCTAATCCTCCAGAGACTGGCGGCCAATGGAGAACAGCATGGAGACCGAACTTGTAGGCGTGCGAACCCAAGGTGCAGCGAACATCAAAGCTGCGGCATCGATGATGGAAATGGGACCCAATGGCCCGTCTGCAGGGTAGCCAATAACTTGCCAAGGCTGCGCTGTTGACGGGCTCAGGTCTCGTATCGAAAGAGCCGTTTGTCGTTTGGCGCAGTCAAGTTCGAACCTGGAGTTTGCGCCGATTTTCTGTTCGGCGACGGTATGATGATCAGCCCGTATGCGCGAGCGGATATCCAGGAGCGCTTAGGCTATTCCAACACGGCAAGCGTTGAGGGCAGAGAGAGTGAGTTTGAAGACGCAGACTTCTCGTCGCAATGTCGCAATGTCGTCTGGGTTCAACGCTCAATCGACCACGCTCAGCAGTGAAATTCGCGGCAAGTGGTCTCAAGACAGTTCCACTGTCTGCGGCAAGCCGGGTGTCAAGATCGCCTTCTGAATCATCGGACGAGGGAACACTCGCTAATTCGAATTGGCGAGCGCGGAGGAATACTGGTTTTTGCCCGCTGTCCTTGCTCGGCCCCTGCCAATGCGATCATTCAGGCCGTCGGAAGGTTCAGCCGATAATTCGCCTCTAGTCAGTGCGGCGACAAGTAAAGAGCAATCGAGTTCCTCAACGAACGGAACCTTCAGGTCGCTTTGAGCTGCCATCCGAAGCGATCTCAGTCTTGCTGTCTTTTCGGTACGTTCGGCATGCTCAGCCTCGGCAATGAGCTTCGCGGAGCGGATAAGCTTTTTATTTTCCAGCCAACACATGTGTTCGATCCTGCGAAATTTCTTCTTGGACGCAGCTTTCCCCGCGGATTCGCGCGGCGATCAGCCCGCTTCGGATCCAATTCCGCTTTTCCGCTCGCCAAGCCTTCTCTGGCGTCAGTACGTCGTCATGCCCTCTCTCTTCGAGGTTGTCGCCCTTCATTGTAATGAATTCGGTTGATTGGCGATGGTAGAATCGGCTCCTGCGGCGTGGGCCGTCGAGCTGGCCATAGCGGTCGGGTCCAAGCGAAGGCGCGCAGACAGTTCCTATTGGCCCGAAATGACACGAAGCATCTTCAGCCCGGATTGAGCCTCGCTCCCCTGAGGCCGCAGCTCTAACCGTTGACGAACGCCATCAGCAACTCCGGTTCGGGTACGGGCGCCCGTACTATATTCAATTGACCTCGATACCGACGTTCGCCGGCCCCGATTACAAAGCCGCTGGCGATCGGTATTTCGCCGGCGTCGAGTTGGGCAAAGATGTCGGCGACATTAAGATCCAGCGCCAGCTTGAGATTTAGTCGTGCATCATTGTTTGCTCCGATCGGCAACTGACGCTTGACCAATTGCTGGAACGAAGCATTGAACGTCAGGATCTTCTTCGATGACGCCAAGGCAAAAGCGGGCGAGGGGCAGGCAAGCAATATGGCATTGATCGTCCTGATCGATGTAAGCTTCCGCAGGACAATGTTTTCATCGGCGAGCCCGTTCATGCAAGCCACCCGTATCGCCGATGTCAGGTTACCAGTGTTGGTCGCACTTTCGGCGATCTCCTCGATCAGCATGCCGATAGTGCATTTCCTACTTTCAGCCATCTGCTTCAGAGATATCCAGAAAGCCTTTTCCAGACGGATGCCGCGGCGTATGCCGCCACGCGCGACCACCCGGAATTCCAGCCCGAAATCCTCTTTCGTGATCGTTAGAAGCAGCCGATCACGATTGGTGGGAGAGGTGGCGATAGCGCTCACTCATGATCTCCTGACGCCTTGATGATCGGCTTCAAAAGGTAACTCAGAGTCGCATTGCGACCCGTCTCGATGTCGACTGAGCACATCATGCCCCGGATGACCGAATAAGTCTTGCCTCCCTTTCGAGCGTCGATTCGTCTGTCGCGACACGCGCGACGCCAAAAGCGGCGGACGATCTTCTCTGGCAAGCATTCCCTACGCTCCCGTATCCCGCTCTAATCGATCTTGCGATAATACACCTTGCCGTCAGGCTGCTCTATGCGCCGGTAGGAGGAGCTTGGGGCAGGAGGCACCGGTGCTGCGCTCCTCCTTTTGGGCGGGCGTGGTGCTTCGCCGATACTGCGTTCGGTCGCTTCTTCACCATCGAGATCGCTGAGCGGCTCCGCCGTGGCGCTGCTCGTCTCCACAAGAGGCTCCGCCACGCTAGAAACGTCGTCGTGGACCAGCGGTAAGTTCTGTTCAATCCGGGCAATGCTGCCGTTGATCTGGCTGAAGCTACCCTGCAGTTGATTGTCCAGTTTTTCGAACCGGCTTTGAAAGCCGTTATTGACGGTGTCGAGCCGGGCCGCAATCCGTTGCTCGAACGATCCGAGCTGTTCCAGCCTCCCTTCGACAGAGCGCAGATCGTTGATGCCGCGGAAGAGATAGACCGCGGCTGTTAAATTTGCGGCTGTGATCAGCAAGGCGCCTGCAGCGACAACGCCGATCATCCTGGCATTGCTCGGTTTCCCAGCGACAGCTTGCTCTATAGGTTGGGTCGCCGGCCCAACGTCGATCGCCGGCATGTCCGGGTCGCTAATCATCGTCATTGGACCACCACCTTTGCACCGACCGAGACGCGCCTGAAAAGATCGATCACATCGGTGTTGGTAAGACGAAAGCATCCCGATGTGCCGTCGAAGCCAACGCCTGAAGGGTCGTTGGTGCCGTGTATGCGATAAAGCGTGTCGTGCCCGTCTCGGGATAAGTAGAGCGCCCGTGCGCCGAGCGGATTGTAGGGGCCGGCCGGCACCATCTCCGGCAGCTCCGGTTGGCGCGCGCGCATTTCTCTCGGTGGGCGCCATTCCGGCCATTCGGTTTTCGCCCCCACTTCAACGGTGCCGGTCCAGCCAAATCCGTCACGCCCGACGCTGATCTGGTAGCGTAGCGCCTCACCCTCTCGGGTCACAAGATAGAGCGCCTTCTCCTGCTTGCGGATAATGATCGTGCCCGGCTGTTCCGCGGTTTGGAAAACAACGAACTTGCGCAGGCTGGGGCCCATGGCTGGCAGCGGCGGCTGGTCCGATAGCGCGGAGCGGGCAGGGGCGCAGTCCCAGGCCGAGGCCCCCAATGCCAGGCCCATGATGCAGGCGCCCGCAAGCGTTGGAACGAAGCGATATTTACCGGGCAATGTCATCGAGCCGCTCTTTGAACATCCGCTTCAGATCCTTGTTGAAGCGTGCCCGCCCGTCCACCTCGGAAGGCATGATGGCTCGGTTCAGCGCATCGGTCAGCAGCGCATTGTCCAAGGCAACCGATTTGATGTGCGGTGCCTTGAATATCTTTTCGAGTTCGCTGCGCGAAAAGTGGTTGCCGAACCATTTGCGTCTGTGCTTGTTGGCGACCAGCGTGATGTTCACGGAATTGCCGCGCAAATCGCGGATCTTCTTGTAGAGCCGCTTGCCCTGCCGCAGCGAGGCGACGTTGAGCTCGAACACGATGAAGATCGCGTCGCTCGTGGAAAGCACAGGATTCTGCCAGGGAGTTTCGATGTTGGGCAGGTCGATGACGATGTCATCGAAGCGATAAGCGACGAGGTCCAGCAGCCGGAACACGAAATCCGCGCCCTGCGGCTCGAATGGCAGTTGCGGCCTTTCGAAGGCGTACAGCGTCAGGCCGGACGGGCGCGAGAGCTTGATAACGTCCATCAGTTCGACATCGAGCCTATCCGGCTGGCCGATGATGCCGGCAAGGTCGAACTGGTTGAAGAGGTTGAGATAGGCGCCACAATTGGCGCTTTGGAAGTCGAGGTCGACGAGGCAGGTCGAAGCTGCACGTTCGGCGGATTTCGAGGCCAGGAAGTCCGCGGCCGACAAAGCGAGCGTCGTGGCGCCGGCGCCGCCGCTAGCGCTGATGAAGGTGATGATGCGGCT
Source organism: Mesorhizobium sp. M1348 (assembly GCF_040317925.1). Taxonomy (NCBI): domain Bacteria; kingdom Pseudomonadati; phylum Pseudomonadota; class Alphaproteobacteria; order Hyphomicrobiales; family Phyllobacteriaceae; genus Mesorhizobium; species Mesorhizobium sp. M1348. Next base: position 56,141 of record NZ_JAMYLH010000032.1, on the reverse strand, counting down.
CTTGGTGCCCTGGTTGCCGGTGTCGTGAAAGGTGACCGCATTCAGAAGCTCCTTGGCATCGAGTGGTTTGTGCAGCCAGTCCGAGGCGTTCATGCGCACCAGGATGCGCGTCTGTTCGGAGGTCAGCTCGTCTGAAACCGCAATCAGCGGCACGGCCGCCCACAGGGCGCGCCCCTCGACAATGCCGGGCTTGCCAAGCAGATCGCCATTGGCAAGGTCGAGGATTACGATGCCCGGCCGCGTGTCGGGGGTCGGGCCTTTGAGAAAGTCATCCGTTTCGGAAATCCGGACGTCATAGATCGCCAGCGCATCGAGCCGCGTCGCCACGTCATGCTTGAACTGCGAATCCGACGAGAACAGGGCGACCTGCTTTCGTTTGGTTGGGAGAACCTTGGTGTTGATAGCGTTCATGGTGATGTGCTCTTCAGGTCTTCGCCCGTAACCGTGCTTAGCATGGACGGCATGGTGACGTTCGCAAAGCCCATCAGCCCTTGCAGAAAGAAGAACTGAAAGGTCACGTTTTGAAGACTTACGGTGATTGTCGGCACCGGTCCGCCCAGCCGGGTCTGATAGCTCAAGCCAGTCGCGCTGTAGGTGACCACCACGTTGTCGCGGCGCAAGCGCGGAAAGAAATGGCACATCCCGGGCCGCTGATTTGCTGCGAGTGGGGGACAGGCATCATCGTTGGTGTTTGCCGTGTCCCCGCGGAAGACACGGCTGAAGTTGGCGGCATTGAATGCGCCCCCGTTGGTGCAAGCCCCTGTGCCAGCAGTATATGTGCAGACGAAGGGGCCATATGCCGCGGCAACGACTGGCGCACCCGGTGTCGTCGTCGGCGCCGCAGTCGCAAGGGCCGTCGCAATGGGGTCTGAAATCGAGGCCATCCGGGCGCCGAGCTGGACCGCCTTGGTAGCAGCGTTCCATTGGTAGAAGGCGTGAGCGAAATCGACGAAACCGAGGACAAGGGCAAACAGCAGCGTCGAAACGATGGTCATTTCGACCATCGCCGCGCCGTCGTCCGATTCCGCAAAACACTTGATCATGATCAGAACCGGATCAGCCGCTCCTCGTGAGAGCCGTTCAGCGTGATCGGGCCGATGCCGATGATCGATAGCATGCCGACCCCGCTATAAGCCAAGGTACCCGCAGCCGTGACGATACAGACCTGCGCGGTGGTTGATCGATATTGGGCGACGCCGGCGACCACAGCGTCATGGCAGGAACCGGCGGCAGCGATTGTCACCGTCACATTCGATTTCTGCCAGCCGCTGACGCGTGCACTGCCTGTTCCCGCCGCATTGCCGAACACAGCGATATTTGCAGCAATGTCGGCGCAGTTGATCGCCGCAAGCCCCGCTTGTGTATACAATTGGCTGTTGCAGCGCGCGGCGAAGCGGCTTGCATCTGAAAGCCCGGCTTCCATCAGGAGTTTTTCGTGAATCAGATTGCCGAACTCGAACACGCCACCCGCCAAAATCAGCATCAGCGGCGTGATCAGCGTCATTTCGATGAGCACTGCACCGCGCTGGTCGCATCGAAATCTATCGAGATGACGCAATAGCGTTCCAATCATCGCCATCACCGGTAAAGCTGAGCTTCGTCGCGGAGGAAATTGTCTAGCGTGCCCTGGCCGCCACCCCCAGTAACGTCAACCAATTCAACCATCACGGATGCGTCTTCCGATGGCGACGCAACCGGTTCAGTGAGTAAAAAGCTTCCAAAAGCTTCCACCGGCAGATCCGTGCTGTGGCCGGACAGATCGCTACCGGCAGCTTGAAGTGCATTGCAGTTCAGGATCGCGCCGTAAATCAACCGACGGTCAACCGTCGTGACAGGGGGTTGGCAAACTGCCGACGGCGTTCCGATCTCTCCACCGGTCGACGCCGTGCCTACCAACCCGGCCGATATTTCGTAACGGTAGACCTGATAGCGCGTCGGCTTGGTCGTATTCCATGAAGATGGGTAGGCAGCGGAACCAAAGTTGGTGCTCCAGTAACCTGAGAAATTCCAATTTCCATCGCCCATCCGGCCGCCGAGGTATGGAGTGGTCGCGTCGCGTGGAAGGCCCATTGTTCCAGCTTCGGTGAATGAAAGTTGGTTCATGGAAGGACATTGGTTTGCGCTTCCTCGGGTCTTGATTGCCCCTTTGCGGACGTTCGCGGCTGGACCGTATTCAGGACTATCGAAATGGTTGCCGCTTGCCGCAATGCCGAAACGAACATTGAAGGCGTCTTGCACTGGGCCGGCGTTTTGGCCAGTCTTCGTGCTAACGCTGGCGGAACTGTAGCAACCAACCGGCCTTGATGTTGCAATCGTCTGAGCGAGAGCTTGAGCACCGTTCCCCACACCGGCCGGAGGTTCGAGGAAGCCGAAGTTACCAGGACCAGCGGCAGCCCCGTTTCCGACCTTCCTCAGTTCGATCAGTCGACGATGGACAGCCGGATTTGCGATGGCTTGCTCAAGTGTGTATCCGCCCGCTGCATTCGTCCCGTTCACCGTCTCGTAGGGGTTGCACATAAAGACCGGCGTGAAATCGCAGACGCCGGAGGTGAAGCCCGCCACAGCGACTGCGCCGACATTGAAACTGTTGCTGGCGCCGGATGACAAGAAGGAAGCCGGGAAGATTGCGGCAAACCCGACCGGGGTTACAGTGACTTCAACAAAACGGGCAAGTTTGGCGTCATTCAGCTCGTCGGTGATCACATTGGCGGGCACAATGGGGAGATTGTCGGTGGCCGGCAACGAGCGAAGATATCGGCGTGTTACTCCGGCGGAAGCGAGCGTTTGAGGAGGGCCGGCGGTCGAGAAGGTGTATCGATTGCTTACCAGCGTAGCGATCGCCCTGTCAGCACGGCTGATAGAGTTCGACGTCCCATCCAGCTCAGCCGCGCCTGCCAGCGCAAACGCATCAGCCCCCTTCTGCAGATCGTTATGCAGATTGTTGACCCGGCTCATGTCGATCACCAGCAGAGAAAATCCGATGATCGCCGGCAGCATGACGCTGACCAGTATCAGCGCTATTCCCCTCTGATCGTGCCAGAACGCGCGAATAATACGCAGCATGGCCTTGCTCTTTTGCTCCTTGACGCCAGGATCCCTCGTTTACCTGACGCGCCGATCCTTCCGTTCAATCCGCTCAGTCTTTCGGCGTCCCGACATTGACCGTGATCGCCGGCGGCGGCGGCGGTGGCGGTGGGAACCTGTAACTCTGGGCCAGAGCAGCAGCGCGCGCGCCATCGCCCTCAATAGCGGTTTTTTTCGATGCCGGATTGAGAGGGTCGACCGTTTGCAGAAGCGAATTGTATTTCTGGGTGTCGCCCGCGGCCAATGTCACCGTGTCGTAGCGGTTCAGATAGTCCGCGCAGCCCGTCAGCCCGCTGGCGCACAAAAGCATGATCAACACCCTATTTCTTGACATAGATCATCTTGTCCTTGGATTTCAGGTCGAGCATGTGGCCATAGGGGCCGACGACGCCTTCGCCCAGTTCATATTTGCGCACCATGTCCTTGGTTACTTCCAATTGGCCGAGCACGAAAAATTCGGGGTCGTTGGCCGGCCGTGTCTTGTCGAATGGGGTCGCCAGTTGCTCGCCGGGTTTCACCGGGCGAACGATGTGCGGGGTGACGATGACGACCAGTTCGGTCTCTTCCTTCTGATTGCTTGAATTGTGGAACAGCGCGCCGACAATCGGCACTTGGCCCAGCCATGGTACCTGCCTCTGGATTTTGGTATTCTTGCTGGACAAGAGCCCGCCGACGGCGAAACTCTGACCGTCGCGCAACTCGACGACGGTCGCCAGCTTGCGGGTGGTGAAGATCGGGTCGCCGGCCGGCGTGAAGCCGTTCAGGTCGCTTACCTCCGGCGCTAGCTCGATATGGATCTTGTCGTCGTCGAGTACGATTGGCGTGAACTGCAGATTCACGCCGAACTGCTTGTACACAATGTTGATCTGGCCATCGCTGTTGAGGCTGCGGATGGGTACTTCGCCGCCGGCGTTGAAGCTGGCCGACTCGCCGGAAAGTGTGGTGAGATTGGGCTCGGCCAACATGCGCACGACACCCTTTGCCTCAAGCGCCTCGATGATCAGATCGACCTTGATGTTGCTGTCGATGACGCGAGTGATCAGCGCGGCGAATGGATTGGTGTTCGACAGCAGGCCAGTGAGCAGACCGCCCGGTCCGAGCACCACGTTATCTTCATCGACGGCGGCAATGCCTGTTCCAGTTCGGGTCGTTCCGCTGTTGTTCGTGCTCCGGATCGACACACCAAGGTCGCGACCGGCATTGCGCTTGGCCTCAAGCACGCGCACTTCCAGATTAACTTGCTGGCTGTCATCAACGGTAACGGCATTGATAATCGCGTCGGGACCGTATTGCTGGGCCACTTCCAGGATCGACGCCAGCGTGGCGCCGTCCTTCACATGCCCGCCAAGCCGGACCTTGCCATTGACCGAACCGATATCGATCCGCGATCTGGGCGCTACCTGCCGAATTGCCTGCGCCATATCATTGACGTCGACGCCCACCTCGATCTGGATTACGCCAAGCGAGCGCTTGTCTTCGGAAAAGAGATTGACGGTGGTGGTACCGGCGCCCTTGGCAATGACGTAGAGCGTCTTGTCTGTCATCGGCTGGGCATCTGCGATCTTCTCGTCGGCGACGACGATATCGCCAAGAGTGGCGTTCACCTCGATCGTCACTGATTGCGACATGGGCAGGAAGATACGATGGACCTTTGGGTTCGACACGTCTATGCGGCGATCGGCTGCCGCAGCCTCAAGGCCGATCGGCAGTAATATCACCGAACAGGCCAGCGCGGCGGCTGCCAGTGTTTTCCGGACCGTTCGCATCTGCATTCCCCCTTTTGGCGACTCTTCGGACGCTCATTATCCCATATACCAGAACTATCTTTGTCGCGGTACGTCATATGTTTCGAGCTTCACGCCCCGAAAAACGCCGATAGTCGCACGGGCCGACGGCTCCGGCTGCACATATTTGATCACTTCCTTAACGACCTCTTGCGCTTCGGGTGCCGAGGTCACGGCCGGAGCAGGCTTTGCTTTGCTCAAGTCGTCGAGCCGGCTCCCGACCTGTTCGACGGCCCGCGTCAGGCCATTGATCTTGTCGTCCGCGCGCTTGCGCTCGGCTGCCGCAGCAGCATCGGCCGTCGCCTGCCTGGCGAGTTCGGCCTGCCTGGCTGCGACATCGGCCGGCGTTTCGCCGGTCAGGTCGGAAAGCGTGATGCGTTGGGTGATCTCGTCCTTGCCGGCTGCTGCCTGGCGAAGCGCCAGCGACAACTGGCCTGCGCCGGCGGCCAGCGTCAGCTTCTGGGCGTCCTTGGTGCTAGCCTCGACGGTCACCGATTTCACCACCGTCGGGCTGTCCGTGCTTTCATCGGCGACCTGGTCGACGGCGAGCACCTTCATGCTCTGCAACAGCACGTCGACGAAACTCTGGTCCGCACCTCCAGGATTGCGCACAGTGCGTGTCAGGAGCACATCGACCCGATCACCTGGGAAAACGAATCCTGCGACGCCGAGCACATCGTTGACTCTGATGGAAACAGCTTTCATGCCTTCGCCGAGCACCGCCGAAAGAGTGGCGCGCTGGCCGGGGCCGGTAATCTTGGTGGCGAGAACGGGTTCATTGGCGCCGATCGCCTGCAGCGCCTGCTTTGTGCCTTCGCCAGCGAGTAGATCTTTTGTCGTCTTGAAAGCACCGGCCGGAACCGCGCCGGCCGGCCATGTGATTTCACGCAGCTTGTCGGCCGACAGCGTGTCGCCGAATTTCAAAGACACGGCCGCCACCACAATGGTGTCGCGCGGCACGTCCGTCTTCGCCATAGCGCTGCGTTGACTGGTCAGCCAGATATTGGCGAGAACCACTGCGAGCACGCCGAATACGCCGGCGAGAACGATCATAATGACAGTGTTTGCACGCACTTTCTTTCCCCGCCAGACTCCTTCACCCACCGCCTGGATCGACGCCGGGAGACCTCCTGGCGTCGATGATGACAATCAAGATATCACGGCAGCGCCGCCTGGAGCGTTGTCCACTGGCCGGTAACCCAGCCACCGACAAGAATGATGGTGGCGATCACTGCGACAGTGATGATGCCGAGCAGGATGGTATATTCGACCATGGCAGCGCCGTGTTCGTCGTCGCGAAACTGCCGGGTCATCGTCATGAGCCTTTTCATGCCAATTTCTCCCTTTAGAGGTTCAAACCCTGACGAGACGAGCCAAGGATGAAATCGCATACCTGAGCATCCTCCGTCGACTTAATCCTAGGGGCCGATAAAAAGCAGAGTCAAATAAGTTAAGGTTCTTTAACTTCTTTACACCTGTGCCTTGCCTGATCTGGCAATAACGTTTCGAGGTTTTGTCTATAGGCAAGATGTTGATTCTGCCTGCTTTTCGCCTATCCATAACCACCCATTCACAATTTCGCTGCGCCTGTGGCAGAAGCGAGGCGATATTAGCGGATAGGCATATGCCATTATATCCAAGGGCTTGCCGGAGCCCGAAAGGGGCCATCGTGGCCAAAAAGACACAGGGGAATGTTTTGGCAGGCCCTTGTATACTTTCGGCAGGACGCCTCCTTCGAATAGATGAGACGTTTTTTTGACCTAAGTGTTAACTGTGCAAGAGCATTGAGTTCGTGGAAGTGCTTGGTGCTGCCGTCTTGCGGGGTTGACGTTTAGGTTCCCCCAACGCGTGTCCAAGGGGGTAGCGCAAAATGCTGGGCCGATTCACGAAAGGGCCAAGCGAGCCGCGGGTCGAGCCGAAGCTCGATCCGATCGTGCCGGCAGTCCCCGCACTCTCCCGTTCTGCGGACTTCGGATCGCCGGGGGATGATTTCCTCACGCTCAAGGTCGAACTCCACCGCCACTTGATTGACCGCTTCAACCTGACCGCCCTTGAAAGTGCGTCCAAGGAGGAAATTCTGAACGAGATCCGCCCGATCGTGCGGGAATTCGTTCGTGCTCGCAACGTGCCGCTTAACGCCCGCGAACTTGACCAATTGACCAGCGACACCGCTGACGAGATGCTCGGGCTGGGTCCAATCGAGCCGTTGCTCAAGGATGATTCGATTTCCGATATTCTGATCAACACCCACAAGCGAGTCTTCATAGAGCGGCGTGGCGTCATAGAGGAGACGGCGATCCGCTTTCGCGATGAAGCCCATCTGCTACGTGTCATCAACAAGATCGTTTCGGCTATCGGCCGGCGCGTCGATGAATCGGCGCCAATGGTCGATGCGCGGCTGGAAGATGGGTCGCGAGTCAACATAGCGGTGCGGCCGATCTCGGTGGATGGCCCGCTGGTCTCGATTCGCAAGTTCTCCAAGAACCCCTATTCGCTCGAACGCCTGATGGCGTTTAATTCGATCCGCCAGCCGATGGTCGACCTGTTGCGCATTGCCGTGCAGGCCCGCAAGTCGATCCTGGTTTCGGGCGGCACAGGCAGCGGCAAGACGACCCTGCTCAATGCCCTGTCGAGCTACATCCCAGCCAGGGAGCGCCTGATCACCATCGAGGACGCAGCGGAACTTCAACTGCAGCAGCCGCATGTGGGCCGTCTCGAGACGCGTCCGCCCAATGTTGAGGGAAAGGGCGAAGTTCGCCAGCGCGAATTGCTGAAAAACGCGCTTCGCATGCGGCCGGACCGCATCATCGTCGGCGAGGTGCGCGGCGAGGAAGCCTTCGACATGCTGCAGGCTATGAACACCGGCCATGAAGGTTCAATGACCACCATTCATGCCAACACGCCCCGGGATGCGATATCGCGATTGGAACAGATGGTCGGTATGGCTGGCATGCCGATGAGCCACGATTCAATACGGGCTCAGATTGCCTCGGCCATCGACGTCATTGTGCAGACGCAACGGCTTTCCGATGGTGGAAGGCGGGTTGTTTCCATATCAGAACTCACCGGTATGGAAGGCAATGTCGTACAGGTTCAGGAGCTTTACCATTTCGTCCGCCGCGATGTGACTGCCGAGGGCCAGATCGTTGGGGAATTTCGTGCGACCGGCATTCGTCCGCGCTTTGCCCAGGAAGCGGCGACCCTTGGCCATCAGTTCGCCAAGGACGCGTTCAACCCACAGGTTCCGCTCTAATGCCGACCGGCCAGACATTGCTCTACTTCATCTATGTACTGGCGGCTGCGTCGCTCATCCTCGCAGCCGAGGCTCTGTATGTGACTTACTCCAAGCGGCACTCAACGGTCAGCACGATCAACCGTCGGCTGAAGCGGCTCGCCGATGACGCTCCGGCCGAACAGACTTTGCAGCGATTGCTGCGAGAACGTGGGCTTACCAGCTCTGGCGATTTTCTTTTCAATGCTGTTGGCCTGAACAGGCTGTACACCCAATCTGGCGTTACCGGGAATCCGCTGTCGTTCGTCGCGACATTTACTCTCGGTGGACTGGCCCTGGCACTGGTATTTGCGTTCCTGCTGCACTTCTCCGCCGTGGTTTCGTTTATCGTCTTTCTGCTCATCGGATTCGTCCTGCCGTTTCTGGTTCTCCGTCGCGCGCGCGCCAGGCGAATCCAGAAATTCGCGAAGCAATTGCCGGATGCCCTTGAGATGATCGTGCGTTCGCTGCGTGCCGGTCATCCGACTTCCGTGGCTATAAGCCTTGTCGCACGAGAAATGCCTGATCCACTGGGCACCGAATTCGGCATTGTTTCCGACGAGATCACCTTTGGCCTCAGCCTTGAAAACGCGGTGCGAAAACTCTCGCAGCGCGTCGGTTTCGAAGGTCTGCATTTGCTGTCGGTGTCGCTGTCGATTCAGGCCAAGACCGGCGGCAACCTTACCGAAATTCTGTCGAATCTCTCAGTGGTGCTGCGTGAAAGGCACAAACTTAGGCTGAAGATTAGGGCGCTCTCTGCCGAGGGGCGAATGTCCGCGTGGATCATTTCCCTGTTTCCTCTTTTGATGCTCGCCATCCTCACGGGCCTGGCCCCCAGCTACTACGGTGATGTGTGGGGCAGCCCCTTGATCATGCCTGTATTCCTGGTTTTCGGGCTCTGGGCGCTGCTCGGCGACTTCATCATGTACCGTATGGTCAATTTCGATTTTTGAGGGAGCGGAGCTATAGAGTTGTGACCCAGGATCTGAGTCTGCTGGTGTCCATTGCCGTCTTCCTGGCGGCCGTAGCGCTTTTCCTGGTTGGCGCGCTCGTCTTCTTGCCGGCGCTGCAGACGAGGAAACTGGTTGCGCAAAGCCTGATGGCAGAGGGCATTCCCGACCGCCGCTCGCTTTTGGGCCAGGAAGAACTGGCCAAGATTTCAGCACAGCGGCCGGTCGACGCCTACTTCAGATCGATCGAAAAGGAACGCGACGAGCCCAGCGCGCTGGACGCAAAACTATTTCGCGCCGGCTTCTATCAGTCAAGCGCGCCATTGATCTATACTCTGTCGCGCCTTGGCGCGGTCTGTCTTGGCTTTTCCGCGACGTACGCGCTCCTGTCGCGGATATTGCCACCCGAACTTCCCGGTCTTGTCGCCTTTGCAGGCTCTGCCCTGCTTGGGCTGGGATGCATCGTCATTCCGAGCATCGCTCTCGATCGGTTCGAAAAGGGACAAAAGCAGATCTATCGTCGCGGCTTTCCGGATTTCATGGACATGATGATCACCTGCGCCGATGCCGGCATGAGCCTCGAAGCGGCTGTCGAGCGTGTCGGCAGCGAACTGGCTGGCACCCATAGATGGCTCGGCATCCAACTCGCGATCATGAATCTTCAGTTGCGCGCGGGCAAGCCGTTGCGCGAGGCCCTGCGCGAACTATCCGACCGCGTTGGACTGGAGGAGGCGCGCGCGCTGGCCGTGCTGTTCCGTCAATCCGAAGAGCTCGGTACCAGTTTGACGGATGCCTTGCGCGTCTACAGTGACGAAATGCGGGGACAAAGAATTCTCTTCGCCGAGGAGCGCGCCAATGCTTTGCCTGTCAAGATGATGATACCGCTGGGGCTATGCATCTTTCCTGTTGTGATGATGGTCGTGATGCTTCCGGTGATCATTCGAATGAAGGGCATTTTCTTCTAGACAGGGATGTGCTTTGGTCTGGGGGCGGGATCGGAAAGATCCCTGGGGGATAAAATGACAAGGCCAATGTGGCTCGTTGCCGCTGCCAGTTTGCTGGTTGTCGTGCTTTCCGGTTGTCAGTCGAATGCGACGGACCCAACGGGAGTTGTCCGCACTAATGAGCCGGCGAAAGTGGAGCTTACTGCCTTCGGCGATGCCTTCGACGGACTGAAGACGGTCAGCGACGTCGAATATTATGCCTCCGACCAGGCCGTTGCCGAAGCCAAGAACCAGTTCCGCTCGGAAAATTATGGCAATGCCGGCGCCCTGTTCTACAAGGCGACGCAACTTGCCCCCAACGATGGTGTCGCATGGCTGGGCCTGGCCGCCTGCAGCGACCGCATCCACCGCTTCGATCTCGCCGACAGGGCTTATGGCCAGGCCTTCCGACTGATTGGGCCTACGCCCGAATATTACAACAATGTCGGCTATTCCTATCTGCTGCGCGGCAAGCTGCAGGACGCGCGCAGCAATTTCCTTAAAGCATACGAACTGGCTCCCAACGATCCGACCGTCGCCAACAATTTGCGGCTCCTGTCGTCCAGCGTGAAGAATCTCGAACGGTAAGGCGCTAGCATGTTGCTTGCCGGAGCGCTGCTGATGAAGGGGCTAGCGGTTTCTTTGCTGGCAAGGATTGCATGGCTCGACTTCACGACCCAAAAAATATCTAACCGCGACGTGCTGCTGCTTTTGTGTCTTGGGCTGGGTTCGCTGCAGTTTATGTCGATCCTGACCGGGTCGTGGTGGGACATGGGCCTGAGCGCGCTTGCCGCACTTCTGCTGTTCGTTGCGCTTTTCCCATTCTGGGCCATGCGCAAGGTGGGCGCCGGCGATGTCAAGCTGATGGCGGTGGTTTCGTTTCTGATCGGCGGCAGCGGGCTCCTGGTGCTTTCCGTGCTGTTGCTGGTCTTCGCGCTTGCGACTGCGTTAGTCGTGAAGAACCCCTTCATGCTGCCCGAAGGCGCCTTCCGCCTCTACGTTCAGCATCTGGGTCGCAATGGCATCGTCCCCTTCGGCGTGCCGATCTCGATCGCTGCTATCTGCACGCTAGGGCTTCAGATTTATGGCAACGCACGGTTCTAGGCGGGCTCTCAGTCTGACATGTTTGGCGCGCAAACTAACTTTCAATCAAGCTGTGAAAAACCATTAGCTTGCGCTCAAATTGGCGAAGTGCTTGGATTACGTCTTGCCGGCGGGACGCCGTATGGACATTCTGAATATCAAAGCGCTCTTGATTGCGGTTCTGATCTTCGTTCCGATCGAATACCTGTTCGCTCTGCGCCCCCATCAAAAGATATTCAGGAAAGCCTTCTTCAACGATCTCATCTATGCGCTGTTTAATGGGATCCCGATAAGCCTTGGCCTGATCGCGGCTATCACGCTAGCAACGAGTACGGTGGGGCGGCTGGTGCCGGCCTACGTCGGCAGCGCAGTATCGTCGCAGCCTGTTTGGCTCCAGGTGTCGGAGATCATTGTCATTGCGGACATGGGCTTTTACCTGGCCCACCGCACCTTTCACGCCGTTCCCTTTTTGTGGCGCTTCCATTCGATTCATCACAGCATTGAAGAACTGGACTGGTTGGCAGCGCACAGGGTTCACCCTGTTGATCAGGCTCTGACAAAGAGCGCGTCACTCGTGCCTGTATATCTACTGGGTTTCAGCAACTCGGCGATCGCCCTGTTTGCAATAATTTTTCACGTCCACGGACTTTTGCTACACGCCAACGTCAGGCTGAACATCGGCCCGCTTCGGTGGTTGATCGCGTCACCCCAGTTCCATCATTGGCATCACGCTCACGAGCGCGCCGCATACGACAAGAACTTCGCGGGTCAACTTTCATTGATCGATGCGCTCCTCGGAACGATGTACCTGCCCGGTAACGCTGTCCCGGAGCGCTATGGCGTCGATGATCCGATTCCATCAACTTACGTCGAGCAACTCGTCTATCCAGTGATCCCGAAGGCCAGAATCAATGAAGCTCCCTCCACCAGAGATACGTGATTTCATCGGGCGTGCAGCGATGACGCTTTACTTCACGGTCTGTGCGACTTTGAAAGCCGCAACATTTTTGGTAGCTCTTGCCCGCGCAGAATGGACAGTTGCGTGGATTATCGATCTCACCGCAGATGTCGCCGCTCTCGGCTTTCTCCTGCTCGTCATTGTGATGACAGTGGCGCGTCTTCCGCCCTTGGGAACAGCGCACGGAATTGAACCCCGCATCTCTGCGCTCATCGGATGCTTTGCCACTGCAACTTTGATCGCGGTCCCTCGCATCCAGGCAGCTCCGCAGATCGAGTTTGTTGCGGACCTGACCACCATAGTTGGTTTCGCTCTTTGCATCTTGTGCCTGTGGTGGCTCGGCAGATCCTTCAGCATCACTGCGCAGGCCAGACGGCTCGTCACGGCAGGCCCTTACCAGATCGTGCGCCACCCGCTCTACGTCTGCGAAGCGATCGTCCTGCTCGGCATTCTTCTCGGCAATGCGACATGGGCGACCGTCGCAATCTGCGCCATTGCTCTCGCTTTCCAATATCGGCGGCTAGTGAACGAGGAGAGGGTCTTGCGAGCAGCGTTCCCCGAATACAAAGCCTATGGGCAGACCACGCCAATGCTCATTCCATCTTTATCCTCATTGTGTTGGTGGCAGTGACTGTGCCCCATGCTCATCGGCAGTCTACGGATGTAAGGGCGTGCCTGGTGATCTTGCACGGCGCCCTTAGGAATGCTTCATTCGCTGACCTGGGTGTTGTAACTCGAACTCACTTAGTAATTATTACCTTGGTCACAGCTCTTTTCGGGCTGATTGACATTTTTTGGTTGCCATTTTCTACAGTCGATTTTTCACCGAGCAACTGGATTGACCTAAGCAAGGTGGCCCTTGTACTCAGCGCATCTTGGATGGCATCCGCAATTGCGCTCCATAGATTGAGATCTGACACAAGCCCAATCGCCAGCGTAATCAAATATCTTTGTGGCTGCTTGAGAATCGTAGTCGTTTCCGCAGCAGCATTCATTCCGCTCGCCATTTCAACCACCGTCTTCATGTATCTGGCGTCGGCCACCTCAAGGCCGCTGGCGGACCCGGTTCTAGCTTCTATCGATTCCGGCCTCGGTTTCGACTGGCAGTGGTTCCTTGCCACGACCAACCACCCGACTACAGCATCCGTCCTGGTTTTTGCTTATCACGCGCTGGCGTTTCAAATGCCGCTCGTTTTGTTAGTCCACGCGGTGAGAAACCAACGAGAACGAGCACTGGAGTTTGTCGCTCTTCTAGCAGTTGCCTCGGTCTTCACGGGCGCATTAATGGCTTTGGCGCCAGCAGAAGGCGCTTATGCCTATTTCAAGCCGGCGCCCGGGCTATTTTCGAACTTCACCACTGATGCCGGAATGTGGCACCATAATGTGCTTATGGCGCTGCGATCAGGCGAGCCGTTTGATCTAATTATGACTAAAGGCACAGGGCTCGTCACGTTCCCGTCGTTCCACACGGCACTTGGATTGGCAGTGGTCTATGCCGCGCGGACCATCCGGCCACTTTTTGTCGTGTTGGCCCTGGTGAATGCCGCCATGATTGTGGCCACGCTGCCGGAAGGCGGTCATCATTTGATAGATGTGATCGCCGGCACAATCATCGGCATTCTCTCCATCATTGTAGTCAAGATTCCTAGCTATGTGCCCGGAAAGGCCGACGGCGTTGCGAGATCAGCCGCGGGATCGGACGCGGGCCGCTGAGCGGGGCGTTGCCCTCCGGCTGCCTGGCAATGACGCCGCGGCGGCGAGGCACAAAGGGGGCCGCAGAGAGCTGGCGTTGGCCCGAAACGTTTGCTGCCGACGTGCTCCGGTATCCCCAGTCATCATCCGCCGCGGTTTCGACCATGCTTTATCGCCAAATCAACATGGAATGAGCGTGACGCGTCGAAATACCTGATGGCTGGCCGACGTCCTTCAGGCGGCGCCCAACCCCGCAGACCCCGTTTGGATAATTTTTGCTCCGGTGTCTTCTCTGGTTCTGCCTTCAACGCCTGAATCCGGTCGCAAGTGCTGGGAACGCGCTTGGCAGCGCCCAGCACAAAACAAGTCTGCGACGTAGACGTTTCCGCCATCCCGATGCTTTGCGCACAGAGTTTTATCCTTGACCTGTTCAAGGAGGCGTTTCTCGATAGTCATGGGTGCGAGCTGCGAGCAAGATGGCCAGTCATTGTTGGCGGTCGCGCCGAAATAGGATTGCGATCAACGAAACGGGGAGAAAACTCATCCGCCAAGCTTTCGTTATCGCTTTGATCTTCGCCATCCGGCCGCACGAGCTTCGGCTTCGGAGCAAAACCACTTCTCGCCCCTCGCTTTGGAAATCTTGGTTACGGTGTAAAACTTCTGCCCAGGCAGATGATAGATGCGCTCGCCGTCCGCTGAGATATTGCCTTTGATGTTGCAGCCGGAATTGCCAAGCGCGAAAACGGGCGCGCTGGTTTGCTGTTCTGTGGCTGTATGCTGTGCTCGCCAATCCCACGGCTTCTGAAATGTTCCGGCCCACAGGCCGAGCTTCGCCGCTTGGGCATTCGCCTGCAGTCCTGCATAGGCACCGTGGCTGTAGCGAGGCCAGTCAAGCGCCTGGCCGTTCTCGACCTGCCAACCGGCAACGTCAGAGCCGTCAGCACGCGCACAGCTGCCAACATAACGGCCAAAGCGATCCCAACTCACAAACGTGCATTGGACCGGCTTTGACGACGAGAGGAAGCCGTCCAGCGCTTCAGCGGAGCGACGGCCGCATGCATATTCGAAGCCTTTGGCGTCATGGCAATATTGCTGGCTCTCGGGCGCGTCTATGCCATTAAATCGGATAAGGTGGCCATGGATCTCGATCGTGTCGCCGTCGATGACCGAAGCTACCCCGGCGATCGGGGCCGTCGTAGGTCCGATCGAGTTGGAGAGGTTGGTCTCGGGGAGGCGATCGCTGTGCTGGAGGACGAACTGCGTGATCAAGGCGGCCAGGGCGGCTACCGTCACTAAGACGAGCCGCTTCGGAACGCCCGCCAGTTGGCGGGCACGCCGGAGCTTTGCTCCAGTGCGCCGGCGCCATTGATCGGAGCGATTGTCGTACCGAGACCTGTCCAAGACCGTTTCACTCGCACCCAACGCCATCGTGATCGCGGTCGGGCCTGTTGGAATCACTGCCAGTGACATTTACCAGACCGGCCACGACCGGATTGTTTCCCTTGCCGCCTCCGAGTCCAAATCACCGCCGCCGCGCCGCGATGGCTGCGTCGGGGCGACCGAAAACGCCTACAAAATTGATTGACGATCGCAGCGGCGCGCGCCGCCGCCTTCGATATATTGTTGCTGTTCGGATTGAACGGGTCAACGGTCTGTAAAAGCATATTGGGGTGGTACGCATCGCCGCCGCGAGCGTCACCGTATCGTAGTGATTCAAGTAGTCGGGCGTGCAGCCCGAGAAAAGCACTGCGGACAACTCGCACGAAAATTCACCCACACGCATGAATGAATTCCTCAACTCTAGGCGAAATTATGCGCTATTTGACTTTTGTTGTCGAATCCAGAATAGGTTCGACCGTGAGCGGATACGGCACGCGCATTTGGGTCGCGTGATGCGGACCACGCAAAGCTGCGCCGGAACCCAGTCGAGCGTGTTGCTGACGCTCTCACCCCTGGTGCGCCGCCCCAGCATGTGCAGACCGTGCGCCGATGTCGAGCAAAACATTCTCGCGCGGAAGATGATCGGGCAGCGTCTTACGATCGGACGGTCGCTCGGACGGCGACCTCTCGACGCTGGCTCGCCTCTCCCGCCGCGGGCAATATCGCCGTCGAGGCCTTCCAGGGCGAGAGCCAGTTGATCGGGTTCGGGGCCCACTCTCGCTTTCACCCTGCAGATGCCATATTTCTACAGCGTGATCTGGCTTTAGCAGCCTTCCGCCCTTAGGGATCGCACCATTCGCAGCACGACGGGATCGTACGGGATTTTTTCGGATCTGCTGTAGTTCATTGTAAAGAGCGCCGCACGGTCATTGCAGATCGCAATGATGCGTACATAGCGGATTTGCCCGTCCCTGAGGCCGGAATAACTGGCCCAAGTCGGCTTAACGCGCCGATAGGTCACTTTCCAGCCCGCCTTTTCGTCCTCGACGATTCGATGCTCTATCTCGGCGCGGAAACTGGCCTTTCCGAGCCTTGCGCCCCAAACAGCAAGAAAGGCCCCGTTTTTGCCCTGAAAAGCTGCCCCCTGATCGGAACGCTGAGTCAGAACAAAGCCAGGGGGCACATCGAATACAAAGCCAAACTGCTTGACGCCGAAGGGCTGCCACTCTTGCGCATAAAGAAGCGTGGTGGAAAACAACAACGAGACGAAGCTAAGCAGCAAACGGCTCATAGTGTTTAATTAGGGTCGCGTAATATATCGTCCATACCTTGCCGGATCCTGGTCGCAAATTTTTTGCCAACGCGACCTAGCATCGGCAAGCTGTCGCAGTCGTAGACACCGGCGGCGTTCACTCTTCCCAAAGTCTTTCGCCGATATGGGGCAGTTAAGCCGACGAGAGGCAATTGCCCGCTGCGCAGCGCCTGCGCGACGCGTTTGGCCCGATAGCCCAACCTGTCGGCTGCCTCGACCGCGCGAAGCGCGGTCTCGTCGCCGACGTAACCATAACTGTTGAGCGCCCGCGCAGCCGTCGCCCGCGATACGTTTGCCGCGGCGGCCACCTCTTTCAGAGTGATCCCCTTCTGCGTCAATGCTATCGGTCCTCCGGCGACCTGGGCGGCATGCCAGGAGCATTTTGGGCCCCAGCATTGCAGCCACCCTTGTCCCGCATATCGGCGGGTTGTCGAACTGCCAAGGCCGCTTGTGCCCGTTTCTTTCCGCAAATAGGATCCTAACCGTGTTTCGGGCCGACCGGCGGTCAAGCGCCCTCTGGGCACAAAATGCCTTCCTGGCCAGATGGCGCAGGTTGCCAGGTCGTTGTCGGTCAAAGTTCGGCCAGAAAATCGCGGCGGTCCAAGGGCAGCACGGAATCGAGAGCCGCGAAGGCTTCGGCACGTCGAACAACATAGGCAGGTGGTCGAGCGAAGAGGTCAGTTTCCATTCGCGAGCGGCCCGAGAATTCGGACTCCCTGGCGGCGCGCGGCAAGTGCGAGCTTGCGATCGAGGGTGGCCAGCGGCAACTCGGTTTCGATTGCCAGCGCAAGATAGGCGGCGTCATAGGCGCTGAGCCCGTGCGAAGCCGCTAGCGTCAGCACCGCGCCGTCCGACCCGCCGCCCGCGTCCTCCAGCGGCAATCGGCGCAGCCGTGCCATGGTGGTGGCAGCTTCGCCCGCCGCGATGCGGCCACGCCGCTCGGCAATCAGTACGACGTTCCGCGCCTCGTGCCAGAACAGGGAAGGGACAGGCGCCGTTGTTCCCGGCAATCGTCGCATCAGGGCGGCCGCCGCCTCGCTGTCTTCATCAGGAAGAATCCAGGCAGCCGCCATGGAAAGGTCGACAACGAAAGGCATCAGACGATGATCGCCATCAAGCGCGGCGCCCTTCATCGCGCCAGGCCCGAATTTCGTCCTGCGTCACGGGCCTGGCGCGGGCGCGGGCAGCGCTGATCTCTTCGATCACGGCTTCGACATCGTTGCGCCGTTGTATCCGCGACAGTTTAGCGATGGGATCGTTGCCGCGCGAAATAATCACCTCCTCGCCGGCTTCGACCCTTGAAAGCAGTTCCGAGAGATGCGTCTTGGCCTCGCCAACTTTCACCGTGATGGGCATTTCCTGTCCTTGTACGCGTCGGGGCCCTCGCGGCGAGCCGTGTTCATTGCCGTTGAGCTGAGTGTGGATTGCCCGACAATCGCTGTACGCGACAATAGGCGCAATGCTGACGCTTGGTCAAGGCTTGGTCAAGTCACTAGGCCTGGACACTGCCGACCCCTCGCACGCCGCAAGGCGGGCCGTCTCTCAACAAGGTGAAATTGTTCGTTCTGGTGGAACGGGGCTTCTGATCGTGCGCGGTTATCTGGTTTTCGCAGATGCGGAGGCTTGCAACTTGTCGCGGTCAGCGCACTCCAGTGGATCGCGAGTGGCTATCTGACCATAGTTTGCGGGGCATTCATCGTTGGGCGTGTCGCGCTTGGACGCGCAGCGCCGACACTCGTCGCCGTGTCTGTTGCCGTAAGACGACAACCTAATCACGCGATCCTGTCACCCATCTCTTCCAGGCCCGCGGCCCATCTGGACGGTTCGGCCTTGCCCCAATTGCCCTTTCAGCTGAAACGACTAGGGCGGAACGTTGCGAGCATGGGATGCGGATTGCCTGAGGCGATTTCTTTGGCAAGCAATTCGCCGACGATCAATCCAAGCGTGGCGCCGCTGTGGCTAAAGGCGACGTGAAGCCCGGCGACGGTCTCGACGGAGCCGAGCACTGGCTCGCCGTCGCCAGGGATAGGCTTCGGGCCAACTGCATAGGTAGCGAGTTCGAGCCGCGGATTGCCCTCGAGCACGGCGCTGGCCTCGTCGAGCAGTCCTTTTTTGGTCTTGTCGTGCACGGTGTAGGTGCCGTCCGAGTTGACCACGACTTCATCCTCCGACCATGCCGAATCCAAAACAAGTGCGCCATCCGGCGTCGGACGCACCGCCACGCGCGGCGTATTCAGCACGGCACGGAGCTCGGTCTTGATCGGCTTGGTTTTCAAGAGGAGTGAAATCGGCGTAGCGTCGGGGATATGGACTCCGAGCTCCGCAAGCATGACAGGCGTCGCTGGCCCAACGCAAAGGATCACTGCATCCGCCTTTACCGGCACACCATCGACAGCGACGACGCCACGCGCGCGACCACCTGTGGCATTTATCCTCACGCGCCCAGCGTCCCGAACAAGCTTGCCGCCGCGGGAGCGGAACTCATTGAGCAGCAGATCGATCAAAGAGGGCAGGTCAACCCATCCTTCGCCAGGATTGAAGATGGCACCCTGCGGGGTGATTGCGCTGGCGTTGACGCCGGGCGTCACTGCACCGACTTCGGCAGGGCCGAGCAGAAGCGCGTCATAACCAATATCCTGCTCCAACTGGCAGACGGACGCGATCTGGTTCGATTCATCATCCGCATCCCAGGTGAGGCCGCCGTCAAAGCGAAGCCACGACGCCGTTTCCGGCCTTGTGGCGGCCAGGGTCCGATAACGGTCGATGCCTGCAAGCCTCAATCGGTGGTAGGCAGTGTCGGCACGTCGCGCTGAGTTCAGCCAGGAAAGTGAACGGCCGGATGCACCGTTGGCCGGCGCGCCGTCGTTGACAATGGTTACATCAACGCCAAGACGAGCAAGGTGCAACGCAGAAGAGATGCCGAAGATGCCCGCGCCGATAACAACGACATGGCGCGGCTTTGGGGATGCAGTCATAGAGAAATCCTTCTTCGCAGAAGACGGGCTGGGGGTTGTTGGATCGCTGCAGAGTGCGGCGGAACTAATAGTCGGTGAGCTTGTTCATGTAGCGCCGGCCCTCAAGCATTGGCCGGCCGCGCAGACTGGCCAGCTCGTAGGCAAAACGCCATAGACTGTCGAAGAAGACCAAGGGCACGAGATAGGGTTTGATGTGTTCGGACATACCGCTGAGGTCGAGTTCCGCTCCATCGAGCACCAGGATGTTTTCCCGGCTGCCGTACTTGAAAAGGAAATCGCGGGCGCGTTCGGAAAGGCTCCGCGTTTCGTCCAAACCCAGCAAGACCACGAAGCAAGCGTCCCGGTCCACCACCTCAAATGGGCCGTGAAAGAATTCGTTGGCGTGTATGGCTTGCGAGTCGAACCACTGCATCTCCATCAACACGCAGATGGCGTACGAATAGGCCGCACCATAGCTGGCACCGCCGGCCAGTGTGTAGATCGCTTTGCGCGGCGCGAAACGGGGTGCGAAGGCGTGAAACTGGTCGGCATAGGTCCGGTGCGCACGTTCGATCGCTGGCTGAAGATGGTTCAGGCTCATCAGCAGATCGGTGGTCAGCCCAGCATTCTCCCGAGCATCGATTAGGCCGGCCAGCAACGTGTAGAGCACGCCGTAATTGCTGCGGGCTGCATCGATCGGTTTGCCCGTCGTGTAGGAGGCCTGGTACGCCACAGGGTGGTCGACGGCGCGCGCGAGGGGCGATACCTGGTCTAGGGTCATGCCGATTGTCGTTGCGCCTCGATTTCTTGCGTGATTGGCCGCTCGGACGGTCTCCTTGGTGGTTCCGGTCTGCGAGCAAAGGACAACGAGCGTGCCAGGTCCCAACCGTCGCGGGTCTCGGCAGACGAACTCATCCGCGTTGTAGATGTCGCAGGCGAATGTGCCGCTGTGACGGTCGACGAAGTATTTGCCTGCCATCATGATCGAGAGCGAGCCGCCGCACGCCACGAGAAACAGGTGCGAAAACTGCCTGCCCGCCGTAGCGGTCAGGGTGCGTTCTACGTCGGCGGGAAGGGCGGAAATCATGAGGTTCCTCTTCTCGATGATAGAGCTTGGGCCGGCGCACAATTGACAAATGGCAGGCCATTGTGCGAACGTTCTCATGTCCTTTAAACTGAAAGTCCTGCGATGGTCAAGATTGCCGCGATGGGCGACAACGTGGTCGATTGTTATCTCGCTCGCGGCGAGATGTATCCTGGCGGAAATTGCCTCAATGTCTCGGTCTATGTCAGCCGCTTCGGCGGGCAGTCGGCGTATGTTGGAGCGATCGGCAAAGACCGGGCAGGGGACTTGATCCACGCCGCACTCAAGTCCGAGCGCGTGGACGTCACCCGATTGCGGCGCCTTGAAGGGCCGACCGCCTATTGCCTCATAGGTCACCGAAACGCCGATCGGATCTTCCTGGACTTCGACCTCGGCGTCTCGATGTTCACGCCGACGCAAGAAGATCTGCATTTTCTCTCGGGCTTTGAGGCCGTTCACATTGGCCAATCCAGCGGGTTAGACCCATGGGTTGCTGCGGTATCGAGTAAATCACTGTTATCTTACGATTTTTCAACGCGGCGGGACCCGGGACATCGACTCGAGATTGGGCCTCATTGCTATCTGGCCTCCGTCTCGGGTGACGGTCTCGACGACAATGAATTGGCTGCAATCGCATCCGAACTTCTTGCATGTGGTTCAAGGTGGGTTTTGGTGACTCGTGGTCGAGCCGGCGCCGTGCTTCACAGCGACACCGTCTCCTACCGCACCCCGGCGCAGCTGGTCGAACCCGTCGATACCCTGGGCGCGGGCGACACCTTCATCGCCAGAACGCTATTCGGCCTGCTTAAGGAAGAGGCGCCTCAGAATATTCTCCGCGATGCCGCAGAGGCGGCGGCTGCTACCTGTCAGTACCACGGCGCGATCGGCCATGCGGCAGCAATCGATATTGGAAAGATTACGGCGGAGATCCTCCGCGGAACAGGAAACCAGTCTAGCTGCGAAATTCTCCCGACCAATTGACGCGAGAAACGGACAATGCTAGACGAAGTGATAACGTTCTCATTCATCTAACTGAACGCCGCCCAAGAGCGTTTTGATGGATTAGACGTCGAGTGGGATCGCAGGCCGAGTTCGGCCAATCTTAAGAGGAGAAGACATGCAAACGAATTCAAGCAGGCGCCAACTGGTGAAATGCGGTCTGGCGCTGACGATCGCCCTGGTGACAGGACTTGGCACGTTGGCCGCATCAACGCAGGCAAAAGCGGCCGACAACCCTTACAACCTCATCGACCCGACGGTGATCAGCGTCGGAACCATGGGCGATGCGAAACCCTATGTCTTCACCGACGCCAACGGCAACTTCACCGGCTTCGACGCTGAACTCTTCCGGGACGTGGCGCGCCGGCTCGGGTTCAAGGAGGAGCAGGTCGTTTTCACCGGCCAGGAATTCTCGGCGCTCCTGCCGTCTGTCGCCAACGGTCGCTTCGACGTCGCTGTCGCCGCCATTGGCACGACAGCGGAGCGCAAGAAGACCGTGGATTTTGGCGACGGCTATCTCGCCGGCTATCTGTCTATCATTGCGGCTGATCCGGCTCTGACGAGCAATGAGAGCACCGCGGGAAAGCGCATCGGCGTGATCCAGGGGACGCTGCAGGAGATCTATGCAGAGAAGAATCTGAAGGGCGACATCGTCAAATTCCCCGACAACAACACTGCGGTGGCGGCGCTGAACAACGGAACGATCGATGGCCATTTCACTGACTATGAGTCGGCCAAGCAGTATGTGGAGCGCTATAAGAACCTGAAGATAACCATGAATGTGCCGTCCTTCGATGCGCCGGCCGGGTTCGTGGTCAAGAAAGGCAACGATGCCTTCCGCGAGGCGCTCAACAAGGCCCTGCGCGAGGCCATGGACGATGGCACCTGGAAACGGCTGCACGAGAAGTGGTTCCCGGGCACTCCGATGCCGGATCAATATCTGCCCAAGAAGTAAATTCGCGCGTATTTGTTATCGTTTCCGGCCGGACCCGTGAGCAACGGTGCCCGGCCGAGTTGTAGATGGACTTGATATGAGCTGGTTCGACACCTTCGCCCGCAGCTTCCTGGATTTCCAGGCGATGGCAGAAGTTCTGCCGAACATGGTGATGGTCGGCCTCAAGAACACCCTGATCCTGGCCCTTGCCTCGACGTTTTTCGGGACGCTGATCGGTATCGTACTCGCCGTGATGGGGATTTCCGAGAACCAGCCGCTGAAACTCCTTGCCCGAGTCTACACCGATATCTTCCGCGGGCTTCCTGCCATTGTCACAATCCTGATCATTGGCCAAGGCTTCGCGCGGTTGGGCCGAGATCTGTTCGGTCCATCGCCTTATCCGCTGGGCATTCTGGCGCTCAGCCTGATCGCCGGTGCCTACATCGGGGAGATTTTCCGCGCCGGCATTCAGAGCATCGAGCGTGGTCAGATCGACGCCACGCGCACTCTCGGCATGACATATGGCCAAGGCATGCGCCTTGTGGTGATCCCGCAAGGCATCCGTCGCGTCCTGCCTGCACTGGTCAACCAGTTCATCGGCAATGTCAAAGACTCCAGCCTGGTCTATTTCCTTGGTCTGCTCGCCTCCGAACGCGAACTGTTCCGCGTCGGCCAAGACCAGGCTGTGCTGACCGGCAACTTGTCGCCGCTCTTGCTGGCTGGCGTGTTCTATCTCGTGATCACGGTGCCGCTGACCCATCTCGTCAACTACATCGATGCGCGCATGCGTGTCGGCAAACGAATCACCGCCGTGCAGAGTGGCCTCAAGGAAGTCGCCGAGCTTGCCGAAGCCGTCGTGCCGGGCGCAGCGACGTCGCCCGCAGCACAGCCCATTCGCTTCAAGGGTGGGGGCATCGAGGTGAAGAATATCGACATGGCCTACGGCGCCGTCCAGGTGCTCCATGACGTCAGTCTGAAAGTGCAACCCGGGACCGTCACCTGCCTCATCGGTCCGTCCGGCTCGGGCAAGTCCACCTTGCTGCGTTGCCTCAACCGCCTAGTAGAGTGTCGAGCCGGTGACATTCTGCTCGATGGCGAAAGCATCTACAAACAGACCCCTGACCAGCTCCGGCGGCGCGTCGGCATGGTTTTCCAGCAGTTCAATCTGTTTCCCGACCGCAGCGCGCTCGCCAACATCACTCTGGCGCTGCGCAAAGTTAAACGCATGTCGCGCGAGGAGGCTGAGGGCGCGGCCTTTGCCAGGCTGCATGAAGTCGGACTGCTGGAGCGCAAAGACCATCGGCCGGCCAATCTCTCGGGCGGGCAACAGCAGCGGGTGGCCATCGCGCGTGCGCTCGCCCTCGAACCCGAAATTATGCTGTTCGACGAAGTCACCAGCGCGCTCGATCCGGAATTGGTCAAAGGCGTCCTGAACTTGATGGCCGATCTCGGTCGGGGCGGTATGACGATGGTGGTCGTAACACACGAGATGAATTTCGCCCGCAAGGTCGCGAACCAGGTCGTATTCATGGACGAGGGGCGGATCGTCGAGGCAGGGCGACCGGACGACCTTTTCGACAATCCGCGGAGCCCGCGTCTTCGGCGCTTTCTGTCGGAGGTGCTGTGATTCAAATGGTGTGCGCAACGGCGGGTGCTGCGGTGTTCGGCCTTGCGGGGCGTGCCTAACTGCCGCTAGTTCGTCGCCACGACGTTGCATGGTCGGCGGGACTTGCTGGGTGACTCAAAGATCCAAAAACGCAACTATCATCGAAGTCGCTCGCCGGGCTGGAGTGAGCTCTGCCACGGCTGGGCGCGTTCTTGGTGACTACGGCTACAGCAGCCCTGAGGTCCAGGAGAAGGTGCGCGCCGCAGCAGCTGCGCTGGGTTATCGCCCCAATCGCCTGGCCAAAGGTCTGATCACCGGTAAGACGCAGACTATCGGAGTTGTCGTGGGCGACATCGAAAGCCCATTCTATGCAAGCGTGCTGCGTGGAATAGGGGACGTCGCGCGCCGTGGCGGCTTTGGGGTTATCGTTACGAATAGTGACGAAAATTCCGAACTCGAGCGAGAGGCGGTGCAGTTGCTGTTGGAAAAGCAGGTCGATGGTTTAGTCGTCTCATCGACCTTCTTGGACGAGCCGGATCATCTTCGTGAAGCAGTCGCGGCCCGCTGTCCCGTCGTGCAGTTCGACCGCATCGTGGCGGGCATGCAAACCGATTCGGTCGTGGTCGACAACGTTTCTGTAACGCGTAACAGCATCGCGGCGATCATCGCCGCCGGACACAGCCGCATCGGAATATTGGCGGAACTCGGGCCGGACCAACGCGATGATGTTGGCTCCTTTGTGGCAAACGCTGATCTCTCCAGCTCCGACGTTCGCTACCATCATCCAAGCTGGCAACGGTTGTTGGGTTATCTCGAAGCCCATCGCGCCGCGGGCATTTCGCCGGATCCGCAGTTGATCCGCCGCGTGGCGGTCTATTCCAGCGAGGCAGCCCGCAAGGAGGCGCTCGATCTGCTGACAATGCGCAATGCACCGTCCGCTCTGTTTACCGCCGATGGTGTGATGTCGACAGGAGTTCTGGAGGCGATTTCCGCATTGAAGCTTGCGATTCCAGGAGACGTTTCGCTGCTTTGCTTCGACGATCTCGACTGGATGCAATTCGTGGCCCAAGGTATCACAGCCATCGCGCAGCCGGCGCATCTGATCGGAGCGACGGCAGCAGAGCTTCTCTTGAAGAGGCTGGCTGGGGACGCCGCACCTTTCGAACACCGTGTTCTCGCGGCCCGCTTGGTGGAGCGTAATTCAATTGCGGTTCATCTCAATCGCGAGGCCGTCTGACCTGGCCGCAACGGTCTATAGCTGGGGCTGAATTGCAGCGCCTCTCTATATCGAGGTCGATGCCATGCAGGGATATTGACCTGCCGTATGTTTCTTCGCTTGCCTACACGCCATCGGCCATTTGCGGCTCGGCTCGGCTGAATGACAGCCCACGCGGACTGCTGGGTAGGACCATTATTGCCTGCGATGCCCCCGGCGTGAGCTGCGCAGAGAACGGGTGAGCGCATCCGGGTTCCGATTGCGAATCTCGAAGTCGTTCTTGCGCCGGATTGCGCTGCGCACAAGCCTGACCCCGAAATAGCGGAACGGCTCTGGAGCTAATGCCAGCCGCCGGTCGATGCCGACAAAGCTACAGGCGCAATGCCGGTTCCTTTGAAGCCCATGCCACAGAAAATGTTGCGATGACCGCGCAGGTGATCGAAGATGGGGACATGCTCGGGCACGCAGTGGATCGGGCCGGCCTAGTCATAGTTGATCGGGACCGCGTCGTGGGTCGTGCGCATAAGTGCGGGGACAACGTGGCTATTCTCCGGGTCGAAGTTGTCGCCTGGACCGTATAGGTTACAGGGCATTGCCGAACATAATCAGCACCGTACTGGCGGCGGTAGGCCTGACACAGCTTGAGACCGGCGATCTTGGCGATAGCGTACCACTCGTTGGTGGGTTCCAAGGGGCCCGTGAGAAGCGCGTCTTCCGGAATCGGCTGTGGCGCCAGCTTCGGGTAGATGCAGGATGAGCCCAAGAACCCAGTCTGTCGACATCACACCGGAACGTGGCGTGGATGACATTCGTTTCGATCAGCAAGTTGTTGGGCAGGAAATCGGCCGGATAGCGATCGTTGGCGAGAATCCCGCCGACCTTTGCGGCTGCTCCGACCACGGCGTCGGGCCTGGTTCTGTCATCCAGCGATGCACGGCGTCCAGACTTCGAAGGTCGAGAGCGTCGCGCGGAGCCATTAGGACCTCGCAGGTTTCCTCCTCCAGTCGCGCGCCACACCCGGGCTGACATGCCGCGTTGGCCAGCCACAAATATCCGTTTTGCGTCGAGCCGATAAGGTAGTCCATGACCGGTGGCCCTTTCTAGACGCTACTGTCCCTGTGCCAGCTCTCTCGCTCCAGACGTTTCAGATCGGCGGCCACCATTTCCGCCACGAGGTCGCTGAACGTCGTCTTTGGCGACCAGCCGAGCTTTGAGCGGGCTTTCGCCGGATTCCCCATCAGGAGATCGACCTCCGTCGGACGGAAATGGCGTGGGTCGACTCGGACGAGGATCTCTCCTGTCTTGCCATCCCGGCCGATCTCGTTCACCCCCTTACCTTCCCAGACGATGACGCGGCCGACTGCCCGAAAGGCACGTTCCACGAACTCGCGCACCGAATGGGTTTCGCCCGTGGCGAGGACGAAGTCGTCAGGCTCGGCGTGCCGAAGAATCCGCCACATGCCCTCCACATAGTCGCGAGCATGCCCCCAGTCGCGTTTCGCGTCCAGATTTCCAAGATAGAGGGTGGACTGAAAGCCTCGCTCGATACCTGCAACCGCACGTGTGATCTTGCGGGTCACAAACGTCTCGCCGCGCGTGGGGCCTTCATGATTAAACAGTATGCCATTGGAAGCGAACATTCCGTACGCTTCACGGTAATTGATCGTGATCCAATAGGCATAGAGTTTGGCCGCCGCATAGGGAGAGCGCGGGTAGAACGGCGTCTTCTCCGTCTGCGGCACCTCCTGGACTTTGCCGAACAGCTCGGAGGTTGATGCTTGATAAAAGCGCACCCGCTCTTCCATCTTCAGGATGCGGATGGCTTCAAGCAGCCTGAGTGTACCAAGGGCATCGGCGTTGCCGGTATATTCCGGCGTCTCGAAGCTTACCTGGACATGGCTTTGGGCCGCAAGATTGTAGATTTCTGTAGGACGCGTCTCCTGAATGATGCGAATGAGATTGGTCGCATCGGTCAGGTCGGCGTAGTGGAGCAAGAAGCGTGCGTTCGGTTCGTGCGGATCGACGTAGATGTCGTCGATGCGTTCGGTATTGAAGGAGGAGGATCTGCGTTTCAGTCCGTGGACAGTATAATCGTTCTCCAGCAGCAGTCTGGCAAGGTAGGCACCGTCCTGACCGGTCACACCAGTTATGAGCGCAATGCGATCTGTCATCGGGTCCCATCCAATCGTTGAGGGCTGTGGTGGCGCCGTCGACCGACGGTCCGCCTCCGCACTCCTCTAATGAAAGGCGAAAGCGCTTTGTTCGACCAGAGTGTCATTGTGGCAGGCACGCCAGCAAAGGAGGTAATCCCACCGCTCAATGCCCATCACAGCTACTTCCCATGCGTCCCCTTTCTGCTTCTTCGGCCTATGCTCCTATGGCATGGGGCCCTGCCGCGAGCCGTCAGTTCACAAGCGCTTGCGCCACCGCTTCTCCGCGAGCTGCTTGCCGGCCATGCTGCCGTCGGCAATGCCGAACATGTGGGTCGGCTGACCGGTGCGGCGCGGGCCATGCCGGCTGAGAAACGGTTCGCGTCCGGCCTGCATCTCGGGTCACCTGGCAAGCGTGGCGTCGGGTTGTTGCCGACGATCCGCCACCGACGGCGGCTTGTCGAAAGTTCTCGTAAGGTTTGTTATCGCGTCAGCAAAAATGACAATTCGTGGCCCGCAGGAGAAACATGCAACAGGGTGTAACCCTGGCCCTTTATCGCTTCCACTGTTCGGTAGGTTTGTTCCACCGGAGTGCGGTGCCACCAGTGGTGAAACTCGACGAGAATCTGTCTCGGTAAAACATCAGATCCAAGCACCCCTGGAAGAACGTCGTGCTCTGCCCCCTCAGCATCGAGTTTCAGCACATCTATAGTGCCAATCCGAGCATATCCAGGATAGTAGAGTAATGCCTCACGTTGCAGACAATGCTCTTGCCTGTAACCATCTTCGTGGAAAAATTGCTGCGTGTATCATCTCGGGGGCCTTATACAGCTTGCCGGATGCTTGTTTTGATGCCTTGCATTGAAGTAATTCGCCGCTGTTGCGAACACCCTTCAGCATGATTGTTGTTGTTTGGCCAAGATGACGCTTCCAGCCCGGAGATGCACGCACGATAAATTCGAGGTCGTCGTGTCGCTGGCCGGCTTCACACCAGTTCCTAATGGAGAAGCCCTTTGGCAAGTTCGCGCAAGTCCTGGAACGCAACAACAACGTATGAGGCCAGAAAGCTGCATAGATAGAAGCTTGGTGGGGCGCCGCGCTCCCACCGGAGAACCAGGGCGCCGAGTTCAAGGCTCGGTCGCGTTTGTGCTAGCCATGCCAAGGTCGCGGCCAAGGCGAGGCTACCCAGAGCATTGGTCGGGTAATGCAGCCCCAAGTAGACTCGCGCAAGCTCTACCACCAAGGTGCAGGCCAGGGCGAGGAGTCCGAGTTCGAAGTGAACGAGAAGAATGGCGATCGCTAGACCCGCGAAAAGAACCGCTCGCTCGCTGGGGAACCCGGGGGTGCCGGCGAACGGCGCTGAGCGCAGAACGGCAGCGTCGCCCAGAACATCCGGGATATGAAGCCCAAGTGCGGAGTCAAAAATCGGCTTTGGCGTCGGCGGCAGAGTGCCCTGCAGGAAATGCGCCACGAGCGCCGCGAGGACAGCTGCGCAGACGCCACTCACTAGCCTTGCCCTCGATTCCGGCCCGTCATGGGCAAACCAGCAATACCAAAGCAAGGACACAGCTATAGCGCCCTCGGTTGTTGGGTAGACGGCACCGAGAGCGAGCCGGCTGGCGAAGGGCTGATTGCTCGCTACGGTGTTGACGGCCTTTGCGAGGGGCCTGTCGATCCAATCCGGGTTAAGGGCCAGGAAAGTCGTACCCACAAAGAGGAGGCAAAGCGCGGCAGCATGCGTCAGGCAATGTAAATCGGATAAAGTTCGCGCCATCGGTTCGGCCATCTCAACTCTCGGGTTCGGTCGGCGGAACAGCTGGAGTTCCGCTAACTAAGCGGTCGCAGAAACCTCGCGGCGCAGGGAGGCTGCAGAGCGGCCGAAGAAGGCAAGATCCTGCTCTCGGCGCAGCGCGTCGCAAAACCGCCCGACCGGAAGCTCGATGTCGTCATAGCCGAGCACCTCGTCCCGCTTCACGTCGCGCAGCAGCCGGCAGCCCTCGGCGAGCCCGATCGGCACAAGCCGCTCGGCGTGCACCGTCCGCGCATTCTCGCAGAGCCCGTAGGTCATGTAATGTCCAAGGCCATCGAGGATCTCTCCGGCACTAAGATCCCGCTTGGCGGCGGCCACCACATCAACGGTCGGCGCGCCCAGGGGCGCAATCGCAGCATCGCGGAATATTGCGGCTCTCGCGACCGTGGAGGGCACCTCGAAATGACACAAATGATAAGGCCAATAGAAACAGTAGAGCGGTCCGGGCCCCATCTTGTAGAGTGAGAGATAGTGCTTCTCTACGGCATCCTCTGTGGTGCCAAGAACGAAGATACCGGGGTTGGGCATGGCGCCGACACAATAATCAACTATCCCCGGCCCCTCGAGGAGCTGATTGAGCGGATACCAGCCGACCGCCCCCTGGATCGGGCTACCAGGCTCGACCACAGGCCCGTACATGCCGCGCTTCGCCACCCGCATGCCTGTGGCGTTGGCTACGATGGCGTTCTCGAACGAGATCTTCGTGCCGTCCGCGAAGGAGGTGACCATCGGGGCCTTCATCCCCCACTTCTTGGCAAAACCCTCCTGGGTCGTCGGATTTCGGTAGGGATCGTGCAGGCCCTTGATGTTCCCGCAAAGCACCGGACGTATGCCCAGGCCCCTGACCCAACGGTAGAGGTTCATGATTACACCTGGCTGATCCCCCTCCACATTGGTGAGGACCACTCCTGCCCGGTCGGCATACACTTTCAGGATCGGTCCGATCGTGCCGTCGAGCTCGGCATTCATCAGGGCGACATGCTTGCCGTGCCGGATCGCGCGCATTGTGACGTGGGCAGCGAACTCGATCGCGCCTGTCGCCTCGACGATGACGTCGATGCCGTCGGCCTCGCAAATCTGCATCGGGTCCGCCGTGATCGCGCGGCGACCGCGCGCCACGAGATCCTCAAGCGCTTTGGTGCTGGTCGCCTCCGTCACATCGTCTTCGCCTGCAGCGGCATAGGCATCTCGCGCCTTTTCCACGTGCCTGTTGGAAATCGCCACGAGCTCCATGCCGGGGACATATCGCAGCATCTGCAGCGCAATGCCTTGGGCCATGAAGCCGGCGCCCACCATACCCACGCGAATTGGCCGCCTCTGAGCCTGGAGCCTCTCCAACTCCCTGTCGACAATGAACATTTGCGTTTCCCCTGTGCTGCTCCCCCAAAAGGTCGGGGCGGCGAAAGGTTAGCGGTCATAATCCGGCCAGCTTCGGTCCTTGTCAGAAATCTGTGCCGGCGCATCCACCGGCCACTTCACGGCGAAGGCAGGATCGTTCCAGCGAACACCGCGCTCGGCTGCCGGTGTGTAGAATTCGGAGACGAGATATGTCGCCTCGGAGTGGTCCTCCATGGTGAGAAAGGCGTTCGCGCAGCCCTTCGGTATCACCAGCATTCGTTGGTTCGCCGCTGAAAGTTCCACCGTGAGGTGCTCCTTATAGGTGGGCGATTGGGGCCGCAGGTCGATCAGCACGTCGTACAGGCTGCCCCGGATGCAGCGAAGCATCTTGTCCTCGCCATGGGGAGCCAGCTGGTAGTGGAAGCCGCGCAGTGTGTGCTTGTGCCTGTTGTATGAAATATTCATCTGTACGACACGATCCG
The DNA here is from genome assembly GCF_040317925.1 of Mesorhizobium sp. M1348. Lineage (NCBI taxonomy): Bacteria > Pseudomonadati > Pseudomonadota > Alphaproteobacteria > Hyphomicrobiales > Phyllobacteriaceae > Mesorhizobium > Mesorhizobium sp. M1348. The sequence goes on along the minus strand of NZ_JAMYLH010000032.1, from coordinate 25,071 downwards.
GAAGCCCCTGCTCGGCAAACTCCCGCGAACACCAGCCGCGTGCGAAAGAGCCCCGCTCGTCTTCGAATTTCTGCAGTTCCACCAGGGTGGCGCCGGGAATATCGGTCTTTATGAAAAGCATCGTAGATCCATTAGGCAAATGAGTGTCACGTCGGGGTCGCATCTCCGACGATCTCTCCTGAAGGTTGCTCGCGCCGGCGGTCCGCTTGTGCGATCGCGGTACGGCATCAGGCTTGCGCCGGATGCAAGAGGCGCGAGCCGTGGACTTCATAGCCGATAGGCACATAGGCTAGGTGTGAGAGTGCGCGTCTTACGCTTTCCCGGCGTTCCGGCTTGACCGCGAACATAAGGAATCCGCCGCCGCCGGCGCCACACAGTTTGCCGCCTTCCGCACCTGCGTCCCTGGCGAGGTCGTAGTGGCCATTGATCTCCGCGTTGCTCACGCGGGACGCCAAACTCCGCTTCATCTCCCACCCTGCGTGAAGGACGGCACCGAAGCGTTCTATGTCGATGACGGGCTCCGAAAAGATCTCCTGAAGCATGAAGGCATCGTCCCGCATCCGCCTGAGCGTATCGAGATTGCTTGACGTTTTCGCCTTCTGCTCTGTCAGCACGGAACTGGCCGGTCGCTGATGCGATGTCCAGAACATCATCAGGTTGCTGAAGAGATGTTCGACGGCGCCATTGCGCACCCGCTGTGGCTCGACCGTTACCGCGCCGCCCGGCTGGAAGCGGAACAGGTTCATGCCCCCGAACGCGGCGGCATACTGGTCCTGCTTGCCAATCGGTTCCTTGAGGATGTCCATCTCGATGTGACATGCCTCTTCGGCCAGTTGGCCCGGGGTGACACGTTCTCCCCGGAATGCATGCAGGGCGTTGAGCAGTCCCACCGTGAACGAGCTCGACCCCCCCATGCCCGTCGAGGCCGGCATGTCTCCGACCGTCGAGATGTAAATTGGCGGTTCGATCTCCAGGAAACGCAGGCATTCGCGAGCGATGTTGTTCTTGATCTCCCCTATGGTGTTTACCTGCTCCGTCTGTGAATAGTTCAAGCGGATGGGTTCATTAAAGATCACGCTGTGACGCTTGACGGTGACATAGATGTACTTGTCCACTGCTGCGCTGAAGACCGCGCCGCAATCGAGATTGTAGAAATCGGGCAGATCGGTACCGCCGCCAGCAAAACTGACGCGCAAAGGAGTGCGCGTCAGGACGAGAGACGGTAAACGCTGTGCAGCGCGATCGATGATGGTCGGAAGGTCCGGTCCTGAGCGGCGCTCCACGACTTTGGTCCCGTCTAGCTGTTCCATATTTTGCCCTCGAAAATCGACGGAATGAAAATTAGGCAACACGCGGCTGTGCCGTTCGCCAGCGCAGCTGATCATCGAGCATCCCCGCCTTGAGCAAGTGATCGAGCCAGCGCAGCCGCGTGAAGCGCTTGTCGGTAAAGTCTTCAAATGTAAGTGCGATCGAGCGGAACGCCTCGTAAAGCTCCTGCGCTCGCATGCGCGCCGTCCACTGAAACTCGAAATCCGGGAAAGTCCGTGAGAACTTGCTGAAGTCCGCCTTGTAGGTCCTTTGATCCGCGCCCGGCTTCGGTGTCATTGTGAGCTGCGCGCCGGGGACGGCCTCAACGGCGATCTCCGCTATCTCGCGCACCTGAAGATTGAGGCTTTCAACACCCATGTTGAACGCCTCATTGTGGATGTCCTGTAGCGGCGCCTCCAGCATCAATTTGAAATAGCGCGCGACATCCTGGACATGAACCACGGGCCGCCATGGCGTGCCATCGCTATGGACTTCGACACGTCCAGTGGTGAAGGCGCTGCCCATGAAATTGTTCAGCACGGTGTCGAAGCGCATTCGTGGCGAGAGACCATAGACGGTGCCGTTGCGGCAATAGACGGGCGAGAACCGGTCGTCCGCCAGCGCGCGCAGCGCTTCTTCGGCAACAGCCTTCGATTTTGCGTATTCTGTTTGCGGCGCCAGCGGGGCGGTTTCGTCGACGACGGCGGCTTCCGACATGCCATACATGATGCAAGAGGAGGAAAATAGGAACCGCCGGACGCCCGCCGCCTTGGCCATCGTGGCAAGACGAACGGTCCCTTCCGCATTGATCTGCCTCGTCCAATCCGCGTTGAGATTTCCGATCGGGTCGTTCGAGAGTGCCGCCAGATGGATCACCGCGTCAAAGCCCTGCAGATCCGGGGATTCGATGGCGCGCAGATCCTTTGTGATCTCGGGCACACTGGTATTGTCCGTTCCCAGGGTGCACGCACGAAAATATCCCATGTCCAGCCCGACCACCTCATAGCCCGCCGCCTGCAACACGGGCACCATGACAGAACCGAGATATCCATTGTGTCCGGTGACGAGAACGCGTGTTGGTTCATTCATGTCTGCCCTGCTCCGCTTTCGAAAGGAGTTGACGGGTGAGATCCAGAAGCGAGCATTGCTCGCTTACTTGCGCATATAGGCAGTCCGCGGCTTCGGCCGCTTGACGGTCACGATCGTCATCGCCGACAAAGAGTGTGCGTGTGAGGTCGAGATCAAAGTCGCGCTGTGCCTGATACAGCATGCCGGGTTTGGGCTTGCGGCAGTCGCAGCCGTCGTCCCAGCCGTGTGGGCAGTGGTAGATCTCCGCGATTTTGCCGCCGACGGCGTCGCACTCGGCGCACATGCGCTGGTGAAGCGCCTCGAGGTCAGCGGCTGTCATCGCTCCGCGCGCTATCCCTGCCTGGTTGGAGATGATGACTACGCGGTAGCCGGCCTCGTTCAGAAGGGCCAACGCCTGCTTTGCACCCGGAACCCACTCCCACTGGTCCCATGAACACACATATTGAGCCGGTGGCGGTCTGCAGTTGAGTACGCCGTCCCTATCTATGAGCATGGTTTTTTCGCGCCTCATAAAGCGCTCCGTCGCGGGTAGACGCTCGATCGAGCCCACGCTGTAATAGCGGTGCGCGCTCACGAAGCCGGCAAGGCGATGCTGCGTCGCGAGTGGCGTGTAGACGGCCTCCTCGAAGAGGGTGTCCTCGTCGGGCAGGAGTTCGAGTGCGAGATCGGTCAGTATGGCATAGCTGATCTCGACTCCCTGCAGCCCGGGCGTGGTGCGGAGCCGGTCGAAGACAGTCACATTGTCGTTCGCATCAAGGATCACGCTGCCGCGCGAATAGCCGTCCTTGTTGCTGTAGACCGTGATCATTCCAGGCTTGCCGGCCGCACAGAAGCGTTGCCACAGCCGCTCCATGCGCATCGGCCAGTAATTGTCGCAATACAGCAGCAGGAAGCACGGATCTATGAGGTGACGGGCATTGGATACCCGGCTGCTGGTGAGGTCGTCGGGACGGGTGAGGGCATATTCGATACTGAGCCCGAACCTGCTGCCGTCGCCAAAATGGTCCATCACCATATGGGGCAAATACCCGAGTAGAAGAAGAACCCTTTCGAACCCCTCCTGCCGCAGCTGTTCGATCTGGTATTCCAAAAAAGGGCGGCCGAGCACCGGCACCATTGGTTTCGGGCGATCGAGCGTGATCGGCCGCATGCGCGTGCCACGCCCGCCGGCCAGGATGACCGCCTGCCGCGGCCGGCTATAGGCGCGGCCTTCGACATCTGCCTTTTGCAGGCGGGGAGAGCTCGGCAGGGCAATATTCATTGACCGCGCTCCGGTCGGTCGGCGATGAGGTATCGCGTGATGGCATGACAGATCGCGGCGTGGACGTCCTCGACGAGTTCGTAGGTGCCTTTTTCAGACCGCACCCATACTGGCTGATCGACGAGCTCTTTAAGCGTGCCGCCGTCAAAACCGACAATGCCGATAGTGGCTACCTTCCTTTCGCGAGCGAGTTCGACTGCCCGCACGAGATTGAGCGAGTTCCCGCTGGCTGAAATCACTATGAGCACGTCACCTGGCTTGGCGAAGTTCTCCATCTGGCCGGCAAAGATACGCTCGTAGCCTTCGTCATTGCCGAGCGCCGTCATCCAGGAGACGTTGTCTGTCAGGCCCATGACCCGGATAGGCTGCCTTCCCGAGCGTTTCGTGGCCTTACCGAGGTCATTGACCCAGTGGGAGGCGGTCGCTGCGCTGCCGCCGTTGCCGGCGACGAAGACTGTGCCGCCCGCATCGCGTACGGCGCGCAGCATCTGAATCGCCTCCTGCACGGCATCCGTATCGATCTGCGCCAATGCGATGCACAGCGATGCCAGATAATTCTGCGTGTATTCTTTAGGCTGCAACCAGGGGGCATCATCCGCGAACATTTGCGACACCCCGTTACTCCCTAGATCGATCGCGAGCTCAGTCATGCCACCCTCGATTGCTTGCAATGGTGAGCCATCATCACAGCGTGCGAGCACTTCGAGTTCAATTGCTATTCCGAACGGGAAGCTGGCGGGCGGCGCTCTCATCGGAAGTACTTAAAAGGGGTATCCCTTGTTCTCTCCGTTGCGGCCCTGGACGTCGGCAGATGGCCATATCGGGCGTCAAGATCGTCATGGTGTCGCCCGACAACAATGCCGTAGGCAAACGCGCGGTGATGGGGCTTTACCTCCTGCTCGACGGCGCGAGGGGCCGCGCATTCCATGCGCTCTTTCGGCACCACAGAGAGAACAAGGGATATTCTTTTTAAGTACCTCCGATGAGCGCCGCCCGCCAGCTTCCCGTTCGGAATAGCAATTGAACTCGAAGTGCTCGCACGCTGTGATGATGGCTCACCATTGCAGCAATCGAGGGTGGCATGACAGAGCTCGCGATCGATCAGAGAGTGGTGCGCGAGCAAGTGCTTGGCGTACCCGTGCACGCTCTGGGCTTGGCGCAGGCAGTCAACTGCGTCTTCGACTGGGCCCTGCGGCGGGAGAGCCGAACGGTTTTTCTGTGTAATGTCCACAGTGTCGTCACCGCCCGCCGCAATCGCGCCCATGCCGAAGCGATGGATAGCGCCGACCTTGTCGCGCCGGATGGAGCGCCGGTGGCCTGGATGCTGAGGCGGCAGGGACACGCGGATCAGCCGCGCATCGCCGGACCGGACCTGATGTGGATTTGTTGCGGGAGGGCATCGGAACTCGGCTCGGCAATGTTCCTGTACGGCGGCAGCCCGGGCACCCTCCAGCGTCTCGAACAGTGCATTCGAACCGAGTTTGCCGGCATAAACATCGTGGGCTCTTACTCACCTCCGCTCCGCCCTCTGTCGGCCGAGGAGGATGAGGCAGTGGTCAGAATGATCAATCAGTCCGGTGCGAGGATCATGTGGGTGGGGCTCGGATGTCCCAAGCAGGAAAGCTGGATGCAGGCGCATCGCGGCCGGATCAATGCGGTCATGTTGGGGGTAGGAGCAGCTTTCGATTTCCACGCCGGAGATGTCAAGCGGGCGCCGCAATGGATGCAGAAGAGCGGGCTGGAATGGCTGCACCGGCTCTTCCAGGATCCCCGCCGACTGGCGAGCAGGTATCTCGTGACGAACAGCCTGTTCATCCTGGCTTTGCTGCAGGCATCGCTGCTTCCCAGGCGCAGACTTCGTAACGGTTAGAGGGAGGCGGAACCAGTGAACACACTCGGACCGCCGTATTGCCGATCTTCGCCAACTCCTTCACGGCCGGCTGTTCTTTGGCGCTGATGCTGGGAGGGGGCGCTGCCCATATCTGAACGGTGTGGCTTGCATCGCCTCGACAGGCACCTGACTGGAGGCTACCATGACTTTGAGCAAACAGGCCGCCAGTCTGGCTGTCCTGCATGTCGCCGACGTCCTGCAGCCGCTAATCATATTGCCCTATGCCGGGCGTGTCCTCGGACCCTTGAGTTTCGGGCGGTATGCCTATGCGCTCGCCATCGGACAACTCGCTACCGTCGTCGTGGCCTATGGATTTCATTGGACCGCGCAGCGCAGGGTTGCTTCCCTTCGATACGAGCCGGCGGCGATCGCGTCCCTGGTTGCTCAGGTCATGGCAACCAAGTCAGTGCTATTCGTTGCCGTATGCCTGGTCGGCCTTGTGCTGGCCGGCGACGTCCTGGCGCTTAGTAGGCCAACATTCCTGTGCGCGATGCTCTCGGCCGTCGGCAACATTATTTTTCCGGCCTGGCTCTTCGTCGGCCTGGAACGCGCCTGGCAGGCGGCTGTCGCGGTGGTTGTTGCTCGCGTTCTGGCGCTCGTCTGTTTCGTCGCCATGGTCGCATCACCTGACCAGGTCGCGCTCGCCGTTGCCATCCAGAGCGCAGTTCCCATCGTCAGTGGCGTCATCTGCTTACCTTTCATCCTTCCGATTGGGTTCGGCGGCTTCAGGTCCGTGACGCTTTCGACGATTGGAATGCAACTGCGCAATGGCTGGAGGGGATGCCTCTTCATAGCCGTGGAGACTGCCCTAGTCACCCTGCCTGTCGCCCTTGTCCAACATTTCGAAGGTTATATCGCAGCCGGACAATATTCTGTCGCCGAAAAATTCCTAGTAGCCGCGCGGGTATATTTTAAGTTGCTTATGGATACATTCATACCGAGGGTTTCATACTACGCTCATGTCGACCCTGCTGCAGGGGTACGACTTATAAGGAGATCACTATTCACCGTAGCAGCCGGAACGGCGATGAGTATTGGAATGTACTTTGTTGCTCCATATATAATATTTATCCTCTTTGGAGATGAATTTTCAGGAGCGACACCTTTCGTGCGAGCAATGGCAATTATACCATTGCTGATGAACATAAATACATTCACATCAAATATATTCATGTTTAGCTACGGATATGAAAATGAATGGTCCGCCCTTAATGCATCCGGTCTGCTAGTATTCCTGGTGGCCGCATATTTTTTGTCTTTCGTCATGGCTGAGCAAGCCGTTGTTTATGCGATGGTGGCGAAGGAAGTCATCGTGCTGGTGGTTTCAGCCGGCTTCTTCCTCATTGGCGGAGCGGCCGTCCTTCGCACCGCGGCTTGCGACGCAGGCCGGGTGCGAGGATATCCGCCGCTGTCCCAATCCGCACCGTTGGAGCACGAGGCCGATCGTTTCCGGTCGTAGGAGAGTCTGTATGTTCGCGCCTGATCACTTTGTCGTTCAGCCGTCCGGGTCGCCTCACCAGCCGATCCCCCCCAAGGATCGCGACGAACTGACCGTGAAAGACGCCTTAAGATTTGTTCGAAGCTGTTGGCGCCTTTGCCTCCTCTGGATGGTTGTGAGCCTTGGTGTCGGCGGCGCATATGTGGTCCTTTCGCCTGGATATTACACCGCCTATGCGACGATGCTCCTTTCATCTCCGCCCGCTTCGCAACCGGGCGAAGCTGAGGCAGATGAGCGGGTCTATGTAGAGAGCCAGATACAGGTCATTCAGTCGGACGAGGTCGTCGGACGCGTTGTTGACCACACTGGCTTAGCGGAAGACGAAGAGTTTGTGATGGACAGCTTGCGCACCCGGATCTCCAGCTATGTGCGGGGCCAATTGGCGTCTCTCTTCGGCACCGAACTGACGAGGGCGGAGCCAAATATTCGGCATGAGTCGATGGTCCTTGTGAGGCGCGCGTTTTCCGTTCGTCAGATGGGTTCCTCCAGCGCCGTCGAGATCGGGGTGACGTCTTCCGATCCTCAGTTCTCGGCCATGCTCGCGAATGCGATCGCCGACGGTTACATCGGAAATCAGCGCGAACGCCGGCAGGCGGCTCGCACGGAAGAAACATCTGATCTGCACAAGCGGCTGGCGGAACTTCGGGAAAAGGCTTTTGTGACCGAATCACTGACGGAACTGCCATCGGACCCTGAATCTGCGGAGAGGGCGAGAGTCCTTATCCGCGAGCAGCAGAGCGCGGCCGAGGTTTATCGCTCGCTTTACAATGCCCTTCTGCAGCGGACGCACTCCGATTTTAGCGCCTCGCTGATCCCGGGCGCAAGGGTGATCACGGCGGCCGAACCGCCTCGTCAACGCAGTTGGCCACCAACGGTCCTAATGGCAGCGCTCTCCGTTATGGCAGGTGGGATTGCCGGCGTTGGTCATGCATTGATCAAGCAAGCAATGAACCACCGCCTGATAACGGTCGAAGATGTGCACAGGTCGACCGGCCTTGATCGGATTGTAGGGATCCCCAGAATTCCCCGCCGCAGGTGGAATGTTGTGGGGCCATGCGAGCAGTTTTTGCAGCCCGTCTACTCAAAGGACGCTCCCGAGCTTCACAGCTCGCTGAGCAAGATTGCCACCCGGATGCGCGGAGTTCAGGGCCGCCAAGTGAGCAAGATTGCCACCCGGATGCGCGGAGTTCAGGGCCGCCAAAGCGGATTTGTAGTCGGCGTTGCTTCACCCCTCGGCAAGTCCGGAAGCTCCACGGTGGCGGTTCATCTCGCAAGGATCATTGCGGCGACCGGGCAAAAGACACTGCTCGTTGATGCCAATTGGCAAAAGCCATCAATGGACCAGCCAATGCTGAACGCGGAGCCAGGTCGCAAGCTCGCCAGGGCGTTTGCCACCATTCCCGCGGATCAGGAAGAGCTGGAAGTTCTGGTTCTCAGGCCCACGGGGTCAATCTCCGAGTTGAATGCCTCGCTCTCCATCTCCGCTGCACTCCAGCATCTGCAGCAAGAATACAGTTGTATAGTGGTTGATTTTCACAGCACCGACCGCACCGCTGATCTGGAAGCGGCCATGGGCGTCATCAACGAGGTCCTTTTGGTGCTGCAGGCACGCCGCACTTTCGCGGACCACCTCGAGAGAATCCTGCGCATCATCCCTGCAGAGAAACTCTCGGCACTAATTTTGACCAGGATCAACCGTGCGGCTTTCAGTCCTAACCGGGAATACAGGCCATGACCTCGCCAGCGACATTGTCATGCAGGAAGGGTTCAAAGCCGGTCGACCTCGTTTGCAGCCATTCCCCTGACGTGCTCGACTACACCCTCTTTCTCTCCGGCATTTGGCTGGCCTGCGCCCTCGCAATATCCCTGCGCCTGCTTGGCCTTTTCTTCATAGTGATGCCGGTCGGTGTCTGTCTGGCCTATGCCTTGCTGCGGCAGACGGTGCCGCCTCGTCTGCTGGCGGTCTACACCGCCTTCTGCCTCTTCATTGCCCTGCTGTCCAGATACAGGCTGATGCCGGATTCCTGGCAGGTTCACTTTCTTCAAGAAGCAGTCATAAGGCAAATCGTCCCGATTGTAGGATTCTTCGCCGTCGCATGGGCATCCAAGGCTTATTTCCGCCGCAGGCTGATGAGCGGCAATGCCTTTTTTGGTGCACCCGTTTTCCTGTTCCTGTCTCTCGTTGTCGCGCCGGCGGTGATGTTTCAGCAGGACGTGCAGTATCAGGGCGCATCTCCGCAAGCCACGATACCGATTCTTTACGGTTCGCTGATCAACAACATGGCCATTGCCGTGTTTTTCGTTGCAGGCGGTATTTTTCTGACGAACGACTGGCGCCGATACGGCGGCATTTTACTCTTATTGGGAATAGCCCTCGCCAGCCCCTTGGCTCAGTTCAAGGTGCTCGCGGTCACGATGATCGTCATTCTAATTGGCGTGCCCGGCCGGTTGATGGCCGCAGCTCTGGCGACCGCACTGACTTTTGCCTATGCAGTCGGGTTGAACTTCATACCTCAAACCTTTGCTCTGGACCCGAACTCCGGGATCAGACTCGCGTTCATTTCGGACGCACTCACATCCCTTGCGGATACATACGGATTTGGCATCGGATTTGGGAAGGAATCGGTCCGATGGCGATACGAGTTTCCCGGATTCGAGGATATTACTTTTCTTCCCGACACCAGGAGTACTACGCATGCCAAAATGCTTGAGATACTCTCGACAGGAATTCACAATTCGTTCTTTCAAGCCATATTGCGGACGGGGGTCATTGGTTTCATTTTGATCGTGTCTGCCATTTTGGTGGCCTTCCCGCCAAATCGACTGCCACGCGGTGTTAGCAATCATGCGTCCACAGTCTTCATCACGATTTTCCTCGCCATGTTCGTCAATCCAGTCCTGGAGAGCCCTCTACAGATTGTGGGAATTGCTTTCTTATACGGCTATTTGATTGCGCTTCGCGCCAGCGTTCCGGCCGTGGCTGTGGAACTTCCTCCAGTTGAACCGGGTCGAACGCAGCATTGCGCTTGTTCATACATCTGGCCGAACATGGATGGGGCCCACCCGACATCGGCGGGCTATCGGTCTCAGTAAAAGGGTGGCGTTGTACCGATTTTGGCGCGGCAGGAGCAGGAGAGCCTCCGCTAATGTGCCCGCTCATGCGGCAGCGCCGTGCCGGTTCCATCAGGAGTGCCTCGAAAGAGCCAGCGAGCCAGCCATTTTGCCTCGGCCTCGGCTATGCCTCCTCTGGTAGCATAGGTCATCCACTGCGCAGGTTCGCCTGCGCCGGAGAAACCCGTTCTAAGTCGCCCGTAGAGATACGGGGGCAACCCGTTGGGTGACCCATGAAGCTGTTGAGATCCTTGTTATCGGCGCTGTCGATGACCATGGCTTCGACCCGTCTCGCTTCGTTCGCTGGCGCCATCGCTCTGATTCCGACAGCGGCACTTGCCGACTACACGCTACAGCTCGGAGATACGCTGGAGGTATCGGTCCCCGGTATTCCGGATTTCAGGCAGCGATTGCTGATCGGAGTGGACGGCGAGGTGAACTTGGCGCTGGTTGGAGCGATTCAAGCCAGCGGCCTTTCCATTCAACAAGCGCAGGAAGTAATCGCTGGCAGTCTCGCCAGCAAGCAGTATCGGCGGGGGACCGCGGACGGCCCTGAAATCACGCACCTGATCCAGACCGACCAGGTCTTTGTTTCGCTTGCCGAATACCGGCCCATCTCTGTTTATGGTGATGTGGCCAGGCCGGGAGAGTACATCTTCCGGCCGGGTGTGACCGTCCGACAGGCTGTGGCGGTTGCGAGTGGCTACAGCGCTGCCCAGGTTCGCATCGCCAATCCGCTCATGGAAGCGGCCGATTTCGGTTCCGAGTACAAAGCCCTATGGGCGCAATTCGCAACGGAACAGGCTCGCATTTGGCGCCTTCGCACCGAACTCGGCGAAGAAGTCGAACATGTCGAGAACGTGCCGGTGCCTGAGGCGCTCGCCGAACGATTGAAGCAAACGGCAACAGCGCATATCGAAGCTCGTCTGTCAGACAGTGAAAAGGACATCTCGGCGCGTCTTGCGGGTACGGCGCAGAAGCTGGCGACAAGCGCAATCCACCTTGCTGGTAGCCGCGGACCGGCCCGACATAACAGTCCATAGCTAAGCGAGAGGAGGGGGCCGAGACGCTCCCCGGCAGCGAAGGCTCGATACCGGCAATGTGGTTTCCTATCCCAACGGCTCGCCGGTGGGATCTCGGGCTTGCGCCCGGCGACGTTGTGGAGATCGTTTTGCCAAAGGCCGACTTTGCCGGAGCCGTTGCGTCGTCGCCACGGGCGTCAACGGTGCCGAACTGACATTCAACGGAGCGATCCCCGATGCGCGTTTTGCTAGTTCACAATTTCTACAGGATAAGGGCTGGAGAGGAGAGCGTTGTTGGGGAGGAACTCGCGTGCCTCAAGCAGAATGGGGTCGAGGTCGAGTTGTTCTCCGCCACCAATGACGATGTCGTGGGGGTCTCTCGAAAGATTTCGACCGCCCTAGGGGTTGTCTACAACCCCCACTCACGGCGGGCCCTGTCACGTAAGTTGAGGGAATTTTCACCGGACGTCGTCCACGTTCACAATTTCTTTCCCCTCCTGAGCCCCTCCATCCTGGATGCGTGCCGGGATGCCGGCGTGCCATCGGTAATGACCTTGCACAATTTCAGGATCATCTGTCCCAGCGCCCTGCTTTATCCTGATGAGAGGCTTCGGGAGCGAAGTCTCCACCACGCCTGCTGGTGGACCATTCCGAAGAAGGTCTACAGGAATTCCCTGCTGGGCACGCTCGCCCTTGCCGCAATGGTAGAGTTTCACAAGAAAACCGGCACCTGGTCTCGCAAGGTCGACCGCTTCATTGCCCTTAACGATTGGGTCAGGGGCAAGCTTGTGGAAGGAGGCCTGCCTGCCGAGCGTATCGTCGTCAAGCCGAACACGGTTGCCAGGCCGCCGATCTTCGGTGACCTTCGTCGCAATGGAGGGCTGTTCGTCGGACGACTGGATGAGCATCACAAGGGGGTGGCCACACTGCTCGAGGCGTGGAAGCAGATCGATTACCCGCTGCGGGTCATCGGCGAAGGGCCTCTGGCTCCGCTCGTCGAGCAGTCCGCGGGCGGGCGCGTGGAATATCTAGGGCCTCAGCCGCGCGAGACGGTGTTGAAGGAGATGCAGGCAGCAGAATTCCTGCTCTTTCCGTCGAAAGGGGCTGAGATGTTTCCTACTATGACCGTCCTCGAAGCCTTCGCGAGCCGGCTGCCGGTCATCTGTTCGGATATGCCGTGGATCAAGGGGGTCGTGGAGCCAGGCGTCACCGCCCTTGTCGTTCCTGCCGGCAATGCCGGCGCGTTAGCCGACCAAGTGCGTTGGGCGCTTTCAAACCGATCCGCCCTTGAGGAAATGGCAGACAGGGCCTATGCCGCCTATGAGGAGCGGTACACACCCGAGGCAAACCTCCGTCGGCTGATGGCGATCTACGAATCGGTGATCAGGCGTCCAGTCCGGGCCTTTGCGGCGGTGTCGTGAGGTGACGTCGGCGCCGGCAGGAGCCTACCAGGACCGGCCGAAGTTTCACGCGTTGTTGAGCGCGGCGCCGCCACGTCGGATGGCGGGGGTACTCCCTGTTCGTTGTTGATCAATTCGATCTTAGCGTGCCATGTGCTTCGCAGAGGTTCAAAGGCCTGCCCCGATCATGACCACGTCTCTAGCTTTCGTTGCTGCAACAGCTACGGGTGCATCGGGAGTTGTGGGCAGCCAATTAAACGGCTTGGGAAAATGCGTATTGTACTGACCCGGCGCGAACCTTTGGATTCGCCTGACGGAGTGAGCATCTTCATTGTGGCACTTGCCCAGGCGCTGATAGAGCTCGGGCACCAGGTCCAGATCGTAGTAGGCGCCTTCGAAAGCCACGCAAAATTTGAGCGGCTTCTTTCTCCTCGTCTCGTCTTGCCAATAATCGGATTGAGCCGGACACCTTTGACCGGGCCGGCCTCGGTCGCGGCGTGGCTGCGAGCGATCGGCATCATCAATCGCTTCCGGCCGGACCTTGTCATTCACAGCGAGGCGGTGCCGCTTCCGCTGCATGGCACGATCGTCCAGATCGTCCACGATCTTCAGAGGCGGAAAGGGGCGCTTGCGGCAGCCTGGCGAGCCATTCGACGGATAAGCACGCGGCGCTGCCACCACGTCGTCGCCACTACGACCGAGCTTCAGGAAGAACTCGGGCGAGATCTTGGGCTGCCAAGAGTCCGAATCCTGAAAATTCCCGAATGCATCGATCGCCAGTCATATGCGTCTCGTGGGCTGGCAGATCGCGAGCGGGCAATCCTCCATGCCGGCACTTCGCCCTACAAGGTGCCGGAGGCGACGATCCGGGCATTCGGCGCCCTCAACGACACTTCCGTACGGCTCTACGTGACGGGTGACATCACAAGACCGGTGCGGGAGGCGGTCGATGCTCTTCCTGAACCGATAAGGCGGCACGTAGTCCTTCTCGGCATGGCAGAGGGAGCACGCGTTCGCGAGTTACACAGCCGCGTTCGCGTCGCCGCTTTCCCCACGCGCTATACGGTTCCTGTCGCCTCAGCAACGGTGATGGAGGCGATCGCCACCGGCACACCCATCGTCGGGTCTTCAAGGCTCAGCCGGGATCTGCTCGCGGATGACGTGAATGGGGCAGTGGTCGAACCACAGGCCGACGCGATGGCCGCAGCGCTGAAGGCGGTGCTGGACGATGATGACCTTTGGTCGCGTTTGTCGTCGGGTGCCCGCGAGAGGGTTAGACAGTTCGATGCTCACAGTGTTGCAAAGCAATATCTGGAGCTCGCGAACCCCTCTGGATTGCGGTCCAACATCGGAATCTCCGTGAAGGGGGAGGAAGACAAAGGGATTGACGAACCGCGGCTTGCAGATCGTCAGCGGCTTGCCAGGCCCCTTGCATCCCATTCCCTGAACGCTTCTTACGGTTGGGCAGGGCGGTGATCATCGGCTACTGTCGCATCAACACCTTCGAACCCGCCGCAAGGCTGGAGGCGCAGAGGCTTTATCTTGCCCGGCTGGGGGCCGAGAACTTCTTCTGCGAGAAAACCAGCATATTCGGTTCGACGCCGGAGTTGGAGAGGGCGATCGCCTGTACCAGGAAAGGAGACGTGATCGCCGTCACGAGGCCCTACCGTATCGCGCGCACAACCCGGGAAGTGCTGGCGCTCATCGAAAGGCTTGGCACCAAGGATGTCGGCCTTCGCATCGTCGACACACCTGTTGATACCAGCACGACGACGGGACGCATGATCCTTGCATCCGCGCCTCTCTGGACGCTTGGGATGTCCCCGCCGCGGTCAATGTTAGCAGACCTGTTTCTCTTTTGGCGTCGTCGTCGGTAGGTCCTGGTCGGATTCGACGCACCAGCGCACCCTCCGCTCACCGCCAGTTGAAGGCAAGCCGCAATGGCGGCCTAGGATCAAATGTCTTGCGCTCGATGGACCACCCGGCATGCACGGCCGCCGTTTCCCAGATGATGTTGCCGGGATTGGCGAGCGCGTAGACGCAGCAGTCCCTAACGCTGTGCTTTTCAGCGCCTTCCGATATCCGGGTATGGAACGACAGGCCGTTGGATGTCGGGGCGTCCCTGTCGTCCCGCGGCTCATTGTAGGTGTCCCGGCTCCGGCAGCGGTTGAACGAGCATCCGCCACTGCCGACATCATCCTGCGGGACGGCCGAGAAGGCGCCGTTGCCCTGTTGAACGGCATCGACGTCTTCGACAAGGCAATTGAAGCTTCCCTCCAGCATGACGCCAGCCCCGGTCGGGCTGTTATTATAGAAGACGAGTCCACGCCGAACGGCACAGCGATCCGAGTGAAAGACAGAAATATTGTCCTCTGTCCAGGAGGTGGGACCGTTCTCGGCCGAGAATTCTTCCAGGCTCGTATCCGGAGAGCGGTTGAACTGCACATTCTGTCCACGCGGGAACGGCCCGCGCGCGTCGTGGAGTTCGAGGAAGCTCATCTGGGTGCCCGGACAGTCGACGACATAGATGTTGGAGGAGCCGCGGGACGCCCTGACACGGATGATGATTGCATCGGGGCAGCTTTCCAGCTCTATGTTGTTGCGGTTCTGGCTTGGTCCGGTCCCCGAGGGGGGAACGCCGACATGATCGATCTCGAGATCCTGCAAGCGTATTCCGGCGGCTTCGCGGACGTATATCCCGCTGCCCATGGCATGACGAATGCGGCAGCTGCGGACAATGACTCCCTGATGGAGTATCGTGATGCCGTGGCCTTGGGGGGCATAAATGTCAAGATTTTCAATGATCTGCCCATCTGCGCGCGAGAGCACCGGTCCGCTTGGACGCAGAAAGGTGGCCGCGCCCCCGAACCATTTACCCCCGCCCGATCGCCCCATGCCCAGATGCAGCGCTGCGCCGACGACGCCCGAGACGGACAGCGCCAGCCCGGCAAGGAGACTGCGCCGATTAAGCCGGGACTCTAAGAGATTGCCGGCCGCGCGACCCGTTCGGGTGTCAGACGTCGGCTCCGCTTGTGCGGAGACGTCGAGGTGGCCGACGAGATGCGGAAGGGCATGCCGCATCCGTCCTCTCGGAAAGGCGGCGTCCTCGGCGAGGTTGTCGTCAGGCATCCCCATCTCCCCCTGTGCGCCAGCCGGCGCAGGTTCCCCAAGAATGCAGATTGGCGGCAGGCTTATGCCCGCACAGCATCTCGCCATTCAGCCCGCCGCGAAAGACCTTCATAAGGCTTAATACCGATGGGCAAAGTGCCATCTGCCGGATTCCCTGCCATTCTTTGAAGCTGGCGATAAGCGGAGCGCGAACCGATGTCGGTCGAGGCGGATGTCTTTGACTATGTGATCGTCGGAGCAGGCGCGGCAGGCTGCGTCTTGGCCAATCGTCTGGCGGCTGACGGGACCAATACGGTCTGCTTGCTCGAGGCGGGGCCGTCCGACAGCAGCATCCTTCTGCACATTCCGGCGGGGCTCTACAAGACATGCTCGAATCCCAAATATGCCTGGCAGTTCGAAACGGAGCCGAGCCCGGGAACGGCCAATCGTGCCATTCCGATGGCGCAGGGCAAGACACTAGGCGGGTCGACCGCAATTAACGGGATGATCTACAACCGTGGCGCCGCCGCGGACTTCGACGAGTGGGCCCGCCAGGGCAATCGCGGCTGGGGCTACGCCGACCTGCTGCCCTATTTCAAGAGAACCGAGCGCAGGCTTGGGGCATGTGATCCCTTCTACCGCGGGACTGACGGGCTGCTTCCGGTTACAGACTGCGATTGGCGACATCCGCTTTGTGATGCATTCATCGAGGCCGCGCTAAATGCCGGTGTCCCGCGCAATCCCGACTACAATGCGGCAAACCAAGCCGGCGTGGGCTACTATCAGCGCTATATAGAAAAGGGATGGCGCGTGAGCGCAGGGCGGGCTTTCCTACGGCCGATCGCCAAAAAGAAGAACTTGGATGTCCGCACGAACGCGCAGGCCACTGCCGTCCTCTTCGAGGGAAAGCGTGCCATGGGCGTTCGATATGCACGAGGAGGGCCGGGTCATCCAACGAGCTGTGTGAAGGCCCGTAACGAGGTGATCCTCTCGGCTGGGGCCGCGAACTCACCAAAATTGCTGCAGCTGTCGGGCGTCGGTGCTGCGGGTATGCTCTCCGAGCTCGGCATTCCGCTCGTGCACGAATTGTCCGGTGTCGGCGCAAATGTCCAGGACCACTATGCGGTCCACCTGATCGCCCGGGTAGAGGGTATTGAAACGGTTAGCGGACACGGCGTCGCCCTCCTGCGCGAGGCGGCCAAATGGATGCTGGGCCGCCCGAACTTTCTCGCCGTCAGCCCGTCGCTCGTCTACGGGTACGTCAACTCGCGGGATCTTCACTCCACCCCTGACATCCAGCTTGAACTTGCCTTGGGCAATTATGCCGACCACAGCGCGCGGCGGTTTCCAGTCATCAAGCTTGGCTACTATCAGTTGCGGCCGAAGAGCATCGGACACGTGCGGGCCGTCTCGGCCGATCCGTTTCGAGCTCCGCTCATCCAGCCCAACTACCTCGCCGATGATCAGGACCGGCAGGTCGTTGTCGACGGCATGAAGACTGTGCAGCAGCTGTTTCGCGCCCCCGAGCTAAGGCGCTACAACTGCACGGAAGAGCTTCCCGGCCCGAAGATAACGGACGACGCCGACCGTCTTCAGTTCGCCCGCGAAATCGGGCTGACCACGTATCATTTGTGCGGATCGTGCCGCATGGGCCCACTTGTCAGTGCTGCATCTGTCGTGGACGACCAGTTGCGGGTCCACAACATGCAGGCCTTGCGGGTGGTCGACGCCTCCATCATGCCCGCCGTTCCCTCGGCCAACACGTCGGCCGCTGTGTTTATGATCGCAGAGAAGGCGGCAGACATGATTCTTGGCCGACAGCCTCTTGCGGCGCTGGAGCACGATGGGCCGGCCCAACCTGCAGCGGCCGAATAGTCGAAAGTGAACGACAATTGGCGGGAGAATTCCTTGAAGAGACGTACACTTGTTGCCTCTGAATTCAACGCGAAGGATCGGGCACACTTTGCATTGGCTTATGAGTTCTGCCGCATCGTTGCCGAATGCGAGGAAGGCGATTTGATCGCCCCCGGCATCGACAACTACCTCACGAGGCGCTTTCACGCCATCTTGCCAAAACACGACGCCCACGACGTCCAGCGTGACTTCAACAGACTGACGAACGGGATTCGCAAAGGTCTGGGGTTAATGAATGCGCCAAGCATTGAGCATGTTCGGCTCACGCAAGATTATGACCTTTTCTTCTTCGTGGCCTGGAGCCCGCAAAGCCTTGTAGAATTGTCTCGCATCCACGAATGGCGCGGCCGCTGCAAGGTCGCTGTCGCGTATCTGTTCGAACTCTGGTCGAGCACGCTCGAACAGGACCGCCAATATCTCAAGCTCCTGGACCAGTTCGACTACGTGTTCCTGTTGCACAGCGCCTGCATACCGCGCCTGCCTCAATACACCCGCACGCCCTGCTCCTTTCTCCCCACGGCTGTCGACGGCCTTATTTCAACGCCGTATCTGTTGCCGGTTAAGCGCGTGGTCGACGTATATTCGATCGGCAACCGAGCCGCGAAGATACACGGACAGCTTCTGAAGCTGGCCGAAGAACGGGACCTCTTCTATCTGTACGACACGCTCGCAAGCACGGGTTCCCGGGTCAAGGACTGGCGTGAGCATCGGTCGCTGCTCGCCAACATCATCAGGCGCACGCGTTATTTCATGGCTTTCAGTCCAGCGACGCTGGCAAACCACAGGTCTGGCACGGTTGTCGGCGAGCAGGTGCTGCCTGCCCGTTTCTTCGAAGGGGCCGCGGGCGGCGCCGTCATGCTTGGGACCGCGCCGCAATGCGCCGAATTCAGCGAGCACTTTGACTGGCCAGACGCGGTGATCGAGGTATCACCAGACTCGAGCAGTATCGCAGACGTAATTGGCGAACTCGACGCGAACCCCCGCCGCACAGAATTGTTGCGCCGGACAAGTGCGGTCCGTTGCCTAGAGATGCATGATTGGGTCTACCGTTGGGATCACATCCTTGCCACGATCGGCATGGAGCCGCCCCCACGCCTCCACGATCGCAAGCTCCAGCTGCGACGGATCGCCGCCGATGCAATGGCGCTCGCCTAGACGATCAGGCTCGAAAATAGACCCGGTTTCGGGTTTCGGTGCTCAAGCGGTGCCCAAATAAAGAGAAAGGGCGGCAGTTTCGACCCGGTCGCTTCCGTCGGAGCGTCCGCCGCTCCAGTTCTGCGCGCGAGAGCATATCATTTCGAGGTACTCGAAGGGCTAACAGGCGCCGGAAGCGGGCAAGGAAGCTCGGTATGTCCGCCGGCTCTACCCTTTGGGGTTAGAGCTTATGCCGAATTGGATTCGCACAGTGTCGCTGCCATTCTCTGGCCATTCTCTGTGCTACCCGCAGCCACCGCAATCGAACTTCGCGTGAAGGGGCAATGATCGCAGGGGACGGGTGCCAGGTCACGCTGGGCACTCCGGTGGTTTTCAGCAGAGGAGGGGGGTCGTTGCGACATTGGTGGATGGATGCGGCTTTGAACGCAGGTGAACGTCATGGCACTTCTTCATGAAGGCCCCCGTGCGGGCGCCACGTCAAACGCACCGCTGTCGAACGTGCCCCTCAAGGTCAATGTTCTTCTGCAGTCGTTTCCGCTTCTCGAGGCAATGTCCGTCGTGCTGCTCAGCATCGTCTCGGGAATGGTATATGATCTTGTGAGTTTCGGACATTTCGGCGAGTACGGCCGGAACTTCGGGCTCGGTGTTGCTGTAGCCGCCCTTTTTTCGACTTCCGCATATGCGCGCGGCCTGTATCTGAGTTCCGAGCTGCGGTCGCTGGCCTCTCAGATCAAGGAGGTCGCGCTGATCTGGACGGCGGTCTTTCTTTGCCTGTCGGTTGTGGCGCTTGCACTCAAAGTGGGAGACATGTTTTCGCGCCAAGCCGTCATGCTGTTCTTCGTGACGGGACTTAGCGGCATCATCTTCGTGCGCTTGGGCGCCGGACGACTGTTTGCCTCCTTGACCAGGTCGGACATGCTTGCCAAACCGCAAGTAGTGATCGTAACGCAATCGGACGTGCGCGTGCCAAGTGGCGTTGTCCAGGCAATCGAGGCTTCCGGATGCGAGGTCTGCCAAACGATTACGTTGCCGGCTGCATCCAGCGAGGGCTCGCTCCTTGAGTGTATGGATAAGCTCATTGAACATGTGCGTCGGCGTTCTGTCGACGAGATAGTCCTTGCTGTCAGTTGGGCTGACATATCCCTGATTGAGAAAATCACGGCCCACCTTTGCGTGGTTGCGGTACCCGTAAGGCTCCTTCCGGACCACGTCGTTAGCGCGCTCTTGCAGCGACCTGTCGTCAACCTGGGGGGGACGAGGGCGATAGAACTGCAAAGCGCGCCCCTGACGGCGCCTCAACTCCTTATGAAGCGGCTCTTCGATCTCGTGCTGACCATTGTCGCCCTTCCATTTCTTCTGCCCCCTTTGGCCGTTGTAGCGGCGCTGATTGCGATCGAATCCAGGGCGCCGGTGCTCTTCTGTCAGCGTCGGGCCGGGTTCAATGGCCGCACGTTCAAGATCTATAAGTTCCGAACGATGACGATCCTGGAGGACGGGCCCGTTGTCCCTCAAGCCTGTAGGGGCGATCCCCGCGTCACCCGCGTTGGGCGCATATTGAGAAGGTTCAGTATCGACGAGATTCCGCAGCTATGGAACGTGCTGAAGGGCGACATGTCGTTGGTAGGCCCACGGCCGCACGCGCTGGCGCACGACAGCGAATACAGCCAGATCATCTCTCTCTATCCGGCTCGGCACAAGGTGAAGCCGGGGATCACCGGCTGGGCACAAATAAATGGCTGGCGCGGCGCGACGCCTGATGTCTACATGATGATCAAGCGTGTCGAACACGATATGTGGTACGTGAACAACTGGTCGGTCTGGCTCGACGTAAAGATCCTGCTTCTGACCATCCCCCGCATCTGGACGGGGCGAAACGCCGTCTAGCCCAACTTTGCCGATTCGTGGCCGCTGGAGGCGATTTTGTGTGGCAAGTGATTGATTTGCAAGGAGTGGCGGCCGGCCGACGATCCTATAAATTAACTGCCGAGCACAGCGACCGCTCAATGCATAACCTGCGACTTCAAGCAAAACTGCCCACACGGCAACGGCGTTGGCAAGTTACCGCTTGGGAGCGGGGAGGAATGCTATGACTCGAGCGATTGACGAAGATCGTGTCTCTCTGGTCGTGAGTTCCCACTCGAATCGAACGATCTCGACGCCAGACAAACGAGGATGACGGCTTCTGTGAGTCCGCAACAAACCCGAACCACTGACCGAACTGCGGGGCCTCCCCCTGTCGAGAATGCTACGGCGAGGTTAGTTCCCCAAGGTCGGCTTGCATGCATCAAAGGGCGAAATATCCTGCTCAGTTCAACGCAGGGGCTAGTTTTTGCGCTCAATGACACTGCGGCGGATATCTGGCGGTCGCTTGAAGAAGGCGTGCCGGTCGAGGCTATCGTGGACGAGATGGCAGCCCGTGGCGTTGATAGGCAAGAGGCCGATGGCTATGTCGAGGCTGCCCTTCAAGACTGGGAACGGCTCGGCCTAATCCAGCCTGCTCCACCGCCGTGCCCAACCGCAACTCATCAATACATCTGCCAGGTCGTTGCTGTTCCAGGCGTGTGTGTGCGCATATTGTATCCGGCGGCCGTTGCCTGTCCGGCCGCGACCGTGTTTCAGCATCTCGAAGTTCGAAACAGGGTCGCCGACGTTCAATTCCATCTGGTTGAGCGCGGGCAGCGGATCCACCTGTTCCGGGATGGCCACTGGACTGATTCCTGTGGTCGAGACGAGATACCCATTATGGTCAAAGGGCAACTGCTGGCCGAAGTGCTTGGGCACAGTGAATATGAACTCGCCCTCCACGCGGCGGCGCTGTTCAAGAACGGCCGCACGCTCCTCCTTTGTGGTAACCCTGGCTCGGGCAAGACGACGCTGACCTTGGCGCTGGTCCACGCGGGGTTTGGCTTCGCGGCAGACGATGTGACACTTCTCAACTCGGCCGGACAGGGTATCGGCCTTGCTTTTGCGCCTGCAGTCAAATCGGGATCATGGTCCATTCTCGGACATTATTTCCCCGAACTCGGCAGGTCTCCGGTATACCGGCGCCCCGATCGCAGGCGCGTGCGTTTTCTTGTGCCTAAGGATCATGTCCCTCCCGTTCCCCGGCCAGTGGGCTGGGTGGTCTTGCTCTGTCGGACGCAGGATGCCAAGCCTTCCCTGCGGGTGATTGACCCGACCGACATCCTGGGTGGCTTGCTGAACGGCGCCTTTGCGCGGAATGAAGAGCTAAGCAGCACCGCATTCGACGTTCTTTGCCAAGTCATCCGATCGGCACAGGGCTTTTGCCTGACCTATGCCAAATTGGATGACGCGTTGGAACTGCTGAAGGCGGCGTGTCGATGAAGCCCACCGGGGATGCGCTCGAGGCCCTGATCGCGGGACTTAACGGCCGCCCGGTGGTAACGGCCGACTGGCTGTCGGTGATTGCACTCGCCAACCACACTCTGCTTACGCCTGTCTTGTTCGCCACTCTTGCGCACACGGGCCAGCTTGACCGCCTCCCCGAAGACGTAGGCCAGTATCTTCAGTTCATTTACCGCTGCAACCGGGACCGCAATTTGCGCTTGCGCAGGCAGCTGAATGAAGCCGTTGCTGCCTTCAATCAGGGGGGCGTCGTTCCGGTCCTGCTCAAAGGGGCCGTTCCCTTGTTCCTTTCGTCGAGCGGCAGGGTTCCCGACAGAATCATGAGCGATCTCGACTTGGCTGTGGAAACGGCCAAAGAAGGGGCTGCCCGGGCTTGCCTTGCCAAGCTTGGCTACGCCGAAGTGACGGTCCCTGGTGGCATGGCGCGCCCGCAAGACGTCGGTCTCCTGGAACTCCGGCCGTACCGGGAGATTGACCGCGAGCCCCCGAGGCTTACCCGCCGTCACGGCCTTAGGGCGAAAATCCCCGCCCCACAGTCGCGGGCACTCCACTGGATCATGCATGATCTCATCAAGGAGGCGGACTACTGGCGCGGAAGGACCGACTTTCGCCACCTTTATGATCTGGCACGGCTGGCGGAACAGCATAAGCTGGATTGGGCGGTGCTCCGAACATCCTTGCCCGACCAGAGCGCGCGGAACGCGTTCGATACTCAACTCTTGGCATTGAGTCACTTCTTTGGCGTTAGAGCACCGGCGCAATATGTGCGGCGCCCGTGGGTTCGCTTTCAACACTGGCGGCGTGTCTTCCCCTTGTACCATCCCGTCCTCGGCGTTTCATTGCGCCTGATCGGCAATTCGCTGTGGGGTATGTGGCGACTCCTACATGGCGATGGCTTGGGCCGACGAAGTCCCCTCGACTTTGGACGCCGCGCCACGAGCATCCTCCTTGACGGCGATCTCGGGTCAAAAGTGTAGTAATACTTAATTTCCTGAAGTGTATCTTGACGGCGACTTGTCTTCACGACACCCATATGTCACATTGGGGCGTTAGGTGTCACATTAGTTTAGAGTTGTTATTCACAAAATGGGAGTACATTCGATGAAGAGCAGGAAGTCTTCCAAAGTAAAGACAGATAAACGTATCCCAGAAGAACAGGCGCGTCGTGAATTTCTAAAGAATGCCGGGCGTTTTGCTATTGTAACACCTCCATCAATTGCTCTGTTGCTTGGGACGAGCTTAAACTCGCAAGCTATTGCCGCATCGCATGGCGGAGGTCACGGACATGGGGGTCCTCCTGGCCGACCATAGATGACGCGTAGTCCGAATAGACGCGGCGCGAAAATTTGCGGAAAGCTAGCTCGAGTCACCCGTCCTGCACGCAAGAGCGCGGAAGGTGTCGGCCCCACTGCGCTTATAGAGGCGGAGGCACGAGTCGAGCGGGCGTCCGCGCCGGAGCCCGCGAACGCGTCCTAGTGACTGCAGACCTTTTCGAGGTGTCAGGCATCATCATCATTGGTCACTGGTTACGCATCGACGCGTGTCCGGCGGAGGAGAGAGTGCGCTGGATGTGACGCCGGCGGTCCGGGGCGCCCTCCAACCCGGACGGGCCGCCGCAATGCCAGCGCTAGGTTTGGACCCACGAGTGACGGCAGCAACTGGAACGACTGCCCATCTGCGCTATTCGTCCTTCCTGCTGGATGATCATTCGATCTACCGCCGACAGGAGGTTCGGCCTGTGGGTCAGATCTGTGCTTGATTGCCACCGCTGTCGAAATTGCCATCAGGCTCATCGAGCACGACGAAGCTCGGCTTGCCAAACAGGGCGCACGCGAGACCGACCGCTGCCGCTGTCCACCCGACGGTCCGACTCCATCCTCCCGACGTTGGTCATATAACCGTTGGGAGGCGCTGGATCATTTCGGGCACAGAGGCGTGTGTTGCCGCCTCGGTCACCTGCGCATCGGCCGCGTCCGCTCGGAAGCGCGCAATGTTGTCGCGCACGCAACCGGAGAACAGCTCGATATCCTGGGGCAGGTGGGTGCCGAGTTGGTCCGAATAAAAAAAGGCGCAAATCGTCGCGATCGAGTCGCACGCACCCATAGCCCTCGGGCAGCTCCACGATGAAATCGTGAACGCCGGCGAGCGATGCCCGCTTCATGGCATAGCCGGATCGGCGAGCGCGATGTTCTCGCGAATGGACCGGTTGAAGGTAAGCGATGTTCTGACGGCACTTTCGGGGATCGGCGTGAAGGACGATGTTCGGAGCCTTTGAGGGCTTCGACATATGACGATTTCAGAGCTTACGCTTAAGTCGAACGATTTGGAGCCGGTGCGCCGGTTCGAGGTGTTCACGGGCTCCGGCCGACGACGCGAGTGGCCTCCAGAGGAGAAGGCGCGGATCGTTGCAGAGAGCTACGAGGCTGGCGAGACGGTTTGTGCCGTAGCTCGCCGATATGCGCTTTCCCCGCAGCAATTGTTTGCTTGGCGCCGGGCTGCGCGTCAGCCCGCGGCGGAGGCGCCGGCATCAGAATCCCTGTTCGTTCCTGCGGTGGTTGCGGCGCCCTTGCCGGAACCGGTGGCGCAGCGCCCAGGACGATCACGAAGCAGAAGGCGGTCCGCGACGCCGGCGTGATCGAGCTTGAGATCGACGGTGTCGCCATGCGCGTTGGTCGTGGCGCCGATACCAAGACGGTGGCTGCTGTAATCCGCGCGCTGAAGGCAACGACGTGATCGGGCCGACGGGTGCGGTCAAGGTCATGGTGGCGACAAAGCCAGTCGACTTCCGCAAGGGTGCGGAGGGGCTGGCGGTGCTGGAGCGAGAGACGATGGGCGCCGATCCGTTCTTATGCGTCGGGCGAGATTATGTGGCGGAGCCGCCCTGACCCCTTTCGGGTCGGCCAAACCCAGCTTGCCTCCGCCACATAATATTTCATGCCTCTCTCATG
>NZ_JAMYLH010000031.1:0-63451 GCF_040317925.1 Mesorhizobium sp. M1348 | reverse complement strand
ATGCGGGCGTAGACATCCGCGCGATCGAGAGAAGCCATGGTCAGGCCCTCCCAGCAACAGGCGTCGCGACAAGGAGGACACTTGCGATGAAACCTAACTCGTGAAGTGACGTGCGGTAGTAGTCGATCTGCTGGAAAAAGGCGGGCTGCGGCGGCACCTGAATGTAATCACCGGCGAGCGTGTAGAAAGCGCGCTCGCCGCCGATACGGAAATCCGCGCCGGATGCGCGAATGAGCGCCTCGGCCTGGGGGATGATTTCGCGCTCGGGCAGCGGCTCGGCGGCGGCATGGAGGTGCTCGGGCAGGCCGTCGCACTGCGCGACGTTGAAGACGGTGAACCGCTTCAAATAGGGCACGGCCTGCGGCTCGTCGCCCTCGGCCCTGGCGCGCTCTTGCTCGTCTTTGGGGATGAAGCGGTCGGCATGCACGATGGTCGTGCCGCGCTCGCCCTTCCTGACATTGCCGCCGAGGGAAAGCGCCTGCCGGAAGGTCAGCCAGTGCTGGCAGGCAAAGCCGCGCTCGATGACCGCGCCCCACAGGATCAGGAAGTTGATGCCGGAACGCGGCGGCCGCTGGCGGCATTCTTCGGCAGTCCAAGATCAGCTTTCGCCCTGCCCCACGGCTTGACCCATGGCACGGTGCCGCGCTCCAGTTCGGCAATAATGCGATCGGTGATCTCCTGATGCAGGCTCGCGCCCGGGCGGCCGCCCTTCTCCTTTGCGCCGGCCTTGCCGCGGGCAGAACGCTTTTCGGTTGCACGCATCGTTTATCCTCCGCTCCAAATCTCCCGCGCCTTTCCCCGGAAGCGGGGTGGGCGGCGAGACGCGACCGGAAAGGCCCGCCCTCGAAGGCGGACCGCATCCGAAGGACCGGAACGAAGAGGAGGACCCGAAGCGGAAGCGAAGGGTTGCGGGATGCCGCGGCGGGCCTAGAAGGGAGTGCCGCCCCGCGCGACCGAGAAAGGCCAACAAATGAACCGCGCCGGCCCGAACGGCCGGCGGCCATCAGCAGCCGACAGGCTGCCCCGCGCCAGGGGGCGAAGCTGGATGGCCGAGACCGCCTGAGCTTGGCGAAGGAAAGCGGGCTCGGTTCACGAGCACCCGGCGCGCGCCACAAGGCGCGCGGGCGCCATTCTAGCTGCAGCTTCGAGTCCAAAGGTCAATTCCAGGCGACCGGATCCGCGAACACTGCTTCTATTTCTGCGGCGGCCTGATCAGTCGCGGGATCAGCGTCAGTGCGGCCGGGCTCTCAGATGAGCAGCGCGACAATCCTGCTTTGCAGCACCAAAACAACGGTAGAGGGCGCAACGCGAGACCCTCTCCTTTGGTAAGCTCGTTTATCGCGCCCGTTCATTCGGCCAACAGCTTCACCATGACGTCACCTCGGAGGACGAGAAACGAATGTCGAGGCACGGCTTCGCGCTGCCTCGGTCGTACGTTCGATCGAAAGCTCGGTGCGTGGAGGAAGCTCGCCATCATGCAAGGCGAGAAGGTTCTGGCCTATTTCCTTGTCCGCTGCCGTGAGCCGGTGATTCAGGCGAAGAAAGTCCATCCAAGTTGGCGTGCGGAATGTCTCTGTCCAAAGTGAAGGCGTTCGGAGGTTGCGCTGCAGCGTCCAGTTTCGCGCACCGGCACGGCTAAGGGCGTGGCGCTTTGCGCGCATGCAGCCCAGAAAGGCGTCGATATTCTTCTCCGATATGGAATAGTCGACCTTGGCAACGATCGGGCCACTCCTGGGCTTCAGATCGAGTGCCAGCTCCGGTGCAGAAAAATCCGAACTTTCCTGGTCCGTTTCTTCCCATGGACGTATTGGCAACAGTATACCCGCTGCCGCAACAAGCAACAGAGCCCCGGCGGCGGCCTGCAAAGCCAAGGTCAAGGAGTAGCTCTGCGCGACGGAACCCCAGATCCAGCTGCCCGCAGCCATACCGCCAGCGCTCAAGGCGTAGTAGATCGAGAGCGTGCGGCCGACAACCCACCTTGGGCTTGCCAGCTGCACCGACACGTCAATGCCTGTCCAGGTGATAAGCCAACCCGCGCCACCGAGTGCCAGCGAAATGGCCGCCACAGGGACCGACGATGTAAGTGCAAGGCAAAGGCAACATGCCGCACAAGCGACAGAAGCAAAGGCCACCAGCCTGTTTTGAGACGTGATCCGCCTCAGGAAGCCGTTGCTCATGCCCGCGATGAAGGCGCCCATGCCGAAGCCGGCCAATAGAATGCCGTAGACGATCGGCCCGCTCTTCAACTGATCCCGGACGACGAGAGGCAGCAGCGCGAGGATGGAGATGCTTGCCAAGCCGAAAAGGGTTGCACGGGCGATCGCCGCCCTAATCTCCAAGGACATCACCGTGAAGCGCACTCCGTCGTGAATCGCCATCGTCATTCTCTCGCGAGGGAGAGGCGAAGAGCGAACTTTCCATTTGGTGCGGCATATTGCGCTTAGAGGCGCCAGATCACTTAGCGCGGCCAAGGCGAAAGCGGCCAGCGGTCCAAAGAGGGCCAGGATCGTCCCACCCAGAGCGGGTCCTATGCTGCGTACGATATTGTATCCGACAGACATAAGCGTCACCGCAGCCGGAATGTCGCGCTTGTCAAGGATATCGCCAACAGAGGCATGCCAGGCCGGATCATTCAAGGCGAAGCCGCAGCCAGCCAGGAACCCCAATCCGAGTATCAGCCAGGGATGGACAAATCCCAGACCCACAGAAATCATCAGCGTCGTTGATGCCAATGCTATCAAGCAGTGTCCCGCAAACATCACCCATCGGCGGCTGAAGTTATCGGCGATGGCTCCAGCGAGAATTGAGAGGAGGAACACCGGTAATGTGGAGGCAGCCTGCACGAGTGCGACCATAAGATCGGACGCCGAAATGGTGGCCATCAGCCAGCTGATGGCAACCGTTTGCACGAGCCACCCGAGACTGGATATTTGTGTGGCCGTCCAGATCGAGCGAAATGCCGGGTTGCGAAGCGGGGCAAGCGTTGTTGGGACGGACGGACGGGGGTCTTCGCGCTTCATTTCCGTTCACCCTCGACTTGCAATTATCTGAATCAGGGCTGCAACAAATGCCGTATGCTAATTTGAGTGTGGGCCCCGTAGTGAATAACGCGGCGGCTAACGTGTTTTGTTCCGACTGGTAGGATCGCCTCCGGGAAACGTAGCGCAGGGGCGGGTACGACCTCTAGACGTCAGTTGTTCTTGGTCGCGCGAATATGTTCTGGTCGCGCGAATAACCTCCAGTATGCGCCACGCGGTCTAGAGTTCGCCAATATAATGTCCCGGAGGGTGGGATCGTGTTTTCAGATGGAGCGACGAATTCGCAGCGAAACGCTCGCACCCGAAACCGCGAGCTGGAGATGTCGGTCGGCACGCCGCACAGAACATGTTGGCCGCCGTCGAACTGAAAATAGGACCGTTGCACGGCACGACAGCGCCCTCAATTCAAGCGGCGGTGTCGCCGACCATTAGGACACCTGTTCCGCGACAGCCGACAAGACGTGTGAGCACCGGCGCGCACAGAACGCCCCCAGCGCGCCAGGTCGACGCAGGGCGATGATGTCGAGCAATGTCCGATGTTCCAGCCATTCAGCTCGCTTCAGTGCATGGACCAGATCAAGCCGGCATGCCGAATTGCGCCGCAAGAACTCCCAGGCTCGTCGGGTCAGATGTCGTACGGGTTCTTATCACACCAATCCGGCCAGTATCGGCGGCGCTGCGTTCCGCAAGGCCCACCACCCAGGCCCACTTGAAGCACGGAAGCAACGATCTGACATCACGCGGCCCTGCAGGCCACCGGACGCCCAAAAAATGGCCCATGAAAACCGCCGTTTCGGCGAACGGCCTCCAGCATCTCCATAGAGGTGTCCAGATATCCGGCCACGGCGCGGGTCTTGCTAATAGTGTGGAGTGGAGCAGTCGCCGATCCGCGCGAGTGGCCAGCCGGCGGCGAAGGATGCGCTCCGCGCGCAGATCGGTGACGTGACAATCCTGATCGCCGCGCCGCATCCAGCTTCAGTCACAGCCGATGGCGCGTACGATGGTGATCCCGCGTACCGTGTTGTCGCCTAGCGTTATCATTCCACCACGATCCACCGGAGTGCCGAGCACCAACGCGGAGACGGCGTCGCCCACGCAGTGCGACCGGCACCTCCAGTTGATTCAAGAGCGTGGTCGGCTCAGTTGGCAGAAGTCCGTCAACTACGGGCGGAGGTCATGGGGCGAGGTGGCGATGATGCGCTACAAACCCTAATCGGTGGGATGGCCGAGATCGCTTGAGCCTGGCGAAGAAAGCGGGCTCAGTTCACGAGCAATCGGCGCGCTTAAGGCGCGCAGGCGCCTACTATGACCGGAAGCTGGACAGAATCTCGCACGGATCAGCGTCAAGGGCCGCGGCTACGTCGAGAAACTCAATGATATCGAGACGCCGCTCTCCACCCTCGTACTTGGCCACGAAGGATTGCGGCCGACCAAGCTTCTCAGCGACCTGCACCTGGGTCAGGCCTTTGGCATTGCGCAGCGATATTAGCTTGGTCAAAAGCCTCTGGTTGCGAGGCGATCGAAGAGATTTGGGCATATAGGCGAACCGGTCATTTAAAGACCGGCTCAGCGACTAATCCCAGTTTGGGATATGTTGGTTGCGTTAGCGCTTAACTGACGAGGTTCGCAGCAGCCATGAACCGATCAACGGGAACAGATAAGACCCAAAGCTCAACTCTGTACGACGAAGTCCCCTGGTCAGACAGCATTTACCTACGCATCCTCGACGCCTGCGCCTACAATGCCAGCGTAGAGGAAATGGCCGATCTCATTCTCGGCATCGACCCGATCCTTGAACCGGTCCGCGCCCGCAAGGCTGTTCGCAGCCGTATCGACCGTGCGAACTGGATGGTGACGACCGGTTGCAAGCAACTGTTCGCCGGCTGAACTACAACGCGGATTGCGACGCCTTTCAGACGAGTTCCCGGTACCCGCCATTCATCAGCGCGCGGCCACGAGAGACGATCGCGCAGGTGATCGCGAGTATCGTTCCAGTCGGATTGGACGCGCCCTTCGCCGATCAGCGCCTCGGCAATCTCGCGATGGGATGCTCCGGCACGCGACCCGTCGAGGGCGCGAAGAACGAAGGTCAATCGGGCGCCGCGTCTTTCGGGCGGAAACAGGCGGGCGGGCAGTTCTCCATCGAGACAAAGGGCATTGAGACCCTCGAGCGCCCACAAGCGATGCTTCAGAAGTGCTGCGGGCCAAATCGCCTCAGCACGCAGGCAAACGGGCCGCAGGATATCCGCACCGGAAACCGCGAGCTGGAGGGTATGCTCCGCATTGCGAAGATGGATATGCTGACTCTCGTCTGGCCCTAGTAGGACTGTCGCCCGACATGACAATGCCGTCAGGCCGAACGGCGGTGCGGTTGGCGATGCAGACGGCTGTTCCGCGACGACCGGCAATACATTAACGCACCGGCGCGGACACCAGAACACGGCCGCACTGCGCCCGTAAGACTGGGCGAAACAAAACACCCCAGCCGGAGAGATCGCCGGCCGAAGCGATCACGTCGACAAGGGCTCCGCGAGACAGTGTATTGCCCTGCTGGAGCGCAGCGAGCAGATCACGCTGGAATGCCGGGTTACGACGCAAGAACTCCCAGGCCCATCCACCCGACGTCAAATGAGCGGTGCAGTCATAGGAGCAGTGATCCTGCCAGTCCTGATCGGCATCTGGCGCGACAGATATGGGCATGACTGTGCTCCCCCGCGCGTGATCATGCCACCCGGCGAAGCACCGGCGCCCACAGCACCGGACCGCCAATGCCACCGTTTTGCCGCACCACTTGGAGGACCGGTGGTGAAACTTCGAGATAGCCTGCCAGGGCGCGGGTGACGCCAATGGTTTGCGGCTCGCCGATTCGACTAAGCGGCCAGCCGGCGCGACGAAGGATGCGCTCCATGCGCAAGTCGGTGACCGTTACGATATGGCTGAGCTGGCGCGAGAGGCCTAACTCGATCATGCCGGCGAAGAGTTCGTAGGTGGCGATCGCAATGCCGCCCGAACCCTTCGGTGCGGACGAGGCAATGTGGAGGGCAGGAGGCGCACGCAACCATCGACGGAACCGTCAAACCCGCGGAGCAGCAGGTAGTGCGGTCTCAATGCGTCAAATGAATCGATCTCGTAGCCGCCATTTCCTCGCACCTCCCAGTCGAGCCTCTCCTTGAAGACGCGGTAGCGCAGGCGATGCATTGCATGCAGGTCGTCAGCAAAGTCCTCGTAGCAGTCGGGTGCAATCAGCTGGATCATCAAAAGCGTCCTCGCGGGGAAATTTCCCCGGTATTGGAGGCGAAGCTTTACGCTTGCGCAGCCTGTGCGGTTGCACAGGGTAGACTGTCAGTGATGCGAGGATTTCGAATTCACGGAAACGCGCAACCAACTGGCTTCTGGTGGTTACGCCGAGCTTCCTGCGGGCGTTATCGAGATGAAACGCGGCCGTGCGCCGCGTGATCCCAAGGATGCAGCCGATCTCCCAGGCCGTCTTGCCACGTGCTGCCCATTGGAGGCACTCGTATTCGCGCGCCGTCAAAGGCACACCATCGACGATCCGGTCAGCGGACAGTTTTCGTCGAACGATGCTCTGGTACTGGTGCTCAAGATAGCGCGCTGTCCAGTGCGCCGGATAGTTTGAGATCAGCGTGGGCTTATCACTAGACCGCGGCGGCAGCGAGAGCTAGGCGAAGGCTAATAAGTCGAGTTGTGAGGTCACATCGTCCAAGGCGCTGCGGAAATCGACCTCATCGACACCTTCCGAAAGCTGTTCCAAAAATCTTTCGAAGACAGATTGCATGTCTGCCCTTGTCAGCACCTTCCTTGGGTCTTCGGCAATTGCTTGCAGGTGGAAGCAAGTCCAGGTGCTCGACATCATAAGCGTTTCATATGGAGCATATTGTTCTTCTCAATATCCATTTACTGGCGCGATGCAGTGGACCTGCAACGTCGCCGACGCGCTGTAAACGCCCCCATCCAGCGCTTGGAAATGGCGCCCTGCCGGTGGGGAGGACACCGGCAGGGCGCGCCGCGCATAGGTCTCGGTCGCGTGACGACCGGACAGCGGCGGCAGTTTGTAGCTTCGGCTGGGCCGATTTCGGCCGCTCGCGCCCACCGGTAGGTAAGGGGGGGTGAACCAACCATAGACGCAGACAGTCGGTGGACGCGTCCAAATCTTCGGGTTGCGCAGCGCCGACAGAAAGGTGCCGGACCCGAGAAATCGCCCCTCCGATTGGCTGGATCAATTTCGCCATCGCTCGCCTGCGCCCTTCGTGATGCTCCGAAACTAACGGCTCAGATGCCTATGGCCTCATATGCGGCTGCGACCTGTCGAATGGACGCGACATCGGCAGCCGTCCGGTAGTCGCCGAGTTCCGGCTGCTCCTCAACGAGGTCGGCGATACGAGCCCAGGTGCTGCGCATGACGTCCTCTAGGCCGGATTGAATGAGATCGATCTCAGCGCCGCCTTCAAGAAACTCGTCGCGCATATCGGCGGGAAACGTCTTGCCTGTCATCCGCTCGAGCGCAGTGGCGATCGTCTGGTTGCGCCGTTCCCGCCGCCGCCTTTCCATCAAGCCGAATGGAATGTGGGTCAGGTTCTTCACCCGTTCGAAATAGCTCACGACCACACCGCCCGCGTTGACATAGAGATCGGTGAGGATCGTCCCGCCTCGGGAACGCAGGATTGATCGGCCTGGAAGGTGACCGGGCCATTAGCGGCTTCGACGATGAGATGCGCCTTGATGCGCTCGGCGTTGTCGATGTGAATGGCGTTCTCCAATTCTGCATCCCTGTTCGAGGTCGGTTTTCTCGCGCGCGCGCTTCCGTTAGTTGAGGGTCTTCACTTCGGTAGCGGCGCGAACTGTTCCCTCGGTTGCTCCGTCAGCGAATTCAACAACCTTCAGACCACCAACCACCACGTCCGGCGCCCAAGGGTCGTGACGATGCGGGCCACAACGATATATGCGGTTGAGCGGCAGATCTGTTCTTCACTGCTTCGGTCCGCCGTGTTTGCCGGTATATCCAGCCGTCACCTACCGTTGATGAAAGCTGATAGCTCGTGGCGTTGGACATTTTGCATGCTCTGCTGGAGTGAATTCTTGCCAGTGCGAGACCGGCCGATATCCGAACCGTGGGCTCCCTCCTCTGCAGTTTCATCGCGATGGTCGCGGCGGTCAAATATGGAATATCGCCCAACACCATCTCGAATCCAGATTGATACGGCTCAGGCAGCCGCGGAAGAGCGTGCACTGGAACTTGGTTTGATGGATGTGCCTAAGCCCGGTCCGGAGCCGTGCCTGACCAGTGCCTACTCTCGATCGATGTCCTGACGACCTTGGGGATCAGCTTGCGGACCGCAGAGACGGCTGGAGAGCGGTCATCTATGCGCCGAAGCCCAGACGGCGGAATCATCATCAAGTCAGCCGTAGCTGTCTTTGGTTGATAAAGGCGGCGTTGTATGGCGTACTTTTATCGCGATGCCCTCCATATGACCCTGACACGATAGGACCGGCGTCGGCAGACATCGTTGCAGAATCCGGTTGGCCAGGCGCTTTCGGGGCACGCCGGGGTTTGGCTGGTATTGGCATAGGCCTTTCAGGCTGCGGTCGGTGGCGACATCTGCGTCACCTCTAGAGTTCACGTTCGTTGGCCCCTCCGGTTGAGGATTCATGGTGGGTCTACCCGCCATCCGTCCAAGGCTCTATGGGAAAGCCGGAGGCGCAGGGCAGTCTGACAACCTGCCAAGACCAAGGTACCGCATTACCAGTATTGCCGCTTTTCCAATCGATAATTCGCCACCTGAAATCCCCGGACCTGTTTGGCGCCATCGACCTCAATGCCGGCACTTGGCACGCCAGTTAGTAGGGGGACCATTCGAGGTTCATAACCCGTCGACCGGCGAATTGCTGGCGGGGCGTTGTCACGTTGTTTGAAATGTGACCGCGTGAGGCCGACACCGCGCTTTTCAGGCAGGCCGTGCACTCACGGCTTCCCACGCGGCCATAGCGTGGCGTCGATGGGTTCGAATTTGTGCTGCGGAGCGGTTGGTCTGGGATGGGACGAAGAGATTTCGGACGGCGGAGAAGATCGACACGAAATGCTGCATTGAGCCGACCGACCGGAAACCCTGTCGCGTTCGTTCCCGTTTCGGAACGGCAGGTGAGAATTCTCCGCCCGGTTGTTCAAGCCTTTATGCGAGCGTATTCCACGTTCGGCATGAGCTGGCGTTTGGCGCCCCGTAGGAGCGCAACGTGTCGGTGATCACACGCTTTGGCGGTAGACCCTGCTTCTTCAGAAGTCGCGTCAGCAGGCGCCTGGCGGCCTTGGTGTTGCGACGCGTCTGGACAGTCTCGTCGAGCACATATCCGTCCTGATCAACCTTCCACAACCAGCATTTTTGACCGTTGATGCGCACCACGACTTTATCCAGGTGCCAGACATCGTCTTTCGTTGGTGCCTTGCGGCGTATGCGGCGCGCATAATCAGGGCCGGGCTTTCGGTCGGATAGCGGTGGTGTCTGGTTCTACTTCCGCTTCAATCTGAGCTTGCGCGATGTCGAGGAAATGCTGTTCGATCGCGGGATCGTCGTTTCCTACGAGACTATCCGCCGATAGTGCCGAAGCACGGCCCTGATTATGCGCGCCGGCGTGGTCACGTTGTTTAAAATGTAGCCGCGTGAGGCCTACACCGCGCTTTTCAGACAGGCCGTGCACTCACGGCTTCCCACGCGGCCATGGCGTGGCGTCGATGGGTTCGAATTTGTGCTGCGGAGCGGTTGGTCTGGGATGGGACGAAGAGATTGCGACCGCCGTTGACAATTGTCCAGCTATCCTCCGGCAAGACGCGGCAGCAGGAATATCTCGGCGCCTTTTGGCAATTCCTTCGACCAGGTGTCGCGATAGATCGTCCCGTCGATGGCGACGGCGATGCCGCGGTCGATCAAGGGCTCGAGGCCAGGATACTGCTCAGCCAGCTTCCTGAACAGCTCCCGAATATCCTTCGCCTCGATCTCGACCTTGCTCTTGCCTCCGGCAATTGCGCCGAGCGATCCCCAGAGCGTTACTTCGACCATCAGCCTCCCCGTTCCGCCTCGATCGCCGCGAGAATCCGCGGCGGCGACATCGGGATATGCGTCATCCGCACGCCCACGGCGTTCGACACCGCATTGGCGATCGCCGCCAGCGGCGGCACGATCGAGGTCTCGCCGACGCCACGCACCCCGTAAGGATGGTTGGGATTGGGGATCTCGAGGATCTGCGTGTCGATCATCGGCAGGTCCGAGCAGACCGGGATGCGGTAGTCGAGGAAGCCGGGGTTCTGCAGCCGCCCGTCCTTGCCGTAGATGTACTCT
The DNA here is from genome assembly GCF_040317925.1 of Mesorhizobium sp. M1348. Lineage (NCBI taxonomy): Bacteria > Pseudomonadati > Pseudomonadota > Alphaproteobacteria > Hyphomicrobiales > Phyllobacteriaceae > Mesorhizobium > Mesorhizobium sp. M1348. The sequence continues at coordinate 53,064 of NZ_JAMYLH010000031.1, read as the reverse complement.
TCGTTGAGCGCCCAGCCGATGCCTTGCGCAGCACCCCCCTGGTACTGCCCCTCGACATAGGTCGGGTGCACCGCCTTGCCGGCATCTTGCACGACTGTGTAGCGCAGGACCCTTGTCGCGCCGGTCTCCGGATCGACCTCGATATCGCAGATATGGGTGGCGAAGGAGACGCCGGCGCCGTCGGCGACGAGCTCGCTGTGGCCGGCGATCGGCCCGCCCGTTTTTCCTGACGCGGCCGCAATCTCCTTCAGCGACAGCGCCGCAAGATTGCCGTACTTCTCGCCCTTGGCGATGGCGTGGCCCTTTTCCCAGACCACGTCGTCGACGGGAATGTCCCACGTCTGTGCGGCGCGTTCCCGCAACACCTTGATGGCGTTGCGTGCCGCCGAGATCGTCGCCATCGAGGAGGAGAACGTGCCGCGGCTGCCGTCCGTCATGTCGTTGTAGCCAAGGCTGGACGTATCGGCGACCACCGCCTTGATCTGCTCATAGGGGATACCAAGCTCCTCCGCCGCCACCAGCGAAAGCGAGGCGCGCGAACCACCCACGTCAACGGTTCCGACGGCAAGCGAGACCGAACCGTCCATGCCGATGTTGAGGTCGGTGAAGGTCTGGCCGCCGAAATTGAACCAGAAGCCGCAGGCCATTCCGCGGCCCTGATTCTTGCCGAGCGGCGCCTTCATATGCGGGTGGTTCTTCACCGCCTCCAGCGTCGGCCCGATGCAGATCGGGCCGTATACCGGGCCGTAGGAGGATCTGGTGCCTTCCTGCGCCGCATTCCTGATCCGGAACTCGACCGGGTCCATGCCGATCTCCTTGGCCAGCTCGTCGACGGCACTTTCCACCGCAAACGCAGCCATCGGCGCCGATGGCGCGCGATAGGCCGCGGTCTTCGGCCGGTTGACCAGCACTTCGTAGCCGACCGTCTTGACGTTAGCGAGATTGTAACAGGCAAACGCGGTCATGGCGCCGAGCTCGGCCCACATACCGGCATAAGGGCCGCAGGAATAGCGCAGCGTCGCCTCGGCCGCGGTGATCGTTCCGTCCTTGCGGGCGCCGATTCTGACGTCGATCGAGGTGGCGCTGGTCGGCCCGGAGGCCCGAAACACCTCGTCGCGCGTCATCACCAGCTTGACCGGCCGTCCGGCCTTGCGCGACAGCGCCAGCGCCACCGGCTCGGCCCAGACATGGGTCTTGCCGCCGAAGCCGCCGCCGATCTCCGATGAGGTGACGCGCAGCTTGGAAGCTTCCATGCCAAGCAGTTGGGCGCAATGCTGGCGGTAGACGAAATGCCCCTGCGTACAGACCCAGAGGTCGGCGGTGTCGGAGCTGACGCTCGCCACGCAGGCATGCGGCTCGATATAGCCCTGGTGCGTCTGCTCGGTCTTGAAGGAGCGTTCGGCGACGATGAAGGGCGGCTTTGTCGAACCCGACCTGATCGTCGACATCAAGGCGATCGACGGACTGGGCGAGATCAGGGAAACGGCGGAGGGCCGCTGCAGGCGCCGCAGTCGCCGGTGCTGCAGCCTTCCTTGGCGCCGGTCAGCCCGAGCCGATCGCGCAGCACGTCGAGCAGCGTCTCGTCAGGCTGGCAGAGATATTCGACGCTGTCGCCGTTGATTGTCGTTGAAACCGCTACACCAGCCATCATTTGCCTCCTGCACGCGCATAGGCGGTCATGGCGGCCGCCTGGCCAGCACGCCCGCAACCTTCCGTCTGAACTCGATCGTGCCCCGCTTGTCGTCGATGGGGCGGCAGGCGCCCGAACAGACCTTGGCCAGCCGCTCGAGTGCCGCTTCGTCCAGCTTCCTGCCGATAAGGGCCTCGGCTGCCTCTTCGACCAGCAGCACCGTGGGCGCGGCCGCACCCACCTTCAGCATCGGTGCGGCGGTCTCCTGCGCCCTGATGGGAGAGAGCGCGGCCTTGAACAGGCAGTGGCCGGGCGTCGTCGAAGCGGCGAAGCTGATTGGCTCGAAACAGGTGCAGGGACGCTGCACAATCGTCGGCAATCTCTGCAACGCCTCGCCGGCGGCCGACAGCGTGCCGGCACTGGTAGCCGCAGGCGCCACGCGGGCCGCCTTGACGACACCTTGCTCATCCAGCGTCAGGTTCACCCCGGCGCTGACCACGGCGATGTCCATCTCCGTGCGTGGAATGAAACGCAGATAGGCATCGCCGGAGCGAGGCGCGCGCCTGTCGAGCAGGATCGCCTCGATGATCTCTCCCTTGGCGAGCGACGTCTTGCCTGGCCCGGTCGGCACGGCCTCCACGGGAACCGTGCGCCTGCCTCCCGGCCCGGCTAATGCCCTGGCGTGCGAGAGCAGTTCACTGATGATAACGGTTCCATCTCCCGCCGTCCCTGCGAGCACTCGATCGCCCTGATCGCCAACGATGACCGGCCCCTGCAGACTTCCCGCCGCCACATCCGCGAGCATGTCCTCGAGAGGCACGAAATCCGGCTTGAAGGCGAACCGTCTCAGCCAAAGCTCGTGTGCCAGCCGGGCTGCGATCTTGGCGGCCAAATCCGCCGCTCCATCAGTGGTCACCGTGATGCACTGGCCGCCGTCGGAAACGTCGACGAGCATCGTCGTGTTGTAATCGAAATGTCTAGGACGGACGGCCCCTGCGCCGAGATCTGGCGACGCAACCGGTGTACCAGAGCGGCCCGCGCGCGGTTTCCATCTGGACGCCTACGATCATAGGTAGGCGCACGGCGGCCGTAACCGGTAGAATCCTGTCCTGGAGCATCGCGAGCATGAGTTCCGCGGCTCGTTCCCCCGCGAGAGCATAGTCTGTATGCGGGTTCTCCTTGCAGGCGACGAAGAAGTCGGCGTTCCCAAGCATGGCGTCGGTGACGTGAGCGTGCAGGTCGAGGCTGACGGCGATGACGACCCGCGGCCCGATGGCTTTCCGAATTCGGCGATGAGATCGCCCTCAGGATCGTCTAGCGTTTCGGTCACCATGGCCCCGTGAAGGTCGAGGTAAACACCGTCTGGCTCCGCCTCTCGTACTGCTGCGACAATGTCATCACGCAGGCGTTCATAGACGGCATCGACAATCGGCCCCGCCCGGCGGAGCCACTGCTGAGAGGCCAGGTAAGGATGCGCGCTCCTGCACGCTCGAGACGTCTGTGGGCCGGCCAAGCGATGCGTTGGAGACCTGTGCCTTGGCCGTGAGCGCAGGCCCGCGAACAACGCAGAAGCTGGAAAACGTCGTTTGGATCGCGCTAAAGCTATTGCCCTCGTGGAACAGGCTTGACACGAACACCCGGACCATTTTGCTCTCCATCATGCACCAAATAGCGCTAATCATATAATGTTAACATCGCTTGTCTGTCTGGGGAGCAGAGGCGGTGTTTGACTAGATGCCGGCAATAAGCATCAACTTCAGGTCCGTGTACTCTTCGATGCCGTGGCGTGATCCTTCGCGACCGATGCCCGACTCCTTGATGCCTCCGAAGGGAGCGAGCTCGGTTGAGAGACGTCCACTATTGATCGCGACCATGCCGTACTCAAGCGCCTCTGCGACGCACCAGATGCGGCCGATATCGCGTGCATAGAAGTAGGCGGCGAGGCCGAACTCGGTGTCGTTCGCCATCGCGATCACGTCCTCGTCACCGCTGAACCGGAACAGAGCGGCAAGCGGTCCGAACGTCTCTTCTCGGGCGACCTTCATCGACTGGGTGACGTCGGAAAGCACGGTCGGCTTGTAGAAGGTGCCACCTAGCTCATGACGAGTACCCCCCGTCAGTATGCGCGCACCCTTCGCCACTGCGTCGGCAATATGCTCCTCCACCTTCGCAACCGCGGCTTGGTTTATCAGCGGTCCCTGGGCAATGCCTTCGGCCATGCCGTCCCCGACCTGGAGCCGCGTAACTTCGGTCGCAAGCTTGTCGGCAAACGCATCGTAGATGGAATCCTGGACATAGATGCGGTTCGCGCAAACACAGGTCTGGCCCATGTTGCGGAATTTCGACGCCATCGCTCCGGCGACAGCCGCATCGATATCGGCGTCATCGAAGACGATGAAGGGAGCGTTACCACCCAATTCGAGCGCGAGTTTCTTCACGGTTGTCGCACACTGCGCCATCAGGAGCTTCCCGACCGCCGTGGAACCGGTGAAACTCAGCACGCGGACATCCGAGCTGTCGCAGAGTGCCTTTCCGATCGCGTGAGCATTTCCCGTCACTATATTGAGGACGCCGGCGGGCAAGCCTGCCTCCTGACCCAGGGCCGCAATGGCGAATGCCGTGAGCGGTGTTTCCAGCGCAGGTTTGACGATGGCCGTGCAGCCAGCCGCCAGGGCCGGGCCAACTTTGCGGGTTACCATCGCCGCCGGAAAGTTCCAGGGCGTGATTGCGGCAACGACGCCCGCTGGTTGACGGATCACCACAATGCGGCCGTCCTGGATGTGGCTTGGAATTGTCTCGCCATAGATCCGCTTTGCTTCTTCGGCGTAGAATTCCAAAAAGGAGGCCGCGTAGAGGATTTCGGCCTTGGCTTCAGACAACGGCTTGCCCTGTTCGCTGGTTAGTATCCGAGCCAACTCGTCGGCATTTTCCACCACAAGATCGTGCCATCGGCGCAAAGTCGTCGATCGCTCCTTGGCAAGGAGCCCTGCCCAAGCCGGGAACGCCCGCTTGGCCGCTGCGATGGCCTTGGCAGTCTCTGCCGCGCCGAAATCGGGAACCTTCGCGATTTCTTCGTTGGTTGAGGGATTGAGCACCGGCAATTCAGGCTCCCCCACCCATTCGCCATCCACGAGGCATTGCGTCGGCCAGCGCTGTCGCATTTCAGACTTCTTGGTTGTCTTGGTGCGTTCAGCGATTTCGTCAGCGGCACGTTTCGCCAGTTCAAAGTCAGGCATAGTCATGTGGTTCCAACCTTAGTCGGGGTGATGATACTGGACGTTCATGCGGGAACGAACTTCCCCTCCGTTCACGTCGATGATCGCTCCATTGATGAAGTCGGAGTCCTCGCGCATGAGAAAATCGACCACCCGCGCGATGTCGGCTGGACGACCCAGCCGCCCGATTGGAATGCGCTCTAGGGCGGAAAGGTTCGCGGGCGCGTCCGGTGCTCCAGTCATCTCGGTCAGGACTCGGCCCGGGCAAACTGTGTTTACTGTGACGCCTTGGTGGGAGTATTCGCTGACGATCGACCTAGCCAGGCCGACCAAAGCGCTCTTGGATGCGACGTAGCTCGCCCCCGCAATGCGTGGCACGGTTCGGCCGGCAACCGATCCGATAACGACGATGCGCCCATTTCCCATCGTCACCATATCGGGCAGCGATAGTTGACAGCAGAGAAAGGTCCCGGTCTGATTAACCTTGATGACCTCATCCCACTCATCGAGAGGTATGTCGGAAATAGCAGTGCGACCGTTCGGGCCCTTCGGTGAATATCCGGCGTTACACACGAGGCCCGAAATTGCTCCTAGCTCCGAATGGACCCGCAAGAAGAAGTTACGAACCGACGCATGATCTCGAAGATCGGCGGCGCCGGCAAGCAGGCGGCCGCCGGTCGGTATTTCCTCGTGAACCGCCAGCTCGGCGGCTCGCGTGGAATTCGCGTTCGGGCTAAAAAAGGCCACGTCCCAACCGGCGACGCGCAGTTGGCGAACACAGGCCAAACCAATTCCCGATGACCCTCCTGAGACAACGGCAACCTTCGTGAAAGGCGCCGTCGTCATACCAGTTCCGATGGTTCGCCAAGGGTGCCCGTAAAAAGGGAGATCGGTGGGTGCGCATCAGGATCGGTGATGACTTCGATGAGCACCGGCGTCTTCGAGGACAGAGCGCGGTCAAGGGCAGACCCAATGTCGCCCGGATTTTTGACTGTGATCGCTTCGCAGCCGCAGGCCTTGGCGAGAGCAGCATGGTCGACGGAAGCGAAGTGACAGGCTGTCGTATAGCCGCCGAACTTCACGGTCTCGGCATCTTTTTGGAAGCCGAGCACGCCGTTGTTGAGCACGATCACCGTGAGATTGATTTCGGACCGCAGGAGCGTTTCGAGTTCTGCCCAGCTATGGGCAAACCCGCCGTCTCCGACGAGTACGACAACAGGACTGTCGGGTCTTGCCAGCTTGGCGCCCATGCCGAGTGGCAAGCCCCATCCCAGACCTGCCAGGCCGCGCGGAGCGATGAACCGCTGCCCTGCCCGAAGTGTGCGGAGCTGGCCGACGATCCACATTGAAGAATAACTCGCGTCCGCCACGACGATGGTTTCCGGCGTCATACGCGATTGCAGGTCGCGCATGATGCGTTCTGGCCTCAACGGCGTCTGGTTGCTGCCGCTGAAGATGCTGCGATCCTGCTCAAATCGCTCCCAGGCTTCGGCGATGCGACGTTCAAGCGAAACCTTCTTGGCCGAGCGATTGGAGAGATCCTCCGATCGAAGCGCTGCAGTCAGGGCTTGAATTGTAGTGGCTATGTCTCCGACGAGGCGGACAGACTCGTAGTTCCTGCCGACTTCGCAAGGATCGATGTCGAGGTGAACGACCGTCGCTGTAGAAGGAATCGAACGCCAGCTATCGGTTCCGTTCTGGTTGGTCCTGGTGCCGACGAGAAAGACGAGATCTGCCTCATCCATGATGGCGCGCGTGCGGTAGCCGAGGGACCTGGGGCCATTCAGAGCCCCAAGGACGCCGCAAGCAAGGGGCGCGCGCTCATCGACAGCACCTTTGCCCATATTTGTTGTGAAGACGGGTAGATGGGCCATGGTTTGCAGCTCGGCGAGCGCCTTGCTCGCCTGCGGCGAAACCGCACCGCCTCCGGCCAGCACCACGGGCGCCTCGGCGTGAGCGATCAACTTGGCCACAGCCTCGAGCGCCTCGTCGCTCGGGCGGATGGGGTCGAGGGGCCACGTGCCGTATTTCCCTGTCCGGCCGCGCGCGCCAGTCGGAACATTCTCGCGGAGCAGGTCGGCCGGAAGCAGGAGCACGGCTGGGCCAGGCCGGCCACTGGCGGCAGCGATGAACGCGGAGTCGACATAGTCCTCGATCCGGTCAGCCGTTATCACCCGTCGCGTCCATTTGGAGCAGGCCGAGAAAAGGGCGATGTGGTCCAGTTCTTGGAATGCGTTACGGTCGAGCTGGTGGCGCTCGACCTCCTGCACCAAGGCCACCACCGGAATACTCGCCTTAAGCGCTTCGGAAAGCGGCGGTACGAGCAACGTAGCGGCAGGCCCATTTTGGGCACACACGACGCCGACTTTGCCCGACATGCGGGAGTAGCCATCGGCCATTGCCCCACCCATATTTTCCTGGCGATAGGCGATTTGCCGGATTCCGATCTTTTCGCATGCCAGAACCACCGCCGAGGGTAGGCTCTGGGCAAAAATCATCTCGACGCCGTTGCGTTGCAGTGCTGCTGCAATCCGTTCTGCTACAGTTTCCACGGACATTACTCCGATGTCTCCATATTGTTGATGTCTGCTGCGTGTTCTTGGAGGAAGAGACAAAACAGGTCGGATATCGCGTCGACCTCAGTCTCTCCCATCGGCGTTGACAGGCACGCGGCCGCCCCATTCGGCAAAATGACGCCGTGACGGGAAAAGAAGCGCGAGAGGGTCCTTAGGATAGCGGGTTGGGCTGGATTGGTTGCCGTGTCCCTGAACTCACTCGGCTTCCGCCGCATCGGATGAATTCGAAACAGGGAGCCTGCTCCGGTCACGGCAAACGGAGCGTCGCGTTGGGCAATAATCTCCGTGAGGTTGGCGCGCAGCCGGTCGCCCAGCTCGTCGAGTCGAGCGAACGCTGCTTTGTCCAAAGCGCGCATTGCGGCGATGCCGGCTACAATCGAGAGTGGATTGGCCGAGAACGTTCCACCCTGTGGCAGGAGAGGGCGCCCGGACTTGGCGCTGAAGACCTGCATGACCTCCTCGCGTCCGCCGATCGCGCCAATGGGCAGCCCACCTCCGATTATCTTGCCCATGGTGATCAGGTCGGGCTTCAGTCCGTATCGCGCCGATGCGCCGTGGTAGCCTTGGCGCAGGTTCAGCACTTCGTCAGCGATGATGAGCACGCCGTGATGGCGGCAGAGCCGATGCAGCGCCCCCAGGAAGTCCGTGTTCGGCGCTATCAGGCCAGCCCGGCTCGGCATCGGGTCGATTACGACGGCCGCGATCCGCTGTGCATGGGCCTGGAGCTTCTTCTCAAGCAGCTCGGTGTCATTGAAGCGCAGCACAAGCGTCTCTTGGAGAACGCTTTCCGGCATACCCTTGTACAACGGCACCGAGACCGGATCGTCGGCAGGTCCCCAGTTGTCTGGGCTTGCCGACTGGCTGACTTCAACCCAGTCATAGGCGCCGTGGTAGGCTCCCTCGAACTTGGCGATCCCTGCCTTGCCGGTGAAGGCTCGTGCCGCCTTGATAGCGAACATTACGGCTTCAGTGCCGGTGTTTACAAATCGAACCCGATCGACATTCGGAATCCGCTCGCAAAGGATGCTCGCAAGCTCGATTTCCATCTTCGTCGGATTGGCAAAGCAACTGCCGCTCGCCAGCTGCCGATAGACCGCCTCGACGACAGGTTTGAATGCATGTCCGTGGATGAGGGTCGTAAAATTCCCGTTCAAATCAAGATAACGGTTTCCGTCGACATCGAAGAGATAAGCGCCCTCGCCTCGCTCCATGTACTTCGGAATTGGATCGCGTTCGATCGTTACCCGGCTCGTACCGTCGGGAAATACCGACAACGCGCGTGCGTACGCTTCCTCCGACCGAGTCGAGGCAGGTGTTTCGTGCCGAACTTCTGCATTTAGTTGCGTGGTCATTGACATCCCCCTCGCACCTCAAGTCATATCTGCAAGGCCGCCGGTGCGAGCGCTGCCGCCACTGCGCTTTCCGCCGTTTGCTCGATCACTCCCACGGAGATTGTTTCCAAGTTTCATGAATGGCATCCACGAGGGCGGTGGCTAAATCTTGGACATCGGTCTTGCTCATCGGTGTAGAGAGCGCGCCGGAGCAACTCGGCGTCATCAGAAAACCCCGTTCCAGCATTGCGAGGTGTACCTTTGCCAGCGCAGTCTTCTGCAAGGCGCTCGGGAACGAGGTCCGGTAGTTTCGGATAACTTCAGTCTTCAGGTGGAGCCGAAAGAGGGAGCTCATGCCCGTAACTTGCGCGGGGAGTTCCCGCCTTCTGAGTTGCTCAGTGATTTCGCTACGAAGCATATCGCCCATCCGGTTAAGACGGGCCACGGCATCCATAGTGTATGATTGCAGCGCCGCCAGCCCAGCTGTCATGCTGAGCGGGTTGGCGCTGAACGTGCCGCCGTGGGAGACGGCTGGCTTGCCCTTGGTGTGATCGAAGACCGCCATGTGTGACGCAGGCCCTGCGACGGCCCCAACAGGCAAGCCTCCGCCGATGATCTTTCCCAAAGCCACTAAATCCGGCTCAAAGCCGAACGTAGCATGGGCGCCATGATAACCGATGCGGTATGAAACGACCTCATCGATCACAAGCAGGATGCCGTAACGGTTGCAGCAATCCTGGATGACCTCCCGCACATCCGCGTCCATCGGAACCATGCCGACGCGGGAAGCGAACGGATCGACGAGGATCGCGGCGAGACGCTCATGGTGTGCACGGATGAGCTCTCTGCACGTCTCGGGCTCGTTGTAGGGGAGGACCAGAACCTCCGCGGCGGTGGAGACGGGAGTTCCCTTGGCGTAGAGCACACTCTTGGGCGATGAATCGCCCCAGTTCATTGGAGCAGAATCAAGGCTGACTTCCACATGATCGTAAGCGCCGTGATATGCGCCCTCAAACTTCGCGATCATCGGGCGCCCTGTAATCGCGCGCGCGGCCTTGACGGCGTACATGACAGCCTCGGTGCCGGAGCTGGTGAAGCGGACCTGCTCAAGCCTCGGCGAGCGCGCGCTGATCGCTTCCGCAAGGCTGGTCTCACGTGTGGTCGGAAGCCCGAATGCGGTGCCGTCGTCCAGCACTTTGTGCAGCGCCTCAATTACCGGCGGAAAGGTATGGCCATGAACGAGCGAGAAGAAGTTGTTTGCGCAGTCGAAGACCTTTCTGCCGTCCGCGTCGGTGATCCAACAGCCGGCTGCAGACACGGCATAAGGCGGCTGGGGAGCGAAAAAAGGGGCAGCACGCATGCTTCCGCCTGGCGTTATCCTTCGTGCTCGTTGAAACTCGTCGCGAGACTTCGGCCCAACGACCTCTCCCCGGTTATGGCCTAAGCTTGAAATGGGCTGCATGTCCGAACTCCTTGACCACTTTTGTTGAGATGGCGACTGGTTCACATGAACCATTTAATGTCAATCAGGATCAAATGCTTCATTTCCATACACGCATATTCTCCTACTCAGCTCCGAGGTTACGTTCGGGACTAACCCCCGCTGCCCGGCAAACTAGAGGGCCGAGCAGCGCGACTTTTGACTTGCGCGGCCAGGCCTCAAGGCGTGGGGCAGCGTACCCCCAAAAGCTCTTGCCTTCGCGCTTCGGTGGCCAAAAGATCGACTGCAAGCAAATTGGAGCTGAGGACGACGCCGTAGACATCCCTGGCCATCTCGGGGCTCACAATCTCGTCTACCACGTCGCGCTGAACGGCGAGGGGATCCCGCCTGAGCGGATCTCCGAAGCCGCCACCACCTGGAGAGCTGACGTCCACCCTTGCGGATCCCAATTGCATGATTCCATATTGTGGAACGGCAATCGCTTCGCCGCCGTCCAACAGCGTCACGGCGATTGTGCCTTTCACCCCTGGCTCGCCGCCTACGATGCCATAGCCGGTTGGTTTGCGGCTGCCTTCACTGCGAAACGAGTACTCTGCGGGCTGATATGTCGAGGCGGAATATTCAAGGCCGGTTCCGCCGCGAAACTCGCCTGCCCCCCCGCTGTCCTTTCGCATCTCGGAACGATGAATCTTTACCGGATAGATCTGCTCGTAGGTCTCGACATTGGGCAGGTTCATCCCGCCGAGGGTGCAGAGCTGTCCGGCCGCAGGGAAGCCATCGCGCCCCCGGACGGCTCCTGCCCCGGATGACCCGTTCCAGTGATACATCACGTACGTTCTGCCGTCGTCTTTCCGTCCCGACGAAATGCAGTAGCAAGTCTTTCCCCAGCCGGCATAGCCTTCCAAAGGCATGGCCGTCGCAAGGGCGCGCCAGACGGCGTGAACTATCTCGCTCGTCGGATGCACGGTGTTCATCGTCATTGGCGCCGGCGGAAGGGCATTTACGACAGTGCCGGGCGGTGCCTCAATCGTCATCTGCCGCATGGCGCCCTGGTTCTGCGGTACGCGCCCGTTGAAGAACGACATCACCGCGAGGAAGACCGCCGAACTCGTATTGGCAATCGAGCTGTTCTTGAAGCCGCGGATTTGCGGCGCGCTGCCAGAGAAGTCGACATGCAGATGCTCATTCTTTACCGTAAGGGTGACGCGAACGGGCACGTCCATCGCCTCAAAGCAGTCGGTGTCGGAAACATCCTCGCCATAGTACACCCCCTCGGGAATTGTACGGATCATCTCCTTCATCAGCGTCTGTGCATGATCAAGGATCGCGCTGAAAACCCCCTCAGTTTCAGAGAGACCATATTCGCGAGCGAGCGCGACAACCCTGTCGCGCCCGGTGCGCGTCGAGCCAACCATCGCGGCAAGATCACCGTCAAGAAGATCCGAGGTGCGGCTGTTGAGCAGAAGGAGGCGCCAAAGGTCTTCGCGCACACGCCCGCGCTCGAAGAGGCGGAGGACGGGAAGCCGGATGCCTTCATGAAAAATCTCGGTCGCCGCAGCATTGTAGGTTCCCGCTGCACCCCCACCGATGTCGGATTGATGCGCCCTGTTGCTCGCAAACCCAAGAAACCTGTCATCGACGATGATCGGGCGGATTATAGTCCAGTCCGGAAGATGGTTTCCTCCCGCTTCGTAGGGATCGCTCAGGAGGAAGACGTCGCCGTCGTGGAGATCACCGCCATAATCGCGAAGCACCGCGCGAACGGCAAAATCCCCTCCGCCAGTGTGGATCGGAAGACCGTCTGCGACGGATAGCGCATCGCCTCGAGCATTGCTCAGAAAGCAAGAAAAGTCGTGGCTCTCGCTGAAGATCGGGCTCTGCGCGGTCCGCGTCATCGCCCAGCCCATGTAGCGAGAGATGTGATCCAAACGCTTCTGCACCAGCGTCATCGTGATCGGGTCGACGGCCATGGTCATCACTCCGAAATAGAAAGTTGAATAGAATAGTTCCCGCCCTCATCGACCAGCAGCATGTCCGCTGCCCCGAGGAGAATGGTCGTCGTCAGTTCCTCAATGACGGCTGGGCCTGTTATCCTCGCCCCGGGACTTAGCGTCGAGGGAGAGAACACGGGCGCATCGACGAACCCAGTGCGAGTATCGATCCATATGCTGCGGGCGCTACTTGCGTGCAGGCTTTCAGCCGTCGCGCCGGCGGCTTCCAGCGCAAGCGCAGGGAACCGGCCCTTGCCGATAAGATGAAAAGCTACGATTTGTACCTCGTTGCGTTCCTGCACGTAGCCGTAGATGCTAGAGAATTCTTCCTCAAAGCGATGCCGCAGCGTCTGCTTGCTGTCCGTACCGCCGAAGAACGGCACGCGCACTGTCCATTGTTGGCCGCGATATCGCAGCTCCAAGAAGCAATCGATGACGATTGCCTCGCTGGAGAAGCTTTCAAGAAGCCGGCCGCGTTGTTCGTCCTCACGCTTAGCAACCTGTTCGGAAATCCGCGCAAGCGTCTCATCCGAAAGCTCGACCATGCAGGATTGAATGAGGTCGTGACGAATATTGGAATTGCACATTCCAAACGCGCAGAAGACGCCGGCAAGCCGGGGCACGAACACCGACCGGCATCCCAGAAGTCGAGCGACTGCCACACCGTGGAGCGCTCCGGCGCCTCCGCAAGCAACGAGCGTCAGGGCTTGAGGGTTGACGCCGCGCTCGCTAGACATCCGTTCCATTGCGTGCAGCATGTTCTGTTCGGCGAGGCGGATGATGCCGATCGCTGCCCCTTCCACCGTCAGACCCAGTGGTTGCGCCACGTGCTCGGCGATCGCTTGATGCGCGAGTTCCGAGCGGATGTTGACCGATCCGTCCGCGTAGGCGCCGGGCCGCAGCCGCCCCAACACCACGTGGGCATCGGTGACCGTGGCCATCGTTCCCCCAAGCCCGTAGCAGGCCGGGCCCGGGCGCGAACCGGCGCCCTGCGGTCCGACCTGGAGCATGCCGCCTGCATCGACATAGGCGATCGTGCCGCCGCCGGTGCCGACCGTATTGATTTCAACGCTCGCCGTGATCGCCGGGTACCCGGCGATGTCGAGCCGGGTGGTCTCACCAACTTTCCCCCGGTCATACAGCATGACATCGCAACTCGTACCGCCAATCTCCATTGTGATGAGACCGCCAAGACCATCTTTCTTCGAAAAATAGTCAAGCGCGCCGACACCAGCGGCCGGTCCTGAGAGGAGCAGGGAAACCGGGCGCTGTTCTATATCATCAATAAAGGCCGCGCCTCCGTTGCTTTGAACGAGAAGAAGCCTGTTTAACATCCCGAGTTCACCAAGACGCTCGTCGAGCTGTCGGAGATAGGGAACGACCCTTGGACCGATATAGGCGTTGACGACAGCCGTCGAGGAACGTTCGTACTCGCCCATGACCGCCGCGAGCTTCGCCGATCCGCACACAAAGCAATCCGGCATTGCCTCTCGAAGGTAACGAACGCAAAGTTCTTCATTGGCATCATTAAGGTAGCTGTTGATGAAGCAGACGGCGACCGACTGAACGCCGGCCGCTTTGAACCGTGCTATGGCGTCATCGAGATCTGCCCGATCGACTTCAGCTTCGATGCGTCCGTCCTTCAGCACCCGTTCGGTTACCGGCCTGCGCAGCCAGCGTGGCACCAGCACATCGGGCCAAGGCGTCCGATAGTCCCATACGTTCTCGCGAAAGCCGCGGCGGATCTCGATTGCATCGCGAAAGCCTCGAGTAACGAGCATACCCGTCTTGGCACCCTTTCCTTCGAGAAGAGTGTTGGTGGCGACGGTGGTGCCATGGACGAAATGGGTGCATGCCGACAGGAATTCCCGGATCGTAAGACCCTGGCTCTCCGCCAGCGCGGAAACCCCGGCAAGAACACCCACGGAAGGATCGTCTGGCGTAGATGCGGTCTTATGAATGCGAATACCGGAACGGGATCCAATGGCGACGACATCGGTGAAGGTGCCGCCGACATCAATCCCAACTCGCCAAGATTCTTTCGCCAATTCCTTTTCTCCTACGGATTTATCTTTGTGCGTTGGTGGTGACATATCGTTCGAAGACCCTCCCGGTCTGCAGTCAGGATCATTGGATCATACAGTTCATTGTTCGTCAATATGGATCAATTGCTTCTAACTGAGAATCGTGGCAGCGTATGATCAGCAATGCGGATCGTATTCATGAATCCCAAACCGTCCGACATAGACGCGAAGTTGCGGCAACTCATGCCGGAGGCTCGTGGGCCTGCGGCTGCTGCGATCCAGTTCCTTATTGCCCACCGCGACGAGATACCCTTTCGCTCCATGCGCGAGCTTGCTAAGCGCGCTCGGGTGCCTTCAGTAACGCTGGTGCGGTTGGCGCAGAATCTTGGCTTTAAGGGTTTCGATGAATTCCGCGAGGTCCATATTGCTGAATTGATCAACAGTAAGGGCAGCAACAGGGGCCGCGCTGCTGAGCTTATATCCCTTGGCCAGAAGGAAGGTGCACTTGGTTTTGCTGCACAGTTCGCTGAGCGTGAAATCGAGGCGCAAAGAGCAGCGGTTACTGCGCTGAGCGAGAAGCAGCTTGAAGCAGCGGTACAGGCACTGGTCGAAGCCTCACGGGTCTATGTGATCGGACGCCGCCCCTTCTTTGCCCCCGCCTATTCGCTTTCCTATTCGTTGCGGAAGGCCAAACCAAACACTCACCTGCTCGACACCGGTGGAGGATCAGGATTGGAACTCGATGACCTCACGCAAAATGACGTGGTCATCGGGTTTACTTCCCACCCTTATAGCAGGGTCACCTTTGACGTGGCGAAAAATGCGAAGGCCCAAGGAGGGACGGTTATTGCTGTCACTGACAGTGAGAACGCGCCAATTGCACGGTTTTCGGACCATCTTTTCCTCATGACAGCGCGAAGCTACGCCTTTCCGGACTCCGTTGCAGGCGCTTATGTTATCGCGAACATTCTTGTCGCCCTGACGGTCTCGAGACTAGGCTCAGATGCACTAGCGCGCATCCAGCGCAATGAGCTAGAGATCCGCGAAACGGGAGAATATCTGGCCGAACCCGCGCGGCGCTCAAAGGCCGTCACCTGAGAATCAAGGCGATTGACATTGATTTCTGTTTCTTGAGCCGAATACGCGATCCTTCCCCTACGAGGTGGATCAGTGGCAGTGCGATGAAGCGCGTCCGGGTAGCCGCCTTATGCCACGGGCGGTCGCACGCGCCGACCCTACGTACGTTCACGATATCGGAAGCAACCCCGATCGAGCAGGCTCAAGCGCGCGGTCATGAATGAGGGCCATTTCGATATTTCGTAGCAGCCGTACACACCCAACAACACCGGCCCAGGGCTTGTTCGATCGCGCCGCGCGACCAGTGAGATCGGAACCTCCACCCCGTCTTCCGCTTTCGCCATGACAACCATCGCCACGTATCGAGCCGACCCCGGAATGCGAGCCTGGTACAGCGCCATGACGCAAATGGCCGTTACAGCACGATCGCCGCGACCTCAAGGTTCGCTTGCTCGTCCGTTTGCCCCTCCTTAAGTCGCTGGCGTCCGACACCTCTCACTATGGCCATAGTCTTTCGATCCGGGCGCGATTAGCTGCAAATCAGTTCAGACCTCGGCGTGTCCCCGCCTGAACTGGACTTACGGCTCCTCGTCTACAGACGAATAGCTAACACGGCGCCGGCCATCGAAACTGCTCTGCCAACTCACAGCGATTCGACGTACATGGCAATCCCCATGCCGCCGCTGCAGAACGTCGCTAACCCCTTGGAGACGCCGCGCGGCGTCATCTTGAAGAGGAGCGTGTTGAGAAGGCGCGCCCGGCGCTCCGATCGGATAACGATGGCGCTAAACCGCAATTGGCGTTGACGATCGACGGATCCCACCCGAGATCCTCGTAACGGCGCAAACCTGCGCCGGGAAGACTTCGTTCGCCTCGACGAGTCCCCGACGGACCAACCGGCCTCTGCCCATTCACTGCAGAATGCAGTGAACCATCCAGTATCCCAGAAAAGCGCCCTGCCGATCGGGAGGTAAACCGGCAGGGCGCGCCGCGCAAAGCTCGGTGGGAGGACCGGACGGCAGCGGCAAAAGTGGTGGAGCAAGGTATTCAAAGGCTTATCGCCAACCACGTGATCCAGCAGCTCTCCTCCAAGAGTTGCCTTGTACTGCTCCTCATCTATGTGCGGTCAGGATCATATCGCGCCCTCGGCCTTAAGCGCGCGGTAGGTTGTTTCGACGGATTTCGCCGTCGCGTCGACGATGATGTTTACCTCGTCCCTGGTGATGATCAGTGGCGGGGCAAAGCCGAGGATATCGCCATGCGGCATGGCCCGGCCGATGACGCCATTCTCAAGCAGAGCAGCGGCGGCACGCGCCCCGACCTGAAGTTCGGGCTCAAAAGGTACGCGCGCTTTGGGATCCCGCATCATCTCTACGCCAGACAGGATTCCAACGCCGCGAACTTCGCCGACAATGGGATGTCCCTCCAGTTCGGCTTTCATGCGGGAAAGCCAATAGGGCCCGACATCCTGGACATGTTCCAGGATGTTTCTTTCCTTAAGGACATTAATGTTGGCGAGTGCGGCCGCCGCGCAAAGCGTATGACCGGAATATGTCCAGCCATGGCCCAGAGCTCCGTGCTTCTCCGTTCCTTCTTCCAGGACCTTCCAGACGCGGTCGCCGATAATTGACCCGGAGATGGGGAGGTAGGCGGAACTGACGCCCTTGGCGATGGTGACGAAATCCGGGCGCATGCCATAAAGGTGGGAACCGAATTTCTCACCGGTTCGCGCGAAACCGCAAACCACTTCATCGGCGATGAGCAGGATATCGTACTTGTCCAGCACCTCTTGAATGGCCGTCCAGTACCCCTTTGGGGGGGGAACGATGCCGCCGGTCCCAAGTGCCGGTTCTCCGATAAAGGCTGCAACCGTATCCGGGCCCTCAGCAACAATAAGGGCTTCAAGTTCGTCGGCGCAACGCTTGGAGAAGGCTTCCTCAGTTTCGCCCTCGTGCGCATGGCGATAGTAGTGTGGCGTCGTTGTATGGCGCACCAGGTTCAAAGGCAGGTCGAAAAACTTGTGAAAGAATGGAAGGCCTGTCAGGCTACCGGTGACCAACCCGGAACCGTGATAACCGCGATGTCGCGAGATGATCTTCTTCTTTTCAGGTCGACCGAGGATGTTGTTGTAATACCAGACGAGCTTGATGTTGGTTTCGTTGGCATCGGAACCGGACAGGCCAAAATACACCCTTCGCATGTTCTGTCCGAAATATTCGACCACGGCCTCCGCCAAACGGGCAACAGGCGCCGTGCCTTGGCTGGCATAGACATGAGCGAACGGCAGTTCGTACGCTTGCTTGGCAATTGCATCAGCGATCTCCGTGCATCCATATCCCATGTTGACACAGTAGAGCCCGCCGAAACCGTCGAGGCTCTTTCGGCCTCCAGTATCCCAGATGTAGACGCCTGCCGCTCCGGCCATAATCCGGTTTGGCGTCTCGCCGCGGCTGTGTTTTGCCAAGTGCGTGGACGGATGAAAGACGAAGCTCCGATCCTTCTCTTGAACTTGTTTGGTTCCCAGATTGGTCAGGCTCATTGCCGCTCTCCCATTGATCGCCCGGCGGAGAACACTCGGTCAGCCGCTCGTCAAGTGGTGATTATACCTACGGACACCCCTCACGTTCCACGGCAATGCGCATCCGCGGCCGCCGAATTCACGGAACTTGGGTCAATCTCCGTGGAAAACACGGGCTCCCGAAACTCACCGCTCTTTTAGTGCGGACAAGGGTATCGGCGAATTGGATTTTACGGATTTCGTCACGACGAGGCTATAATATTGGTCGATCCCGAGGCCTAGCTGCAGCAATCCTTCCATGAATTCCTGATAAGCCGCCATGGAAGGTGCCGCTACGCGCATGAGGTAATCGACCCGGCCTCCGATGGCCCAGCAGTCCAAAATTTCAGGGACGCCCTGAATTGCGGTCTCAAAATGTCGTTGGTCTTCGAGGCGGTGACGATCCAAAACCACCTCCACCATCACGAAAATCACGCCCCCAGTGAGGGATGGACTGAGCCGCGCGTAATACCCTTCGATAGCTCCTGCTGCTTCGAGTATACGAAGCCGCTCCGAGCAAGCCGACGCCGACAAATGAACGCGCTTGGCTAGCTCGCTTTTCGATATCCGACCGTCTGCTTGCAGCTCGGACAGAATCCGAAGGTCCCAAGCATCCAGACGTACGGTGTTTAGTTTAGACTTCATGGCCTGCCGAAGCTGAATCACGGCTTTACGTTTAGGCTGCTTATGGGTCTGTGCCAATTGCATCTATGGTGCCGACGCGCCAACTAAACGCTGCGTTCGTCCCGGATGGTGCAGACGTGGGCATGGGCTCATTCGCAGCTTGTCCCAAACCAAGCGCGCAGCCTCGTTGCTCTTCGGAGCCCATGGATAAGCGAGGCAGGACAATTGTTTGACGGGAATATCAAACGCCGATGTTGCGCGCGATGCTATCGGCAGCCATGCGCTTGCGCCACTCAATCGGCCCGGAATTGTGAATCGAGTTTCCCTCGACATCGACAGCCATGATCACCGGCATGTCCTGGACCTCGAATTCATAAATGCCTTCCATGCCCAGGTCCTCAAAGGCAACGAGCCGCGCGGCCTTGATCGATTTTGATATCAGGTAGGCAGCGCCACCCACTGCTACCAGATAGGGCGTCTTGTGTCTGGCAATCGATGCAATAGCCGCTGGCCCCCTCTCCGCCTTACCGACCATCGCCAAAAGCCCGGTTTGCGCGAGCAGTTTGTCCGTAAAATCGTCCATGCGGCTTGAGGTTGTTGGGCCAGCCGGCCCCACGACCTCATCCCTTACCGCACGGACAGGTCCGACATAGTAGATCACGCGTCCTCGCAGATCGACCGGGAGCGGCTTACCCGCATCGATCAGGTCGACCATTCGCTTATGGGCGGCGTCACGACCCGTCAGCATCTTTCCGGATAGAAGAAGAGTCTCCCCGCAGCGCCACGATGCTGTCTCTTCCCTCGTCAGCCCATCCAAGTTGAGCCGGCGGACGCCGGTTGTTTGCAAGTCCTCAGGACCGATCTGGGGCCATTGGGAAAGGTCGGGCGGTTGGAGTTGCGCTGGTCCTTTACCGTCCAATGTGAACGTCAGGTGGCGGTTGGCTGCGCATTGCGGGATGAGTGCCACAGGCTTGGACGCCGCATGAGTTGGATAGGTTGCAACCTTGACATCAACGACGGTTGTCAGACCTCCGAGGCCTTGGGCTCCGATCCCGAGAGCGTTAATGCGTTCATAAAGCTCAATGCGGAGCGCCTCCTCCGCGTTGGCAGATCCCCTGGAAAGAAGTTCCGACATGTCGATAGGTTCGTTCATAGCCTCCTTGGCGAGCAGCATCGACTTTTCGGCGCTACCACCAATCCCGACCGAGATCAGCCCGGGCGGGCACCATCCACTACCAAGCGTCGAAACGGTGTCGACCACCCAGTCGGCAACGGACGCGCTGGGGTTAAGGGTGGTGAAACGTGCCTTGTTTTCCGACCCGCCGCCTTTTGCGGCGATGGTGATCTCAATCTTGTTGCCTTGCACAAGTTCGACGTGGACGACTGCCGGCGTGTTGTCGCGGGTGTTCAATCGTCGGCCAAGCGGATCCGAGACGATCGATGGTCGAAGCGGATTGTCGGGGTCGAGGTATGCATGTCGGACGCCTTCATTCACGAGGTCGGCGAAACTGGCCGAAGACTTGATGCGAACGCCCATCCCGACCTTGGCGAAAACCACCACGAGACCAGTGTCCTGGCAGATCGGCCGCCGCCCAAATGCCGCCATCCGCGAGTTCAGCAGTATCTGCCCTATAGCGTTCTTTGCCGAAGGGCTCTGTTCGCGCTCGTATGCCTCCGAAAGGTACCGGATATAGTCTGGAGGATGATAATACGAGATGTACTGGAGGGCGTCGGCGACGCTCCTTGCTATGTCTTCCCCGGCAATGGTGCGCGTCCTTTTGTTCACCAACTCTTACCCGAATGACCCGAGCCCGTTGACCAGTTTCAGGCTTTGAAAGCTCCGCAGTCCCTGCTCGCCACCTTCATACCCATAGCCGCTCTGTTTGACTCCTCCATACGGCGCGTCCGCGGACACCCCTTTCAGGTAATTTACACTGACAGCGCCAGCTGAAACACCGTCGATCAGCGCTCGTTTCGCATCGGCGGCGCCAGTGAAGAAGTAGGCGGCCAAGCCATACTCGGTGGCATTGGCTTCTTCGATAGCCTCCTCGATAGTGTCGAACGGCGCCACGGTCAGGATCGGCCCAAACGGCTCGTCATGAAGGACTTTCGCATCCTTGGGTACCTCCGTCAGAATGGTTGGCGGCCAGTAAAAGCCAGGCTGCTCCAGGCGCGTGCCACCGGTCTCTATGCGGGCGCCGCGCTCCACCGCGTCCTCGACCAGAAGCTGCATGGCCTCGATTCGCCGCGAGTTTGCCATCGGTCCCATCTCGGTCGTCGGGTCGTCGGGTGGGCCGATCTTGATTTTGCGGGCGATTTCGGTCATCCGCGATAGAAACTCCTCATAGAGGGGCCGCGCGACAAGGATTCTGCTGGGCGCATTGCAGCTCTGGCCCGCGCACTCGAACTTGTATTCCGAAATTGCCGGAACGGCCTTTGCGAGATCCGCATCCTCGCAGACAACGACCGGGGAGTGTCCACCGAGTTCAAGGACACACCGTTGCAAGTTATTTGCGGCAAGCTTGGCCAGGTGTTTTCCAACCGCGGTGGAGCCCGTGAAGGTCAAGACTTTCACAATTGGTGAACTGAGCAGGTGTTCAGAAATCTGCGCCGGCACGCCGAAGACAAGATTGACCACGCCGTCCGGGATACCCGCCTGGCGCAGGGCTTCGACAATGTGGATGGCCGCACTCGGTGTCTCTTCTGCTCCCTTGAGGATTACAGGACACCCTGCCGCCAATGCGGGGGCGAGCTTGCGGGCGATAAGCACTGCGGGATAGTTCCATGGCGTGAAGGCAGCCACCACACCGAGCGGCTCAGGGACGATCATTCGGTTCGGGCCATGTGGAATGGGGGCCGACAATTCTTCGGCGTGTGTGCCGTACCACTCCAGCGTTTCAACTGCGCGCGCGTACTCGCCTGTTGCTTCGGCAATCGTCTTGCCCTGTTCTCTCGACAAATCCCTGGCGGCGTCTCCCACTTTCGTTGCCAGGATTCTGGCGGCCGCAACAAGGATTTCGCCGCGATCCTTCGGCGGTCGCGAGGACCAGGCTCGGCGGCTGCGCTCTGCAGAAGCAAGGGCCTCGTCCAGATCAGAAGCCGACGCCGCGGCGACTGAGCCAAATACCGTCTCTGTCGCCGGGTTGGTCACCGTCAGGCTTCCACTACCGTCTCGCCAACTGCCGTTGATGAAAAGCTGATAGGTCTTGGCGTTGGACATCGCATGCTCCGCTCTAATGAATTTGCCAAGTACGAGAACGGTCGGTATCCGAACCCTGGCTCGCTGCTCTGCGATTTCATCGCGATAGTCGCATGCGGTCAAATATCGATTGTCGCGCAAAACCATCTCGAAATCAGATAGATACTGCTCAAGCAGCCGCGAAGAGCGTTAACACCAGAAGGTCTTGGCTTGGGACTTCCTAAACCCGGTCCGGAACCGTGGCTGACCAGTGCTTGCCCTCGATCAAAGTCTTCACGACTCTGGGAATCAGCTTGCGGACCGCAGACACGGCTGGAGAGCGCTCATCTTTCGGGTTGACGGCAAGCACAACGGAACGGGTGATCACCGGATCGATGATTTTAACCGTCCGTAGTTGGCGTTGAGATGCCTCTTTCTGAATGGCCGACGGAGCAAGGATAGAATAGGCTTTCCCTTCCATGACCATGTTAATGATCGTGGAAAGGGAGTCGACTTCGAATCTGACGTCCAGCACACAGCCATGTTGGGCAACGACATCAGCCACCGAACGCCTGACATTGTTGTTGCGCATGGGAACCGCCAGCGGAAACGCGTGCAGCTCGGCGAGCGGGATCGAATCTTCGAACGGCGGTTCACCCGGCGGCACCACCAGACAAAGTTCTTCGCGCGCCAGCACCGTCATTTGCCCCACGCTCTCGGCAGTGCGATAGAGGACAGCCAGATTGAAGCGGCCAGCAGCCATCCACTCCTCCAGCGGTCCCGTCATGCCCTCGATCATCTTAAGCGAGATCCTCGGCAATTCGCTTCTTACCGATTCAAGCAGGGGACCACTAAGGACGCGAGCGGCTCCGGACGGAATGCCAATGGTCACCTCTCCGGAAGGAGCAGCCACCGAGTTGGTCAGTTCTGCCTCAGTGAGCTGAATTTCCTTCAGGATGATCCGCGCGCGCTCAAGCAGCTTGTCTCCGGACGCCGTGACGCTGACACCGGTCCTGTCGCGAACGAGCAGCTGGGTGCCGAAACCTTCCTCTAGTTGACGCACATGCAGGCTTAGAGCGCTCTGAGCAACGTTGAGGGTCGCAGCTGCCTTTGTGAAACTGCCGGCTTCAACGACGCCGACAAAGTATCTTAACTGCCTGATGTCCACGATGAACAAATCCAACCGGGGCATATTTCCCAGTGCTATTACGTCTATCTCGAAACGAGATGGCAGGCAAGTCACAAAAACTATCGCACCAGTTCGAACAGCCTATCCGGCCGCTGAGTTCAGGCTCTGTTGTCGCTAGAGAGAGCCAGGATCTCGTGGGCGCGCCGCACCACTGGCGGATCGATCATTTTGCCATTCAATGAGAATGCGGAGAGTCCACGCGTGGCGGCATCATTTTCAGCCGCGACGACCTTATGGGCCCACTCGACCTCCTGGGCGCTTGGCGAGAAAGCCTCATTGAATATGGCCACCTGTGTCGGATGGATCGCCAAAGCTCCGGCAAAGCCAAGCTGCCGCGCATGTGCCGCGGCTTCATGAAGTTTATCAGTCTCGGAGAACTCGCCGATGCTCCCTATGAAGCCCAACGAGAGCAACCCGGCTGCACGGGTGGCAAACAGAACAGCGTGTAGACTAGGCGCAGATGGCTCCTTCAGACATCGCTCGTTCCAGTAGCGACGCAGCAACCAATCATTCAGCGGCGGCCCGGCCAGGCCCGATCTCGATATCCAGCCAACCCAGGTTGTTCACCGTCAATACATCGGAATGCCCAATGAGAATTGTGGTCGTTTCGGATTCGATCAGGGCTGGCCCGGTTATGCGATGGCCAGGCGCCAGGCTGGAGAAATTGAAGACCAGGACCCGCTGCGGCCCGTCGAGATAAATAGTTCGCGAGGAGGAGGCGGCGATAGGACTAGCTCGACTTTCAACCATCGTCTTGTCGGCGATCCGAGCCACGTCGCCGACAGCCGAGACACGGGCGTTGACAAACACAACCTCTTGGTTGGGCGATGCGTAAGTATAGAGTTCCTCATGGCGACGATGAAAACGCTGATCCATCTGTTCGACTAGATCAGGAGAGCCGAGGTCGAGCCCATCAAGGTCCACGTCGATCTCGAATATCTGCTCGCCATAGCGCATCTCGGCGGATCGCTCGATCCTCAGCGGCCCATCGAACCAGCTCTTCATCCTCGCCAGAGCGGTTGTTTCCAATTCGGAAAAGACCTCGCGGACCGTCGTAGCGTCCACGTGGCCGGTTCCAATGCTTGTCCGGCTTATCTCGTACCGCAAATCGCTCGCAAGCATGCCCCAAGCCGACAGAACCGACGCGGCAATGGGCACGATAACCCGCGGGATCTCCAACGCTCGTGCCACTTCGACGGCATGTAGTCCCGCGGCTCCTCCGAAACTCACCATGGTGAAGCGGCGAGGATCGACTCCGCGCCGCAGCGTCATAAGCCTGATGCCGTCGGCCATGCGGAGGTTGACCACGCGGTAGATTCCGGCCGCGGCTTGCTCAACCGTAATGCCGAGTGCCGACCCAATTCGGCCGACCGCGACTTCCCCTGCGGCCTTGTCAAGCGGCCGGCGACCACCCATGAAGGTATCAACGCCTAGATAGCCTAGCACAACGTTTGCATCTGTAACGGTCGCAGCAATTCCGCCGGTGCCGTAGCAGGCTGGTCCTGGCTGAGAGCCTGCACTGGCCGGTCCGACGTTCAGAGAACCTCCCGCATCCACCGACGCGATTGACCCGCCGCCGGCAGCGATACTGGCGATATCGAGACTGCGCAAGGCGATGCGCTCACCGGCCAGTCCAGCATCGGCTGTAAGCATCGCTCGGCCTTCCGCAATCAATGAGATGTCGGTGCTTGTGCCACCCATGTCGAAGGGGACGAGATCGGCGATCCCGAGCAATTCAGCACAGCGGCGGCAGCCAGAGATACCGCCAGCGGGCCCTGAAAGAACAGTTCCGGCAGCGAGACGCGAGGCTTCTTCAATAGGGGCCATCCCACCATGCGACAAAATGATGAACAGGCTTCCCTTGAAACCATCTTCAGCGAGCCGACGCTCAAGATTGCTGAGATAGTGCTTGACCGACGGACCTACATAGCTGTTGACGACGGTTGTCGAGACTCGCTCGAATTCCTTGATCTGAGGCCAGACATCGCTGGAACGCGAGACATAGACATCAGGTAGTTCGCAGCGCAGGCGTTCGACCGTGGCGAGTTCGTGAGTAGGATTTCGGTAGGCATGGAGGTAACAAACCGCAACGGAGGTCGCGCCTAAGCGCCGGATGGCCTCGATAGCTGCGTCCAACGAAGCGTCGTCCAGCGGGATGCGGATCGAACCGTCTGGATTCACCCGCTCCCTGACGCCAATGCGCAGCGCTCGGGGGACGAGAGGTTCCGGCGGCGGAGTGCGCAGGTCGTAGCGGTTCTCCTTAAGTCCCTCGCGCATTTCCAGAACGTCGCGATGACCCTCGGTGGTAAGGAGTGCGACCTTTGCCCCCTTACGCTCCAGCAGCGCATTCGTTGCGACCGTGGTGCCATGAACCAGACGCGCCGTTTTCGCGAGCAGTTCGGATCGGTCTAGGCCGACCTTTCGGGCTAGTTCGGCGAGTCCAGTCATCACGCCTAATGACTGGTCCGCCGGCGTTGACGGCGACTTTGCAAAGGCGGCCGTCTGATCGTGTTCGACCAGGACGAAATCAGTGAACGTGCCACCGACGTCGATGCCGATTGTGTACATTGTCAGATGTCCTTCAGAGTATTTGTCACAAGGTGTTGGGTGCGGTCGCGCGCCAACGCGGCTGGTGCGCGCTTATCTGCAGGCCCCCAACCGCCGCCGCCCGAGGAGCGGATTGCAAGGACGTCGCCCGGCGACAGCACGATGCCGACCTCTTTGGTCTTGAGCGCGCGCGGCGGCTTTCCAGAAGACAGAAGTCGATAGTCGTGGGGTGCACCATCCTCGCCCCCTTGCAGACCGCAAGCACCGTGTCTGACACCGTCGCCAGCCGTATTGGCGAGCGCTGGCTCAGCGATCTCGAGTTCAAGGTCAAGCGCGACCCCGAGCCCACCACGATGCTGACCGCGCCCCCCAGAATCCTCCCTGAATTCATGATGACGGAAGTGCAGCGGGAAGCGCACCTCAGCCACTTCGATGGAGCCGAACTTGATGCCACCCGCGGTATGCCATTCACCGATCGACGACCAACCATCACCGCCGGAAGACGCCCCTCCCCCCGGCCGCGCATGGAACATGTGCCAGATGAAAGAGCGGCCATTGCGGGGATCTTGTCCCTGAATGGCAACGCGGAAGCGGCGGCTCCAGCCAGCCATCGCCCGATCTGGACAACTAGCTGAGAGAGCCTTGACCACGGCCTCGACAATCTCGTTAGAGGGATGGCTCGTGCACATCGTCACCGGTAGCCCGGGATCGGCCCACACGATCGTGCCCTGCTTGGCGACCACCTTAAGCGGGCGCAACGCGCCCTCGTTCTTCGGGGTATCGGGGTCGATCAGATAGGCAAAGGCCATTGCCACCGCTGCCTGAGTATTAGCGTGAGACGAGTTCACGAAGCTGTCAGTCTGCGGATCCGATTCGCTCAGGTCGACTTCAATATCGCTTCCGCGCTTGGTCACTTTCGCGGCAATACGAAGGTTCTGGCGGTTACGTCCGTCGTCATCGAGAAAGGCCTCGCCATAGAAGACGCCATCCTTCCAATTCGCAACGACCGAGCGGGCTTGCTCCTCTGCCGCATCAAGGATGCTTTCCATTGCCGCATCGACAACCTCACGCCCGAACTCGAGGAAAAGCTTGTCAAGTTGGCGCTGACCAAGATTGGCGGCACCGACCATCGCCGCGAGATCGCCGCGAAAATCGCGGGCGTTCCGCACGTTGAGTGCCAGCATGTCGAGCAGATCGTCGCGCAGCTTGCCGCCCTCGTAGAGCCGGAGCGGCGGTAGACGCAAACCTTCCTGCCAAATTTCGGTTGCCAGCGGATTATAGCCGCCGTGGGTAGCG
Organism: Mesorhizobium sp. M1348; assembly: GCF_040317925.1. Taxonomy (NCBI): domain Bacteria; kingdom Pseudomonadati; phylum Pseudomonadota; class Alphaproteobacteria; order Hyphomicrobiales; family Phyllobacteriaceae; genus Mesorhizobium; species Mesorhizobium sp. M1348. The sequence continues at coordinate 26,388 of NZ_JAMYLH010000031.1, read as the reverse complement.
CCGCCGATGTCACTCTGATGCGCCCGGACGATTGTCCAGAGCATGCGCTGTCCCTCGGCAAAAACAGGGACGAAGGCGGTAAGGTCCGGCAGATGGCTGCCGCCGTGATAGGGGTCGTTCAATAGGAACACATCGCCCGGGACGATGTCCTTAAAACGGGCCTCGATGGCCCGCGCCGCCCATGGTAAGGCCCCGACATGGACCGGGATATGGTCCGCCTGGGCGATTAGTCGCGAGCGGGTATCACAGATACCGATCGAGAAGTCTCGGCTCGAGTTCAGGATTTGGGAATAGGAGGTGCGCAGCATCGCCTCGCCCATTTCGGCCACGATCGAAGAGAGGCGATGCTGGACTACGGAGCGGGTGATGGGATCGACCGTGGTGGACATGGGCATGCCTTTCAGTTGGTCCAGCGGCGCAATCATGCGCCGGTTCAAACATCAGCGATGGGAAGCGCAGGATGGCGGCGGGGGTTACATGGCAGCGACGTCTGCGATAGATTCCCCGATCGCGGCGAGCACCGTCTCGATGTCCGTGTCGGCCATGGGGGTCGAGAGAGCTAGCAGCCCGTATCCGGCAGCAAGTACGCCGCGATTGAGCAGCCCGAGATTGAACCGGGCTAGCTTCGCTGTTTCCTCCGGGCCGGCGAACGCAGTGCGATAATCGCGCACCTCGCGCTCGTTGAAATGAATCTTCGCGAGCGATCCGACTCCAACGGCGCGGCCGGGCACACCGTGGCGGGAGAACGCCTCATTGACGCCGGTGCGCAAGCGGTCGCCCATGAACTCGAGCCTCAATAACGCTGCTTCGTCAAGCAGTTCCATAGCGGCCAAACCGGTGCGCATCGTCACCGGATTAGCCGAAAACGTACCGCCGTGAGGCAGAGAGGGCTTGCCGGCGGTAGGGTCGAACACCTCCATGAACTCGGCACCACCGGCGATGGCTCCCACCGGAAAACCACCGCCGATGATCTTGCCCAGCGTCGTTAGATCAGGGTACACACCCCAGCGTCCCTGGGCGCCGTGGAAACCGAGACGGAAGCTGATGACCTCGTCGAAGATCAGGACGGCGCCTACCTCACGTGAGACCTCGCGCAAGGCCTGAAGGTAGGTCTTGTCGGCCGGAACGAGCCCGGCACGATTAGGCATCGGATCGACCAGGATGCAAGCGAGCTCTGTGCCATGTGCTCGTATCAGGCTCACCGCGGCATCGATATCATTGAAGGGTATAGTAAGGGTGTCGGCCAAAACGCTCGCCGGAGTACCTTTCGCGTAGGCCACCGAGACAGGTGCATTGCTTCCCCAGGCGGCGGGGGATGGATCGAGACTCACCTCGGCATAATCATAAGAGCCATGGTAGGCGCCTTCGCACTTGGCGATCTTTGGCCGACCTGTATGCGCGCGCGCCGCCTTGAGCGCCATCATCACCGCTTCGGTTCCGGAATTGCAAAAGCGGACGTGCTCCACGCTTGAAAGACGAGCGGCAATCAGCTCTGCGAGTTCGATTTCGGATTCAGTGGGCATACCGAACGCACTGCCTAGCGCGATCTGACGCGTGGCGGCTTCAACCAACGCCGGGTGCGCATGGCCGTGGATCATAGCCGTGAAATTGTTGATGCAGTCGATGCGCGCCACGCCGTCGACATCGAAAGCCCGACACCCTTCGCCTCGTGCCGCATAGATCGGGTATGGCTTCATGAAAACGGTGGTACGTGTATTGCCCCCGGGCAGACTCTTCAGCGCTCGGGCATAAAGCGCACTCGAGCTGGAAGATGGGTCTGGGTAGGTCATCGCTCGTTCCTTGCGTTGAGCTTCGTTAGGGACCGAAATAGGCCTCGCGAACGAACATCCTATTTAGTTCACCGGCTGCTCCTTCGAGCAGGCCACGGCCGTTCTCCAGCACATGGCCGCGATCGGCTAAGGCGAGCGCCAGCACCGTGTTCTGCTCACCACAAGGATGAACAGGCAGTAGCGCCAACTTTCCTCAGAAAACTGATGTCGTCATCGTCACACTGTCCTTCGACGTCATGGTGCGCCCAAGCCTGGACGTAAGATGCGGTTCGCGCTTGACGCATTCCGATTTCCGGAATATTGTCCCGGAAATTGAGGCAAAGTATTAGCATTGGTTTTCCTTGTCAACAGGGCCAGCCGAAGATGGAGTTTGATTTGACGGAGCAAATAGACGTCGACAGCCCGCTTGAGCGTTACGTCAGGCTGCTCGAGCTGATCGCCGCATTTCCCGACCAGTTGGCCCTTGCGGATGTTGCGACGCTTTCCGATTTCCCTAAGACCACGGCACACCGATTGCTGAAAGGCCTAGTGAAGGCGGAGCTTGCCATTGGTGGGCAGGGCGGTCGCGCCTATTCTATCGGGCCCCGTCTCTCGCGCATTCTCCATGCCACAGCCGACGACGGGTGGCTCGAAGCGCTGGTTCGGCCCTTTCTCGCCGCGTTGGCCGAGGATTCCGGAGAGGCTTGCTATCTTACCAAGCTCGTCGGCAGCCGCGTCGTTGTCGCCGTGTCACAAGCGCCAGAAGTTCGCTGGCGCAGCTATGTTCAACCTGGAATTGAGATGCCGCCCCATGCGGCAGCAACCGGCAAGGCAATCATGGCCTATCAGAATGAGAGGCTAATTCTTCAGGTGCTTGCGACTGATTTGCCAAAACTCACTGTGAACACGCGAAACGACCACGGTTGGATCAGGCGAGAGTTCTCGCTGGTGCGGGAACGCGGCTATGCCACCTGCATCGGCGAGATCGACGAGGGCCTGGGAGCAATCGCCGTTCCGATTTGCCAGGCGAACGGGTTGGTGCTCCATGCCTTGGGCATGACCGGCCCACTGCAGCGGATCGTCAACGACCAGCTATCGCAACGCATCGCAGCCCTGACCACGACGGCAGCACTACTCGCTACGAAGCTTGCCCTAGGCAGCCGGCGAGCCTCGCTGGCTTCCGGGTGTGACGACGCCGAGGAAGCATCTTGACTGCATCGTTGTAGAGCGCAATTGAGGCACTGTGACCAGAGGCATAGCTCAGTTGTTGCTAGCGAGACCCAGGATCTCGTGGGCGCGCCGCACCACTGGCGGATCAATCATCTTGCCATCCAGTGAGAATGCAGACAGGCCACGCGTGGCGGCATCGTTTTCCGCCGCAACAACACGATGGGCCCACTCAAGTTCCCGGGCGCTTGGCGAGAAAGCCTCATTGAATATGGCCACTTGGGTCGGGTGGATCGCCAAGGCTCCGGCAAAGCCAAGCCGCCGCGCACTCACCGCGGCTTCACGAAGTTTATGCGTGTCCGAGAATTCGCCAATGCTTCCTATGAAGCCTAGCGGGAGCAAGCCGGCCGCACGGGCGGCAAACAGAACAGAAAGGTTCGGCGCCAACAGAAGGTCGAACTCTGGGGAGCCGCCAACAGCGGCACTAAAGTCTTCGGGACCAAGCGCCATTGCGACCATCCTGGGATGTGCCGACGCAATGGCTGCGAGCTTTTGCAAGGCGCTCGGGGTCTCGATCTGGGCAAGGAACCGGATGCGTCCCAGCGGGAGATTTCTTTCCCGCTCAAGTTCCGAAACCGCTTTGGCGATCTCTAAAACCCACTCCGCCGAATCCGTCTTTGGAAGAACCAGTGCATCAACGCCCGCCATCACAGCTGCATCGAGATCGGCCACCAAGGCGCGCAAACCACGATTCACGCGGACCAAAACAGATCCGCCCTTGCGCCCAACCTTTGCTACTGATTGGGAAAGCCGCCGCCGTGCCTCGCCCTTTTGATCTTGGGGAACGGAATCTTCGAGGTCGAGAATGACGCCATCTGCATCCCGCTCATGCGCCGTCTCCACAAAGCGCAGAACGTGAGCGGGTACGAAGAGCAGGGATCTCCAGCGGGGTACAGACATCGCGCTTTCAACGGCCGGAAATGTGTCCTTGATCATAGAGTTGGCTCTGCGATCGATTTTAGCGAGCGTGACGGCAGTAGGCTTGCTGGATGGCCGATGCGCTGGGACGATCCGAGGTACATAGACTCTTCGTATTTCGCGACCGCACTCACCTTACTCAGACGCGCACTCACGCTGACGCGGCTCTTTCGCGCAAAAGCCCCAGAACCTCCTCGCGGACAGCCTCCGTATGAGCACCAAGAGCCGGAACTGGGCGAAGCGAGGGGCGCTCAGAATTGAAAATCGCTGCCGGCGCTATCGTCTCGACGGTTCCTTCGGGTGTTCCAACCTCGACCCTTCGAATGTGTGGATGCTTCGAAACATCCGCCACTTCGTTCAGTCGACCATATGCTAGGCCGGCCGCCTCGAGCTCCTGCATTGCATTGTGGCAGGATAATTCAGAAAACCGCCGTTCAATGATCTCGTCAAGTTGCGCACGGTGACCGAGACGCTCCATGTTGTCAGCAAAACCAGGTGCGCGTGTGAGCGCCGGCTGATTCAGGAACTTCTCGCAGAAATTCACCCATTCACGGTCATTCTGAACCGAAAAGATGACCTCTTTGCCGTCGGCGCAACAATATGCGCCATACGGCGCCAGCGACGGGTGTTTCACACCCGCGCGTACCGTGTGGTAGCCGCTGTAGTCGTTTTGCAGAACAGGCACGTTCATCCAGTCAGCGACGGCATCGAATAGTGACACCTGGATGCCTGTCCCATCGCCGGTGACCTCGCGATGATACAGCGCCTGAAGAATGGCGCTATGCGCTGTCATGCCGGCCGAGATGTCGCAAACGGAAACACCTACACGCGCGGGCCCTTGTTGGTTGCCGGTGATCGCGCATAGACCTGTTTCGGCCTGGACGATGAGATCATAAGCCTTCAAATGGGAATACGGGCCTGTCTCCCCGAAACCAGAGATGTCGCACGTAATCAGCCGCGGAAAACGTCGACGCAGATCAGCAGACGCGAAGCCCAGTTTTTCGATACTGCCTGGCTTCAGATTCTGGATAAAGACGTCAGCATTAGCGATGAGCGTGTCCAGGACGGCGCGATCCGCCTCTAACCTCAGGTCCAGACAAACCGACTCCTTACCCCGGTTGAGCCAGACGAAGTAAGCGCTCTGTCCCCGCACCAACTTGTCGTAATTTCGGGCAAAATCCCCTTCGGGCCTCTCGACCTTGATGACACGGGCGCCGGCGTCGGCAAGACGGGAAGATGCATAAGGCGCGGCCACGGCCTGCTCCACGGCTACGACAGTGATCCCCTCAAGAGAGTTCTGCATGCGACACCGTGCTTTTCATCCAACGTTTTCGTTTTGGGTCCGGCGACGGTTCAGCATAGCCAGCAGCCGGTTTTGTTCGTTCCCAACAATTGAGAATGCCTCGTCGACACCCATTCCGGGCTTTGCAAGCATCATATCGGCCTGGGTCGCCACCGCTACGTGGACAGAAGCTCGGGCGGAGAGATCTGTCTCGGTACAGCTTCCCCCGACATATGCGCCTACCTTATTCGCCTTGCAGATGAGAACTGCCCGCGCTGTGTCGGCAATTGACCCGACATCGGGGGTCTTGATTTGAACGAGATGCGTGGCCTTGGCTTCGGCAAACAGCCGAATATCTTCAAGTGTATTGCATCTCTCATCCACTACAATGCGCGCGCTGGAACCCCGGTCGTCCAAGATCGATACGATCTTGGCGTAGTTCTCAATTTGGGCTTGCGTCGAACCAAAATCCGCTGGGGACTCGATGTTGAGCGTGAAATCTGGGACGGTATCTGCAACTCTGCAGATAAAGTCGGCGATGCTTTGCGGCTTCAGGCCGATTTCCTGGCCGATCCAGCCATACACATCGAAATGCAGCACCGGATGATACCCCGGGCGCCCGATTTGGCGAGTACGCGTTGCAACCCACTTCACGAATTCCATGAAGGTCTGGCCGTCGACGCCAAATTTCTGCCGTGAATTGATCAGACCGTGGGGAAGCACATCCACGGCTTTCAAAATCATTTTGTCGACGTTAAGCTCCCGAGCATCACCGCTCTGGCAGTAGATCGGAACCCTGCGGGTTGGCAGCGGTAGGCCAAATTCACTGCATACGATCTCTGCCATTGTCGTACGTTGAAGGTGGGCTGCTGCGCGTAGGAGCGCCTGACTGACCCCATACTCAATCGCGAGAGGTAACCGCTTGTGCCCGACGGGCTCGAAAACCTTCGCGCAGGCATCAAGGTAACGAGATAAATCCACATCGATGAGCCGAGGCACCACAACCCGCGACGTCAAATCCGAGATTTGAGCAGTTTCAAACAACGGATCGCGTCCACCGGCACCAGAATACTGCACGCTCATCATATCGCCCCAAACGACGGCTTCGTCGACAAGGACAAGCCCGATACTTAGCGAAGTTGCCGGAACGCGAATGGATTGGAAGTCCGGCGTCAAGGGTTCGCCCACATAGACAAAACCCTCTTGCGAGGCCCCCGCTCTTATGGCTGCCTGATCGTCGTAGAAGAACGCGCCGTTTCCTGGCACGAGGAGTACATCTTTGATCTGCACTTCAGTTCGCTCGATTTCTGCCGGAACGGTGTTGACGGGCGGATGCAGTTGGTTCCGTTAACTACGAAGTATGTGCCAGTTGGCATTGGGTCCGCCAATATAATGTTCCGGGCACTACCATCGCGTTTTGAGATGGCCAGTGCCTATTTTTAGGGCCGCCGTCGCCTCTTTTGTTTTGCGCCGCTCACTCGCTTGTATGGGGTGATCTTTGTCAACGTGATCTTTCAGTCGTTCCGTCTCCTTGTTCAGCGGTGGCGGCCGTTTGTTCCTGCTTTGGCTCCGAGGGGTCCATTGGGGCGCCGCGCGCAGTGACCGTCAAGGGTGTCCTTTGGGCCATCGCGAAGCGACTTGCCCTTGATGGTCACGAGCACGGCGGCAGCGTTACATTGAGCCGGCAGGTGGCCCTGTTTGTAGAGGTCTATAAATTGCAACCCGAGGGGAGCTCGGCTTTATACCGGACGCAGGGCGATGGCCGTGGCGGTACGCGCAAGACAATGATCGTGGCTTTGGCGCGCAAGCTACTGATTGCATTCTGGCGACTTGTCACGACCGGCGAGATCCCGACGGGAGTGGCCGAGCATGGAGGAGCGTTCGACAGGACGAGGCATTGAAGTCTGGCAGCTGCAATAGCGTCTGCCGATAACGATCCGAGGTGGTGGTGATCCCGGTCGCTCACATGGCCTTACGACGCCGCGCTGTAGAATGGGCCCACCGCCCGGGGCTTCGCCGCCGATGCGCCGCAAGCTTGTATGCGGTTGATCCGCGCGGATCAAAAACCATGATGCAGCCATACGCCGCCTGCGTTGGCCGCTCTCATCCGGCGCCCCGGTAAGTCCGGCATAGCGAGCGACGGCTCTCCGATCACGCAGGCCGCGTGAGAATCTCATTCACCAGCATGTCCGCAGTCTCGATACCGACACCGACGATCCGCGAAAGAAGGCGAACCATTGCGAGCGGACCCTTCTCCGTGTCTGGAACCACCGAGAGCTGCCGCAACCGCTCCTGTTCGATCTCGTGGATTTGTTCACGCAACAGGTGAAGCCGTCCGAGATTACGGCGCAACTCTGCTCGGCTTCGTTCCGGTAGGGGCATACCTTCCGCCGTATGCAGAGCCTCCAGTTTCTCGGCAGCTTTGCGCAGATTGGGTTTGAAGGCGCGAATGCCGAAGCGAGCGAGGATTGCCTTGATGCGATTGACGATCCGTGTACGTTCGCGGACGAGATTGTCTCGTTCACGGTTCGGACGGCGAGCCTCCTCCTCATTGATGGTTGGGATGGCTGCCATGCTGCAGTGGCGCTTCTCGCCCCGCAGCCAGCCAAGAAAGGCGCGCATCAGCAGTTCGGTATCGAGGCGATCGGTCTTGGCGCGCCGATGTTCGCGGGAAACCGCGACGCTCGATGGATGTATGACATAAGCCTCGACAGCGCGCGCCTGGAGCCAGCGCGCCAACCAAAAGCCGTCGCGTCCAGCCTCATAGGCGACAACGATGCGCCGGACTTCGCGCCCGGCTTGGATGGCTTCGCTGCGCCAGCGGCGCAACAGCCTGAGCACCGAATCCGGGTCGGCATCGAGCTTCTTGAGAGGACTACGTTCAAAGCCAGGGACCGTCGCAGCAATGAGCCACTTTGTCTGGCTCATCTCAATCACTGCGACTAGCGTGCTGTCCTGATCAAGGGCGGTAAGGGATCTGCTTGCATCAAAGAATGGTGACATGGGGGCGCTCCTTAGATAGCTGCTCAACAGCGCCGAGGGTGCCACGCGCTCGCCGCCGCCCATAGCATCTACAGCGCCGATGACCGGCGCTCGCTAGCAGCTACGTAACCGCCGAGCTGCACCACCTGACGGGACCTGCTACTTCCACAATGCCCCCGTGTCGCTACGCCGCATGAGAAAAGACGATTTTGGTCGCTGCCACGCATCACGCGCGATAGAGTGTGTGTGGTGTACTGCTAAGGATTTCTGCTGCGTGTTCCGTCACCAAGACAGTCTCGCTGCAGCCAAACAAGTAACGACCTTCCCCAATGAGAATAATGGGCATATGGACGTCCATTGCGCTGGGCTCCAGGCTGATATTGCCGCGTTCGCCCCATGGGGACCCGGTCTGGTATCCAACTCGATGATTAAGAGCCTTGGGTCTAACAGATCGCTCGATCACCCTGCGGGCCGCCGCGTCCACCTCTCCAGCCATTACACCTGGCTTGATAGCAGCGATGGCGGCTTCAAGTGCCTCCTCCGCCAAAGCATGCAAGGTTTCGGTCTCAGCATGCGTGCCAAGCACGGCGCCGCGGACTAGCGGCCCGGCGTATCCTTGCTTCATGCCGCCGACTTCCACCATCGCAGGTTCATTGTTGTCCATTGGATGGCGCGTCAGTTTCGTGTGGGGTAGCTTCGTCCTCTCACCAAATCCGACTGAGACAAGCCTAACGTCCTCGCCGCCGGCGTTGGTAACCTCACTCTTGATGGCCACCGCCATTTCAGCTTCGGTGACGCCAGCCCGGAGCGACTGCTGAAATGCCCGCACGGCCATGTCTGTCATGGCCATCGCATCGCGCATTGCTTTGATTTCCAGCTCGTCCTTCACGGCCATCACAGATGAGACCAGCCGAGAGGCATCGGTGACCTTCATATCCGGGAGGTACGCCTGCAACGCGATTACATCGGCCGGCGCGAGGCCCCAGCAGCCCAGCTCGAAACCTACCCTCTTGCCGGCCAATCCCAACCGGCGTAAAACGTCCGCAGACACTTTGGCAAAATCTGGCTGCTCTGTATAACCAACCAACTCATCGATGCAGCTCTCCGCGCGAACGCCAGTGAGCTCGTATTCCCGAACTACCCATATTGGAGCCCGTCCCGGCACGAATCAACGGAAACGGCATGAAGTACGCACCTGTTCCATCGTATCCGCTGAGATACTGGAGATGACCGTGGGCGGTGACCACGAGTGCATCCAGCTCGGACCGGGCGATCTCTTCAAGCACCTTCTTCTGCCGTCGTTCGTACTCCGATTTTGGAAACGGTGCGCCGGTGAAGGGAATCGATTCGGCCGTAGTCATAAATAACTCCTTATCTTTGGTTGTAGTCGGCAAGGAAGAGATACGCCCTTGGGCTACGTTCGCTACTCGACGGCCACGGACATGCGTCGGCCAACCAATATGCGCTCCAGATGCACTTTTGCGTCCAGATATCATGAACAAATAAGAATCCCCATTTCTGGACTTCACGGATGTCGGGCCTAAACATCTAGAATCGTATACGATCGCCGAGGTACTCGATTGTATAGTGGTGGTGGGCAACGTTCCCTCAAGCGCCACCTACTTCCTACCGCTGGGCTCAAGCACCAAGCTCACCGGCGCGGTAGCGGAATTGCGCGACCACGTCATCCAGTGGTATGCCCATGGCCCGCTCTAGGTTCGCCCAGTAATACTCGGCACTAGCCAGTAGCTCCTCGCTTTGGTCAGGTGCGCGCTCAGCCTTCCAGTACCTTATCAAAGCGAGCATGGTGAGCCGCGCGAGAGCCGCAACTGGCAAAAGTGGAAGTTCTGACTCATTTATCGGCCGGCTCTGCTCGTACCCGGCGACAAAGGCAAAGGCATCCTCCCAGGGGCGATCCTGAGAGCGGCCGATCAGGTGCGCGACCGTATTGGCAGGGTCAAAGATCGCGGCGCTATGGACAGCGTCACCAAAGTCAAGGATAGCCATGACGAAGACATCCATATGCGGATCCACCACAACATTGTTGGGAGCGTAGTCACCATGGATCACTTGCATTTCAAGGCTAGACAGCCTCGGCTGTATGACTTCTTCGAACAGCCTGAAGACCCGTTGGGCCAGCAGTCGGTGCTTCGGGTCTGGCACGTACTCAACAAGCCCCCCCCAATGGAGAAAGTGCCGAATGTCGTAAACTAAGCTGCGCATGGCAGCCGGATGCTCAAATGATCGCAGCGCGACGTTTAGGCTCCCGAGTATGCCTCCCGCCTTGGTCAACTGCTCGACGTTGGCTTCCATTTGCTCCCACAGCAGGCCTTCAACAAAGCAGAAGACGCTGAGTATTCGACAAGCTCCATCCCCCACGTCGATTGGTACGCTATCCCTTCGGTCAAGGGTGGGCTTGATCCGCTGGACGGGCAAGGCGTGAGCGACATCATCAAGATAGCGCATCGCTCGAATTTGCAACGCCGTAATTGGTTCAGGCTCGTCTGACGGTGACACCTTTACAAGGTATTCATTCGTTTTGGCCTTAAGCCTGAACGTATGGCCCTTTTCGCTGCCCAATCGTGAAAAGCTTCCATTGAGCCCGTAGTGAGTCTCAAGCATGATCTGCAACAGCAAGGGGTCGATAGGTTGGGTTGATGCAAGAAGGCTGCTCTCCTCCAAGAGCCGTTGTAACACAGGGCCGGGTGATTTGTTCATGTTGCTAGAACCCTCTAGAGCCGCTGTTTCGCTACGATGGCAAATGTCTCAAGGAATCGAGACACGTCCGCAGCGGTGAAAGCGACTGGAGGTCGAACTTTCAACACGTTACCTGCGGGCCCGGTCCGGCTGATCAGAACTCGCCGATCGCGGAGGTCCTTGATGACGCTTTCACAACGAATAGGATCGGGCTCGAGCGTCCTTCTGTCCTTGACGATCTCAACGCCAAGGTACAGGCCACTGCCCCTGGTTTCCGCAACATAAGGAGAATCCCTTGTCAGCGTTTCAAGCCCTGCCAGCAGGGTCGCTCCGTTCACGGCAACGCGTTCGCGCACATTCTCCTGCTCCAACACATCGAGCACTGCGGACGCTGCAGCTATCGAAAGCGATCGGCCACCCAGTGTGTTGAAGTAGCTGACTTTTCGTCCGAATTCATCAGAGACCTCCGGGCGGAAGGCAACGCCAGAGATGGGAAAACCGTTCCCAATCGCCTTGCCCATTGTGACGATATCAGGAACCACGCCGTGCCGACTGAACCCCCACATCGAATCCCCGAGCTGAGCGAACCCCGATTGAACCTCGTCAGCAATGTGGAGGCCGCCAGCGGCATGGACCTCGTCGACCATTGCCTGCATGAAGCCTACAGGATGAGTAAAAATGCCGTCGGAGGTGAAAGCGGAATCAGCAATCAAGGCTGCTAGCCGGTATCCGTGCCGCTCGAGATCAAGAATCGCGGCACGCACTTGATCCTGCATATATTTCTCGAGGGATTGTTCGGGTCCGCAGAACCTGGGGTCAGGAGCGGCAATAAGTCGGACGTTTGGTCCGAGCGGGGATCCTGCGCCTAGCATTGGGGAAAAACTGGCGACTTCACGAGTGCGACCGTGAAACGCCCAGCGAGTAACTATGATACCCTCGCCGCCCGTATGGAACCTCGCGACCCGAATTGCAAGGTCATTTGCTTCAGATCCAGTGCAGGGCAAGCTTAGCCTCGACAGTTCAGCTGGGAATGTTGCAAGTAGCCGCTCAGCATAGGCGACCAGCGCTTCCTGGGGGTAGCGTGTATCAGTGTTGACTGTGGCAATCTGGCGGGAAACGGCGTCCGCAACATGCTTGTGCGCGTGGCCGACGCCCTGCACGTTGTTAAACGCGTCGAGATAGTCATTGCCGTCGATGTCTACTAAGTGAGCACCAAATCCCGAGACAAACTCCACCGGAATCGTCTCGGAAAATTGGTAGCCAGGACCGAGCACTGCGTCACGGCGTCGGATGATGTGCTGGAGTCGTTCTGGCAGATGGCTGACACCAATCGCATCGATCTGCTTGGGGTTGCGCGAGCTCATCTCAGTGTGACATCGGACGATCGAAGAAAATGGCCGCAGTTTTCGTCGAGTCAGCTGCTATCTTGTGAATCCGAGCTACGTTTCGCATAAGATCGGCAGGCTCAGCCTCGACGCGAGATGTTGCGATCGTTACGCTAACTGCTGCAAAAAAAAATTCGCTCATTCGAGGTGCCCTGTAGGCTGCAATCAAATCCATGCCCTTGATTTAGAATAGAAGCCATCGGCCGCCGCAGTCCAATCGAGTTTACAGATTGTTGTCTTCTCGCGACGAGATGACGTGGGATGCGCGGCGACAAACAAGTCGCGCAGGTCTCTTCCAGATCGACGCGCTATAGGTCGGCCGCCTACTTGCCCCCACGTTTCGCCAATTCGATGCCCTGGCGCTGAAGTTCCCGCCGGGTCTCGTAGTCGTCGCGCGCCATCTGCAAGGCGAGACGCAAGAGCATGTCTTGCACAGCCTCAAGGACGATGCGGGCGACCCATCAGGCATCGATCGGGCCTTGTTCGCACACGACCTCTAGTTTGGTAGATTCAATCTCATGCCAGATGCGGTTTCTATGAAATGCGAGGTAAGGCCCATGCTCCCTACGGAGCATCAACGTCGGCGCAGAGCTGAGGCTTAGCGCTTTTTGGGCGGCACCTTCTAAGCGATAAGAGACCAAAACCTGTCCATCATCGCCGAATGTCACCAGGCCAGCGTCGAATGCGGCATCCCACAAGGCGGACAGTAGAAGTCCGTTATGCACGTCGAGTCGCTGACCGTCCGTCTCGCAGCGAGCCCATGGCATCATATGCGACGCTCGCAGGAGATCAGGACTGGATATCCCGCTCAACGGGCAACTACCGTTCCAATATTCCATCAGGGCGTCACGAAAAATGCTCTGCCCGATCCTGACCTTCTGAGCCTTAGACTACGAGTCTATGAATTTCTTTGAAGGACATGTTGCAACGCCTGCACGCGAATTGGCGAGATGCTGATCAGGCAGCGAGACTGGCGAACTGCTTGGCCAGGGAGGCATTCGGAATTTAAAGCGCATCTCGCCTGTCGTTTTTGCATTACGGCGATCAGTCTTTTCGAATCGACGGCTGCGAGCAGGGGTAAAGACAGGAGGCCAATCGACAAACGCTGAATACCGAACAAATGGCCCAGGTCGCGCCAATCACCCCCATCATTGCGATCGCCGTCTCAGCTTTCGTGGATTTTGTTTTGGTAGACCTTTGACTGGCCGTCTGGCTTGGGGCTCGCCGCTGCCGTCTATATAGGCGAGGAACACATTGCCGTTCATGGCGCCGTCGTAGACGAAAGGCGCGGTCATGCCTGTCAGCCGCAGCTTGCCGTGCCGACATGCCCTCGTCCGAAGCTTTCAAAACCCGGGATCGAAGATCGTCGCTCAATGCTCTTGCCATCATCCACCTCAAAGTGGATGTTGAATCACCAGCTCAGGCCGTCGTCACGTCACAATCGATTCATCGATCCCAGGACGTGCTCTAGGGCGCGAGGTTTCTGTCAGGCCTGAGCGGCGACTGGCGCGATAGTATGCGGAACCGCTCGGTCATCACCGCCATTATCGGCAGGCTTGCTTTGGCGCTGTTCTACATAGGTCTCCACAGAGTCGACGCGACAGGGGAGCTGCTTGTCCGTGCCACGGCGTTTTGTGGCGACTACCCGCGGTGACTTTGAAATACCCAAGTGTGGCGTTTCACCCGCGCGCAGCTCGGGCATCGCCGTCGGTGCCGGTCTTCTCGATGGATTGGCACACCTGTTGCTCATGGTGGCATGCGGGATGGCTGGCGGAAACCTCGGCCATCGCCTCGCTACAGCGCGACGATTTTCTGGCTACCGTCGTTCAGCGGTCTTCCAGATCCCGGGTAATCGGGCTGCTTCTGATCATTCCTGCAATTCTCCTTCTCAAATCCAGCTCGATGCAAATACATGCCGGATCAATGCCGAGGATGAGATCGGCCAGCTCCTCTTCGCTGGCGTCGTCGGCGGAAGCGTTCTAATCGCCTTGAACGTCTTGCCTTCAGAGGGTGAATGGATGCGTAATCCGGACCGTCGGTCCGGTCGTCCCCACACGGGCTGCACATGATGGCTTTGTCCAAGCGTATCGTGGCCAGCCATCTGAAAACACGATGGTACTGTCCGGGAAATTATATTGGCGAACTCTACGCCACGTGGCGCATATTGGCCAGTATTCGCGCCACCAAGAACAACTGACGCCTACCGATCTAAGCGGGATCGCACAAGACGATTGCGAAGATGATGAAGCATTGATCAACTCTTGAGCAGCCGACATGAACAAAATCTTTTACGATGCGGGTTCGGTGCTGGACAGACTGTTGTTTGGTGGGTCGTTGGTCTAGCAGAATGTTGAAGTTCAGGTGTAAACGGCGGTCGTGAAAGAATTCCTAGTCGCTGAGCCCGCGAAACACGCAGTGCGTTAGATTTCAACGCTCTTCAGCAGCGCGCAGACGCGAACGCCGTAGGGAAGCCAAACATGAATTGATCAAGTGATCTTGGAGACGAAATTCGGGTCGTCTTTCGAATGGAGATTAGGAATGAACATTACGAACCATCATGGAAAAGTGACGACAAGCCGGACGGATTCCGTGGCGCTGCGGCGGTTTGACGGCAAGACGGCGCTTGTGACGGGCGCGGCGATGGGCCTGGGCGCGGAGATTGCGAAACGGCTCGCTCACGAAGGCGCCCGCCTGCTGGTCGCTGACATCGACGCGAGCAAAGGACAGCAGCTGGCGACAGCGTTGGCGGGCGGCGGCCACGTCTTCCTCGAAGCTGACCTCGGTCGCACCGACTCGGCCGCCCAACTCGCAGAACAAACTGCCGCAGCTGTCGATGGCCTCGATGTGCTGGTCAACAACGCAGGGGTCGTCCGCCCGGCGCGGTTCGAGGAGATCAGCGATGAGGACTGGGAGCTGCAGGTCGCCGTCAACCTGCGCGCACCGCTGCTGCTCACAAAGGCGCTGCTGCCGTTACTGCGCGACCGGGGCGCGGCGATCGTCAACGTCTCGTCGGAAGCTGGCTTCAGGCCCCGTTCCTCAAAAACTATCTACGACACGACTAAAGCGGGGATTGGTGGACTCACCCGCTCGCTCGCAGCAGAATTGTGGCAGTACCGCATCCGGGTCAATGAGGTCGCGCCTGGCGGGATGGTGACCGAAATGCACTTCGCCAGCGCCTCGGATCCGGCAGCGACGAAGCGTCAACTCGAAGACGCGGAACTCGACGAGGGCTACAACATCATGAGGCGCCTCGGTCGGCCGGCAGAGGTCGCGGCCGCAGTCGCTTTCCTCGCCAGCGACGATGCTGCCTTCATCACCGCCAGCACGCTGCACGTCGACGGCGGCATGGGGCTCGGGTAATGGACGCTGGCAGACCACTCGACGGTGAGATCGCACTCGTCACCGGAGCAAGCCGCGGCCTCGGCGCTGCGATCTCACGAGCGCTGGCGGCACAGGGCGCGAACATCGCCCTCGTCGCCCGACCCTCTGATGATCTTGACGCAACGACCGCAGCGCTCCAGGACGGCGGCTACAAAGCGGCCGCGTTTCCCGCCGACCTCCGCGACCCAACCATCGCTACGGAGGTCGTTAAGGCTGTCACCGCTGAAATCGGCCCGCCGACGATCCTGATCAACAACGCGGCGCTGCAGTCCTTCGCTCCCATCCTTGAGATGAGAGTTCAGACCTTCGTCGACTCGACGATGGTCGAACTGGCCGCTCCCTTCGCCTTCACCCAGGCCGTGCTACCCGCAATGATCGATCGCAAGTCGGGCACGATCATCAATATCGCTTCCGACCTCGCCTATCGCGCCGTCGCCAACGGCGGCGTCTACTGCGCCACAAAAAGAGCGCTTGTTGCCCTTTCCGAGGTCACCGGACTCGAACATCGCGAGAACGGAATCCGGGTCGTCGTCATCCAACCGGGATGGATCGCAACCGCACCCGACCCCGAGCCCGGACTCCAGGCCGGAAGGATGTCAGTACAACAAGTCGCCGACGCGGTCATCTGGTGCTGCCTCCAACCACCGATGCTCCGAATCGACAGCCTCACCATCCACCCAATGGTTCAGCCTTGATCCAGGCGACTGTCAGAGGATCTTTCAGATCAACGGTGTAAGTGGCGTTTCATCGTGTTAGTGGTTTCCGGCGGCCGGCATCATCCGGTCGGCGAAGGTAACGGCGAAGGCATTCAGGGCGGGCTTCCACCGCACTACCCATCGTGTCTAGCAGGTGCCATTGAGGTCGACCGGTGACCAGGTAGAGGCATTTCGTCGCGGCCTGCTCGGTCGGGAAGTGAACTCTGGCTTTGACCGCCCGGCCATAGCGGGCGTTGAGGCACTCGATGGCGTTGGTCGAGCAGACCACCCGCCGGATCTCGAGGCCGTAGTCCAGCCGGGTATCGCGCCCCCACTTGTCCTCGAGCTCGTCGAGCGCGTGCCCCGCAGCGGCGGCGTTGACCGCCTAGTAGATGGGCTTGGGGTCCTTGGCTAGCTCGTCCCAGTACCGGCGGGAGGCGTACCGGAACGAGCCGCGGATCAGGCGGATGATGCAGACTCCCGCTGTCAACCTCGACGTTCGGCCCAACGGTGGCGGCGGGCAGGATCGTGGGCAGGGCTGACCGGCCCGGAGCCCTGTCGGCCCGGACGTGGGTACCCTGCTTGGTCGGGCGGTGACCGTTGTGAGGTGCCGGTGGGGCTGGTAGGTCCTGTGGTCGGTCCAGCAGCGCCACAGACCCTCGGTCCAGCGCACGCCGATGCCGCGCAGGGCGCGATTGTGCTGTTGTCCGCGGGCGCGGGTATAGCGCGACGATCAGGATGAGTCTCACCTTGATTGGGATCTTCCGCATATTTGGTGCAGGTGCCGGGATTCACGGGCGGTGCGAATGAGTCCATAGAGTCGGAATCGCAGTCGACGCCGGTGATTCCCCCGTGCTCCATGCCTTCCGCTCGCTGGTCTCACCCGAGCTTTCGATTGTCCAAATTCTCCCACAAGCCGACAAGGTGGTAGCCCGGCCGAAGGCGACAGAATCGTGCTGTCCCTCCTGCGGCTGTCGAACCGGCCGCGTCCACAGCCACTATATGCGCCGGGTGGCTGATCTGCTGTGGCAGGGACGGGTTGTCGAAATCCGGCTTCACGCCAGGCGGTTCCGTTGCGCCGATCCGCAATGCCGTCAACGGATCTTTACGGAACGATTGCCGGGAACGGTGCAGCCGAAAGCGAGACGCACCGCCCGCCTCGGCGAGAGCCAGTTGGTGATCGGCTTCGCGGTCGGCGGTGAACCCGGCTCGCGCCTGTCGCGCAAACTGGCCATGCCGATAAGCGGCGACACGCTGCTGCGGATGATCCGCGCAACCGGGTTCGAGCCGCCGGACGCGCCGCGGGTGGTCGGCATCGACGGCTGGGCCTGGCGCAAGGGGCAGCGCTACGGAACGATCATTTGCGATCTTGAGCGCAACCGCGTCCTCGATCTGCTGCCGGACCGAAATGCCAAGTCGCGTCATGGCTGAAACGTCATCCGGGCATCGAAGTCATCGCTCGCGATCGCGCCGGCGCTTGTGCTGACGGCGCCCGTCGCGGTGCTCCCGATGCAACGGAGGTCGCCGACCGCTGGCATCTTCTCCAGAACCTGGGCGAAGCGTTGCGTCTGGCCCTCGGCCGCCATCGCAAAGCGGTCAGTGCCGCCGGAAAGGCGATGATGCCGAGATGAGTGGCGATGACGACGCCAATCCGGAACCATCAGTGGAGACTTCCCCGAAGCTTGATGGCCTGCGCCGGTCGCGCCGCAACCAGCGCAGTGAACTCTATGCTGAAGTCCTTGATTTGCGGACGACCGGCATGTCGCCGCGACAGATCGCGCCCCGGACCGGCATGAGCGTGAGAACGGTCGAGCGCTGGCTTGCAGCGGGCGGGGAGCCCGAGCACCGGCGCCGCCCGCACGCTCGGTTCTCATGGATCCCTTCCATGAGTATCTCGAAGGACGCTGGCAGGAAGGCCGACGCGGCGGCTTTGCAGACAGCAGGGCGACCGTCTACAGGTGGTCCGCCGCCCGCCAGCAGTGCTCATCGACCGCTCCGCCAAATGCGCGATGGCGGCCATCATCGCGCCGAAACTGTGCATGGTTGCTGAGCGAAGACCCGACTTTGCTCGATGAGCAGATCGAGCAATTTTTGGGCCATCTCTATGACTGCGCGCCGGAGCTCTTGAAGGCGGGTGACCTGGCTCGACGTTTCGCCGCACTGATACGCGGCGACGATGATGCCGGCCTCGAGCAATGGATCGAGGATGCCGCGGACAGCGAACTGGCTTCCCTTGCAGCTCGGCCGTGACATTGCGGCTGTTCGGGCCGCAATCACCCAAGCCTGGAGCACCAGTCCCGTCGAGGGACAGATCAACCGTCTCAAGACCATCAACCGCCAGATGTATGGGCGCTCCGGGTACCCGCTGCTGAGAAACAGGCTGCTGGCAGCCGCCTAACGACCGTAGAAACAGACGTAAGCGTCTCGCCGATCACCTATGGGTTTGGGCTTGATGTTTTCCGGAATCGCCAGGGCATGAGTTCCTCGATCTGGCTCTGTGGATGGCCGTTGATGATGGCCTCGAGGGTTTCGGCGAGGTAGGCAACGGGATTGACGTCTTTGAGCCTGCAGGTGGCCACGACGGATGAGAGCAGCGCCCAGTTTTCGGCCCCGACCTCATGGCCAGCAAACAGAGCATTTTTTCTGGTCAAGCATACGGGCCGGACGGCGTTTTCGACCGGGTTGGTGTCGAGCTCGAGCCGGCCGTCGCCGAGGAAGCGGGTGAGCCCTTCCCAATGGGCAAGACCATAGCGGATGTCTTCGGCCAGCTTTGAGCCCGAGGAGATCATCGACAATCGCTTGTCAACCACGGCTTCAAGGCGGCGATGATCGGGGTGGAGTACTGCTGTCGGGCGGCGAGCCGAGCTTGTGGCGTCATGCCGCGCACCGTCGCCTCGACGGCGTAGAGCGTAGCGATCTGGCGCACGGCGGCTTCGGCGATCGGGGACTTGGTGTGCGCGCCAGCTTCACAAAACGTCGGCGCAGGTGGCTCCAGCAATGGACGAGCATCCATGGTCCTTGTGGCCGCTCCAGGCGTGTCAGCCGGTCATAGCCTTCATAGGCGTCAACCTGCAGGAATTGTCCGCCGAAGCCTTGAAGGAAGCGTTCGGCATGCTCGCCGCCGCGTCCCGGCGCATAGTGGAACAGCACGATGGGCGGGCCTTGGCTACCATAGCCGCGGTCAAGCGATTGCCCAGAAGAAGCCCTTCTTGACCTTGCCGCGTCCGGGATCGAGTACCGGCGCCGTGGTCTCGTCCATGAACAGGCGCTCGGCCGCAGCCAGATGCCCGCGCATGTGGTCGGCTATGGGCTTGAGATGGAAGCAGGCCCGGCCTGCCCAGTTGCCCAGTGTCGCCCGATCCAGCTGGATGCCCTGGCGGGCGTAGATCTCGGCCTGCCGGTAGAACGGCAAATGATCACCGAACTTGGCGATGATGACCTGGGCGATCAGCGCCTCGGTCGGCAGGCCGCCGGGCACGACATGCTCGGGCGCATGCGCCTGCACGACGGCGCCCGAGCAGCGCCGGCAAGCGTATTTCGGGCGGCGCGTGACCAGCACGCGCAGTTGCGCCGGGATTGCGTCGAGCCGCTCGCTGACATCCTCGCCGATCCTGGCCATCTCGCCGCAGCCGCACGGACACAGCGTGCTCTTGGGCTCGATGATCCGCTCCACCCGCGGCAGATGGGCAGGCAAGTGGCCACGATTGCGCTGGCGCGAACCGGACGCGCCGTCCGAACACCCCCGGATGACCCGCTGCACCTTTTCCTGCGCGGCATCGAGCACGCCCTGCGCGATCTCCACGTCTTCGAGCGGCAGGTGGTATTGATCGGGATGCAGCTTCTCGGACTTGGCGCCGAACTTCTCGTGGTTGAGCTGGCTGACGACGCTCTCCAGGCGGCGGCGCGCCTCCTCGGACTCTGCCAAAGCTGCCTGCGCCTCGGCGAGGAGCGCCTTCAAACGCTCGTTCTCTTCCTGGAGAACCGTCAGATTTAAAGTGCCGATAACGCCATTGGAGACAAGGCACCTGAGTCACTGTGCCACACTCATCCGGCCAGCTGCGGACGCCGTGCCCGCTCGGGGCGAACCAGTCTCCAATCCAGCCCTTCGAACAAGGCCGCGAACATCGCCGGCGACATGCGCATCACGCCGTCGCGAACCTGCGGCCAGACGAACTTCGAGCCCTCGAGCCGCTTGTGAACGAGCACAAGGCCGGTGCGATCCCACACCAAAATCTTGATCCTGTCAGCCCTTTTGGCCCGGAAGACGAAGGCTGCCCCACAGAACGGGTCGAGGCCTAGCATCTCCTGCACAGCCAATGCCAATCCGTCCATGCCGCGCCGGAAGTCAACCGGCCAGGTCGCCACGTAGATCTTCAGATCGTTGCCCGGTGCAATCATCGCGAGGCCCGAACCGCTCGGATCACCTGCGACAGCTGCTCGAGGTCAACCGCCGTTCGGATCACCATGTCGTCGATCACGATCTCCACCTTCGCCGAGAGACGGAGGGCCTACGTGGGAGCAGACGGCAAAATGGACGTCGATTTGGACGCGTGCGACCGCCGCCACCTGCACCCCCGGCATCAGGCTCTCGGCCGCAATCCGGGCTCTCTCGGCCTCCGAGCGAACCCGCCGTCCGTCGGACCTTCCAGAACCTCGAGCCGGCCTGCGTAGCCAGCTGTTGGGACGGCGCGATCGGGAGGATTCTTCGCACATTCACCTCATGCCCCGCACGAGGGGAGCGGCGTGGCGCTTACAAACAGACGGGGCAACCACGGGAACGACGCCCCTGCACCAAATATGCGTTAGATCCGCTGATTGTCGCTGGCAAGGCTTTCGTCGGTTTCTGATTGCCGCTCCGCGACAGGCTCGTGCGTGTTTTTGATTGTCGCGTAGGATGCCGGCCTGCCGCGCTGGCGTTTGGCTTCCATGGCGGATCTGCGCCGGTAGCTTTCGACATTCATCTCGAAGATCGTTGCGTGATGAACAAGCCGATCGACCGCGGCGAGGGTCATGGCGGGGTCGGGAAAGACTCTGTTCCATTCTCCAAAGGGCTGATTGGCGGTGACCATGATGGAACGCCGCTCATATCTTGCGGAGATGAGTTCGAAGAGCACGCTCGTTTCGGCCTGGTCCTTGGTGACGTTGGCCAGATCATCGAGGATGAGCAGATCGAACTTGTCGAGCTTTGCGATGGCGGATTCGAGTTGCAGCTCACGCCGCGCGACCTGAAGCTTCTAAACGAGGTCGGTGGTTCGGGTGAACAAAACACGCCAGCCGTTCTCTATGAGTGCGAGCCCGATAGCTGCGGCGAGATGCGACTTTCCGCCGCCGGGCGGGCCAAACAACAGGATATTGATATTGGCACCTTTGCGAGCCAGCTGTCGCCGGCGGTCATAGCCATGACCTGCGCCTTGGAGACCATCGGTACGGCGTCGAAGGCGAAGCTGTCGAGTGTCTTTCCGGGCGGCAGATGCCATGGGAGGTAAGAAGCGATCAGACGCCGTGGGGCTCGTCTATCCCCACTGCGGGGTGCGTTGACCGCGCCCAAGACGGTGTCTTTGTACGCCTCGTGCTCGATGAAGTGCGCGGTCTCGGGTCCCGGCCTGGGCTTGCCGAGGACGGGCCGCCCCTTTTTGTCGACGCAGTAGATCAGGATCGGCAGCAGCAGGCCGTGGTTGGGGTTGTCAAGGTCGAGTAGCCGTTTCCATTTTTTGATGTTGAGATTATGGCCGCGTAGAACCCCTGGCACCATGGCCGGGGGTCGATGCCGCCGCTGGGCTTGGTGGCGAAACGGGGCGCATAATCCTGCGATCTGTCGAAGAGCGTCTCGTTGATCCGGTTGTGGATCCTGGCGACGCTGGCAAACACGGCATGATCGGTTGCAGATCCTTTGGTCAAGACGTCGCGCGGCAACCCCATGAGCGGGCACATCCAGTCTTGCGGGTCCGCGAACCGCGGCCCGGTGACCGCCGCCGTTACGAAGCCATCCAGCGCCGACACGGTCCGCACCAGCGGGCGGGGGTTGGTCTTAACGGCCATCCAGGCCTCCAGCGCCTCGTCCGACAGCGCCATGTCGTCGTTCAAGGCGCAAGCTATCTACTTTGAAGATCTGAGGCCCTCGACCCTATGCAGCTGACGGGCTGGATTGCCGAACCGAGCGACATCGGTGAACAATTCCTCGCCACCCGGTTCCCCGGCTGGCGATTTATATGATTTTAGACACTTGGCGAAGTCGAGGAACCTCTGGCGCTTTGAATACGTGTCGGAAAAGCTTTGGGAGATGTCCTGCAGTATCACGTCGCGCAATTGTCAGTCCTTAAAGTTCATCTCGCGCGGGGGCTTTCGATGTTTCACTCGTATCCATCCTCAGTGAGGAGTAACGATCGGGTGATCGTAGTGCCAATCTCTTCGAGACAAAGACAGATCATGATGTGGACGACACCCGGTCTTCCGCGCCTGACAGCCCGGCATGTTACCGTTTTCCTCTTAATCTCTCGGGTGGTTGACGACGAACATCCGACCTCAGTGAGCTAAGGGGCGCGCGAGTACCGCCACTTCTTCGTTGCCTTGGACGTACATTGCCGATCGGATGGCGTACACGACAGATTTTGATTGCGCGCGGATATCGATGGACGCAGCGGACAGCGAATCCATCGGATGTAGGACGCCTATCACATCTCCCTGCTTCACTTCATCCATCACCGAGCAGCGCGGTTCAAAGATGCCCGGTGAAGGCGATTTCACCTGGTCGGAGGAATTTGTTTCTAGTGTTTGACCAGACTTTTGCTGACGGAACGTTGGATACTCGGCTTTGCCCTCGACCAGCCCTAGCGCAATAAGGCCATTGCGCACCCCAGCTTCGTAGATTTTGAGATCGTCGGCGCTGACCACGCCGCCGCCAAATTCAGTGCAAATGAATGTCTTGCCTTGTCTATGTACCAAAGTATCGAACATTCCCTCCGTTTCGTTGTGCTCCCAGAGCAACGTCACCGGCAATTTGAATGCCTCTGAAATGCGGACCGTCTTCGCCATCTGATCGACATCAGCAATAGGGTGTGTGATGATCGACGGTGCACAATCCCAGGTCGGCCCAAAACTGTGCAGGTCGAGTACGGTGTCCACCATAGGCAGCAATAGACGCGAAATCGCATCTGCGATCCGTTCGCTTACCGAGCCATCCGACCGGCCGGGAAACACTCGGTTGAGATTCTTTCCATCAATTGGCGTGTTGCGAGTCCAGGCTTGCACGGCAAGTGGATTGATCTCTGGCACGATAATGATCCTTCCGCACCTCTGCGCTTCGGGAAGCCATTGAACAAGTCGCCGAGCAAGAATCGGCCCCTGCAGTTCATTGCCATGGTTTCCGCCAGTGATAAGTAGACTCGGACCCTCCCCTCTATTGCAGCTAAAGACCGGGAGCGAAAGAGCTTCGCAGTCCGCGCCTTTGGGCACAACAAGGTGCCCCGTGCTTACGCCAGGAGTGTCGAGATTAAACGTGAGATGTGCTGCTTCGGTCATTGTTCATCCTGTTGCGAGTACTCAGGCGACCAGGCGCCGGCGGGCGTTTTTCCGTTTTATGAATATGCGTCGAACTGTCTTCAATACGCCAATATAATGTTCCGCGCGGTACCATCGCGTTCTTAGATGGCCGCCGCGTAGCTTTGTGAAACTACCCGCTGCTCGATGTTTACAAACGCACTGCGACAGGCACGTCACGCGTGGCGCTGTACCACCGCGCTCTTCGATGCCGCTCCTTCGAGCGGCCCGGCTGAAGTGCCCCCCATTTAGACCGGACAGTCGGCATAGGCAGAAAGGCTCAAGCACAGGCTTGGGGATAAGCTTATGTCCAACGAGTATCGACGCATTGAAGTGATAACGGGCGACGTCCGCCGCAGGCGGTGGACAACCGAGCAAAAGCTGCAGATCATCGAGGAGAGCTTTGAGGCGGGCGAGACGGTATCGTCTACCGCCCGCCGGCATGGGGTTGCGCCAAATCTCCTTTATCGGTGGCGCAGATTGTTGAGCGAGGGAGGGGCAGCCGCCGTGGATTCAGACGAACCTGTCGTCGGCAACTCCGAAGTCAAGAAGCTCGAAGAACGCGTGCGCGAGCTGGAGCGCATGCTCGGCCGCAAGACGCTGGAAGCCGAGATACTGCGCGAGGCCCTCAACGCCATCCTGGCCGCAGCCGGCAATAACTTCTCCCTCCTGTTCAGATGGCTGAAGGGTTTTTTGTCGCTCTTGATCTCTCTGCTCCAACCCCGGCCCAAGCCGGTCGCCGCTTTAGAGCCCAAATTGTTCAAGGTCGACTACATCCGTCAGCCTCAGAGACCCATCGTCGTGCATAAGACGGGCTCCTGTAACGGGCCTCGATAGGTCAATCCTTTCTTGGGCCGTCCAGTTGTGGGGGCCTGCTTCTGTACGGGGTCGCTAGTAGTTGTTGAGCCTCAACAGGTTGTTCTCAGTTAGACCGAGTCGGCTGATGGGCGTGTTCGCTTTGAGGCTACCATGGGGTCGGTGCCAATTGTAGCGATGAAGCCAGTGAGGCAGATGCTCGGCCCGTTGGTCTGAGGTGTCGTATGCCCTGGCGTAGGCCCATTCGCGCAAGGCAGTCTGAATGAAGCGCTCGGCCTTGCCGTTATCCGGTATGTGATCTGTGGTGCCTTTTCGTCCTGCTGTTCTTGTTTTGGAACGGCCTTATGGTGAGCCCATCCGGGACGTGGGGCACCGGGAGCACGAAGGTGCAGGCAGGCCGTCAATAGACCGTGGGCTGAGAGCCCGAGCTCGTTACATGGCCGCCCCTCGCGACTTTCCCGGATGCGCTGCGAGCGCGGATCAGTAGATGTCGTGTTGCCCGCCAGCTCCCGTCTTTGACCGAGCCAAGAAGGAGGAACGGGCATGCGCATCATCGGACTGGATATCCATCGCGCCTTCGCCGAGGCGGTAGCTTGGGAGGACGGCAGGCTCAGGCGGCTGGGTCGTGTCGACATGCGGCGCGATCTGCTGGATGCCTTCGCCGCAAAGCTGTCGTTGGATGATGTCGTGGTGATCGAGGCGACGGGCAACGCGTCCTCGGCCGCCGCGGTTGTCGCGCCGCATGTGAAGAAAGTGGTGATCGCAAACCCCAAGCAGGTGCGCATCATCGCCTATGCCAAGATCAAGACGGACACGATCGATGCCAGCGTTCTGGCGCAGCTCTATGCCAGCGGCTTCCTGCCGGAAGTCTGGATTCCGGATGAGCCGACGCAGGCTCTGCGTCGACAGGTGACACGGCGCAATCAGATTGTCCGGCAGAGGTCTCGATTGAAGAACGTCATCCAGTCGATCCTTCATAGCCACCTGATCCCGTCCTGCCCGCATGCCGACCTGTGCGGCACTAAGGGCCGGTCATGGTTGAGCGAGCAGGTCGTGCCGCAGGACGAGCGCCTCGCGATCGATCGGCATCTGCGCGAGTTCGACCGATTGGGCGAAGACCTCCAGGTCATCGAACGCGATCTTGCCCGCTCGGCTCTCGCGGATGAAGGCGTGAAGCGGCTGATGACCATTCCCGGCGTCGACATGACCGTCGCGCTGGCGATGAAGGCGGCGATCGGCGACGTGTCGCGCTTCGACGATCCGCAGAAGCTCGTGAGCTATCTCGGGTTGAACCCAAGCGTCCGACAGTCCGGGCCAGGTCCGGCCTACCATGGGCGGATCACCAAGCAGGGCCGTGGTCATGCGCGCGGCATGCTCGTCGAGGCGGCCTGGGCGGCCGCTCGTGCTCCCGGACCGTTGCGAGCCTTCTTCCTGCGTGTGCGAGCCCGGCGCGGGCAGCATGTCGCGGCCGTGGCAACCGCACGCAAACTCTCTGTCGTGATCTGGCATCTGTTGATGAAGGGCGAGAGTTACGCGTGGGCTCGACCCTCCCTGCATGCCAAGAAGCTGCGCGATGTGGAACTCAAGGCCGGGAGCAAGGCCGTGGGGGGGGGGCGCGGGGCGGCGGGGCCGGGCGCCGCGAAGCACACCCCCCCCCGCAGGCCCGCGCGGGGGGGGGGGGGGGGGGGGGGCGGAGGGGG
>NZ_JAMYLH010000030.1:0-65649 GCF_040317925.1 Mesorhizobium sp. M1348 | reverse complement strand
AGCCCTGCCTGCATTGCATTTGGGAGCGGCGGAGAACCCAAAAGAAAGACTATCCATTCGGTCGATGTCTAGGCGCAGGCCTTTCTCCAATTGCCCCGGGCCATCGCCGGACACAAAGGCCACGCGCCGTTGAAACAGATAGTAACAGGTCTCACTGATTGCTGGCTCGTGGGGAAGCGCTATGCCGATCGCGTTCAATTGGGCACCTTCAGCTCGCAGCGCTTGCGCTCGGTTTGGATCGCAGTATCCATCACCCTCTGCAGGTTCGCGGCATAGCGGAAACCGGGTTCGACCATTTGCCTGGATTCGGCCGCCTCAACGAAGCGCTTGTAATTCGTCGGAACCACACCGACGCCAATCTCGCGCCAGACGGCGCTATTAACATCCTCTCCAAGACAAGCCTTCAGGCTGGAGCCTTGGTCCGTGCAGACCATCTCCAGTGCCCCTCTGTCGCCAAATAGCCTCAACTTCAACTCGTTGATATAGCCGGTGGTCCAGCGGCTGGCTTGAATCATCCCCAATGCACCATTCTCGAGCTCCACAGTCATCGCGAAGCTGTCATTGGCGTCGAGGTCGTAATCGCCGATGCGGTTGCCCGGCATCTTCTCGAAGCATTTGAGTCGGGCGAATAGTCGCTCCACAGAACTGCCGGCAGCATAGGTGGCGCAGTCAAGGATATGGATGCCGAGATCGCCGAGTACACCGTTCGAGCCATGATTGGTCGAGAGCCGCCAAAGAAACTTCGGCTCGCTCGCCCAGTAGCCGTACGCGTTTGACACCAACCAGCTCTGCAGGTAGGAAGCATCGAGATGCCGAAGGCGGCCGATTTCACCTGAGAGCACCAGCTCGCGCGCCTTCTGTAATGGTGGCAATTCACGAAAGTTGAAATTGACCATCGCGACCAGGTTCGCGCGTTCGGCTGCCGAGGCCATCTCGGCCGCCTGCGCGTAGTTTTCCGCGATCGGCTTTTCGCAAAGCACGTGCTTGCCAGCAGCAATCAGCGCCAACGTCGTCAGGTAATGCGCCTTATCGGAGGTTACGTTCGCTGCCGCATCGAACTTGCCCCAGGCGATCGCCTCCTCGAGCGAGGTGAAGGTGCGCTCGATGTTGTACTTGGCCGCGAAGATCTTGGCGCGCGCCGGGTCGACGTCGACGGCGCCGACTATTTCGACGCCCTCGATCTTGCCGAATTCAATTGCGTGGCGGTTCGCCCTGCCGCCGGTTCCGAGAATAAGCAAACGCATGGACATTCCTCACTGAGAGCCGACTTCTGCGCGTGCGGCTGTGAACGCCTCCCACACCGCCACCTTGATGGATTGCGGGATCGCCATGATGCTGCTTTGCAATCGCCACGGCTGGACAACGTCGCGCATGATCACCGGACCCTCGACCGCCGCCATATCAGCGAGACTGCCGACAATCGAAGTGTCCAGATCGAAAAACAGCCAGTCGCCGGGCAGTTCCGGGCGGAACAGCTCCATCTTCGCCCACCAGCCCGGCCACGCGTGCCGGAGGGGTATTACCTCGACGCCCCCCACGCTAACGTCAGAGAAGCAACGGAACTTGGCGCCGGGCAAATGCTCGGTCACTGGTTGAACAGACGGACAACATGGCGCGGCTCGAATTCGCCGCCCGAGCGGAGGACGCAAGCAACGGTCTTCATGCTGCTGGGCCTTCCTCGAGCGTCATCTTTGGATCGTTCTGCAACCGTGAGACCCGGGGCGGCGGTATTTTCGGCAAGCGGGTTCATGAGACTCTCCTCCGTCCGTGACGCGTTGCGGATGACCGCGCATGTTCCATGCCAAAATGAAAAACCGTTTCAAACCAATGTGATAGAATTGTTTCTGCTACGTTGCGTATCCGACATCGTCCGACATTGAACGGTGGGAACGCGGTTGCACGACGTGTGCCATTTCTTGAGCCTGCTCGTAGTTTTCGGCGAGTGGGCATCTCGCAGAGTAAGTGCTTGCCAGCAGCGATTAGAGCCATGGTTGTCGGATAATGAGCGCGGTCCGATGTCACACTCGCTGCCGCGTCGAACTTGGCTGCATATGCTTTGACGCGCGCTGGGTCTACGTCCACTGCAGCTACTATCTTAACCGCTGCGATCTTCCCA
Source organism: Mesorhizobium sp. M1348 (assembly GCF_040317925.1). Lineage (NCBI taxonomy): Bacteria > Pseudomonadati > Pseudomonadota > Alphaproteobacteria > Hyphomicrobiales > Phyllobacteriaceae > Mesorhizobium > Mesorhizobium sp. M1348. Next base: position 63,533 of record NZ_JAMYLH010000030.1, on the reverse strand, counting down.
AATTCGATCGCCTGGCGGTTTGCTCTTCCACCTGACAATGAAAGTCGCACTTATTCTCCTGCCTTGAACTAACTAAACTGTTAGAATTTCGGATTGCGATCGACGATTGGCTCTAGCGCCATGTCGACAGGTACATGCGGCACCTGATGGACCCTCGAGTAGGCGATTTGCGGAGTGTGCGCCCACTTAACCGCGTTACGAAGCACCTTATGTACCATTTGATCGTGATAAGTCGGATAGGTCTCGTGACCCGGTCGGAAGTAGAAAATGTTTCCAGCACCGCGACGCCATGTAAGTCCGGACCGGAAGACCTCGCCGCCTGAAAACCAGGATATAAACACGGTCTCAAGCGGCTCCGGCGCAGCAAACGGCTCGCCGTACATCTCCTCATGCTCCAAGGTAAAATATTCACCCAGGCCCTCAGCAATGCGATGACGCGGATTGACTACCCAAATGCGCTCACGCTCTGCTGCCTCACGGTAACTCAACGTGCCCGGCGTGCCCATCAGCCGTTTGAACAGTTTCGAAAAGTGAGCGGAATGGAGTAGAATAAGACCCATTCCCTCCCAAACGCGCTTGATGACTCGCTCCACGATCTCGTCGGCGACTGCGTTGTGTGCAGTGTGTCCCCACCAAATGAGAACATCGGTTGACGCTAGTCGGCTCTCAGTCAAACCATGTTCCGGTTCTTGGAGCGTCGCCGTCGTGGCCCTTATTGCCGGATCTGCGTTGAGAGCAGCGGCGATCGTACCGTGCATCCCGTCCGGATAGAGTTCGCGGACACCGGGTTTATTTTGTTCGTGTACATTTTCGCCCCAAACAACAGCGTTCGTGGTCATACTCAGTCTCCTGTGATTGGTCGTCGCTGTCCGTCGCCCGAATTTCCAGGCGAGCGGGCACCTCGAAGCTCGTTTTGATGGTGGCTCGCGGGTCGACCTATGCCGCCCCTTGCAGCGGCATTCGCCCGATTGATTGTCCCTGTGCATCGAAGTGATGTACATGATCTTCAATCGGCGAAATTCGGACCGTCTTACCGACCTGATGCTTCGAAGTGCCGTTCTCTCGGACGATGATCGGTTGACTCGCCGCGGATCCGATGTCGGCGTAGACGTAACTGTCCGAGCCAAGCACTTCAGAGTGAACGATGTTACCAGTCCATTCGCCGTGCTCGGTTATGTGCAAGTGCTCGGCACGGATACCAATCGTGTGCACATTGCGCTTCCTGGCGGGCTCTCCAGAAAGGAAGTTCATCTTCGGTGAACCTATGAATCCCGCAACGAAAAGCGAGTTTGGACGCTCGTATAGCTCAATTGGCGTCCCGATTTGCTTGACTAGGCCATCTCGCAGAACGCAGATCCGGTCTGCGAGTGTCATAGCCTCAACCTGATCGTGAGTCACGTATATCATAGTCGTATTGTCCATGCTCCGGTGAAGCTTAGCGATCTCGATACGCGTCTCGACACGGAGCGCCGCGTCAAGGTTCGAGAGCGGCTCATCAAAGAGAAAAACTCTTGGATTGCGGACGATTGCACGACCGATCGCCACCCGTTGTCGCTGCCCGCCGGAGAGCTGGCGCGGGAGCCTCCTGAGATAGGGAGCAAGCTGCAGCATCTCGGCCGCTGTCTCCACCCTTTTCCTGCGCTCCTCTCTACTTGCACCTGCAAGCTGCAAACCGAAAGACATGTTCTCGAAAACAGTCATATGCGGATACAGAGCGTACGACTGGAACACCATTGCAATACCTCGTTTGGAAGGAACGAGATTGTTGACAATCTGATCGTCAAACGCGACGGTCCCCGAACTGATCTCCTCGAGGCCAGCGATAAGTCGAAGCAGAGTGGACTTGCCACAGCCTGAGGGTCCAACGAAGACCATAAACTCGCCGGAGCGGATTTCCATGTTCACGCCTTTGATCACCTCGACGGCGCCGAAGGACTTTCGAACGTCATTTAGTTCCAACTTGGCCATAATCTCCTCCTGATCTTCAGCCCTTAACGCTGCCGGCCGTTAGGCCGGAAATAATGCGACGCTGAAAGATCAGCACTAGAACCACGATCGGTATCGTGACGGCCACGGACGCGGCCATTAGGTTGCCCCAGGGAATTTCGCGCTCGCCACGGCCTGTGAACGAGGCGATCGCGACAGGAACGGTGCGTTGGGAATCCGACGAGGTGAAAGTGAGCGCGAATACGAACTCATTCCAGGCGCCAATAAACGCCAGCAGCCCAGTAGTTACAAGCGCAGGCCACATCAACGGCAGGAAAACCCGCGTGATAATTACCCAAGGTGAGGCACCATCCACAATCGCTGCCTCTTCGATTTCAATCGGAAGGTCGCGCATGAAGGCCGTCAGTACCCAAATCGTGAACGGCAGGGTGAAAATGAGGTACGAGGAGATCAGCGCAAAAGGCGTGTTGTAGATCCCGGCCCAGCGGATGAGCTCGAAGAGACCCGCGAGCACCGCCACCTGTGGAAACATTGACACCGACAGGATTGTCAGGAGGAGTAGCGAGCGTCCGCGGAAGCTCACACGCCCCAATGCATAAGCCGCCGTAAGGGAGAGGAGCAGCGAAAGTCCAACGACTGACGAGGCTATCAGAACTGAGTTAACTAGGCTCCTGACGAAGGTCCCGGTCGAAAAGATCGCTACATAGTTCGCGAGGTTGAAGGCAGTCGGCCAATAGTCCGGCCGAAACAGATCAGTGCCGGATTTGAAGCTGGTCAGGATTGCGTAATAAAGGGGAAAGATCGAAAGGACAAAAATAACAATGACGAGTGTATAAAAAGCGGTTCGCTTAACGAGGGAGACAAACATCAGCGTCCCTCTCCCCCAAGGTTGACCCGGCCGACCCAAATGTAAACGACTGCGATGCACGCCAGTATAAGAAAGAGCACGGTCGATGCGGCACAGCCGTAGCCGAATCTGTCAAAGTCAAACAGATATTGTTGCGTCAGTATGGACATGGTCACCGTCTCGGAGCTGCTAGGTGTCATTACGTAAATGAGGTCAAAGACACGTAGCGCGTTGAGGATTCGGAAAATTACCGCGACCATCAGTGCCGGACGGATTAGCGGCAGTGTTATCCACCAAAATACCATCAACGGGTGAACGCCGTCGATCTTGGCTGACTCGTAGATGTCGTTGGGCACAGTCTGCAGTGCGGCGAGAACGAGAAGCGCTGTGAAGGGCGTCCCCATCCAGACCGCAGCGATAAGCACAACAGGCATCATCGTGTCAGGATCGGCCATCCAAGCGATCTTGTGGCTGATGACTCCAAGGTGGAGTAGCATGTCGTTAACAATGCCAAACTGGTCGTTGAACATCCACTTCCACATATTGGCGGACACAACGCCGGGAAGCGCCCATGGCACAAGAATTGCGGCACGCACAATGCCGCGTCCAGGAAACTGGGAGTTTAAGGCAAGTGCGACGACAAGGCCGAGAATCGTTTCGCAAATAACGGAGATCACTGTGAACTTCAGAGTGTTCCAAACAGCGTTCCACCAAACAGGATCGGCGAGTAGTCCGCGGAAGATCGTGCGCCCACTCTTTAGTGTGCTCCAAGCGTAGTAGTTCTGAAAGCCGATGAATTGAGTTTCGGCGATGTTGCCGAGCGAGGCATTGGTGAAGCTGAAATAGATGGTTCGAGCGAGCGGCCAGACGGCCACGAGCGCCAACACCAGCAGTGCGGGCGCCACGAACACCCAGGCGGAGCGTACACGCTGCGCTTTCAAATTCGACATAGTATGGGAGAGGCGCCCACGGGCAGCCGGCGTTTCCACGACAAGAATATCGGCCATCACACTAGACTTCCATGCGGATTGGCTCATCGGAAGGATGGCGGCCCCGCCGCCGCCATCCTTAGCAACGTCTGCAGACGAGGAGGTTGGCACTTGTCGTCAGCCTTCCTCGCTGGGGAGGATCACCAGCCGCTGCCTTTCAGATCGGTGAGTTGGATCTCAAGCTGCCCGAGATTGTCAGCAGCTGTCCCCTTGCCGGCGAGCGTGTTGTGGACGACGGTCCAGAAGGCGTTGGAAGCCTCATTGTACTTGGTCTTCATGATCGCCGACGGTCGCACCAACCCGTTCTCAATCCCCCCTTTCATAGTGGGTATAAAAGGCTGGGCCGCAACAATCTCCTTGTCGTCAAAGAGTAACGGCCGCGTTGGGACCACTCCAAGCTGAATTACATCTTCCTTCTGCACCTCCGCGGAAGCCAGGAACTTCACGAATTCGATGGCCTCTTTCTGGTGTTCGGAATACCTTGATACTGCGTTGCCCTTCACACCGATGGTGCCTGCCGACTGTTGGCCAGGATCGGCAGGCAATGGCACAGCACTAAACTTGCCCTTGATCGGGCTGTCGGCTGCGTCACCGAGTCCCCAGATATAAACCCAATTGCGCATAAACACGCCATTGCCCGCCTGCCAAACGCCGCGCGCTTCCTCCGATGAGTAGGCAAGCACACCCGGCGGGGAGATCGTGCCCACCCAGTCCTTGGCCCGATCGATGGCGGCAGCCGCCTTCTCGTTATTGATGGAAATCGTCCCATCCGGCTCGACGATGTTGCCGCCGCCGGATGAGTTAAGCCATTCCAGAGCGTTGCAGGTCAGTTCTTCAGAGGCGCCTCCTTGGAAAAGATATCCCCACATATCTGGGTTGCCCGCCGCGCGCTCCTTATCCTGGATTTCCTTGGCGGTTGCCGTCAGTTCGCCCCAAGTCTTTGGCGGCTCCCTCCCATATTTCTCCAGAAGGTCCTTGCGATAGAAGAGCAGCGCCCCATCTAACTCCATCGGCATCGCAAGGAGCTTGCCGTCGACTGACAGGGCGTTAACAATCGAGGGAAAGTGCTGGCCGATCACATCCTTGGTCGCGTCCGCAAGGTCAACCAGGTCATTGGCAAACCCGGGCAGCCAGATGTTATCCATTCGTAGAATGTCGATGCTCTTGTCGCCTGCCGCGAGCCAGAGGCGGTACTGGCTGACTTTCGCGGCATCTCCGGACGGCAAGTGTATGAGTTTGACCTTGTTGCCTGTGGCCTTCTCGAACTTGGCGATCTCTGCCGTATAGAAGTCAAACCCCCAGCCGGTTGCAAACGTCAATTCGGCGGCGCTGGCAATGTTGGCGACGAACGCCATCGCGGCGCCGAGACTTAAGGTCCTCACGAAAGATTTCATAGATATTCCACCTCCACATTGTTTGGCTTGTTGAACGCGCTGCTGTCGCAGCATCCGATTGACTGTTAAGTACGAATCGAATTCTGAGATATGACAGAGGAGCGTGTCGATGTTCGTTCAATTCCGCCTGGCGCAAAGCGTCGTTAGATCGAACCGCCAGTTCCCTGCTGGAATGAATACATTTCTGGAATAGCTTGGCATGTGGAATACAGTTCCATTAAATTACCTCGCTGTCAAGGGTCAGGCCGTCAGGGCTGCGAACTCGGGTTAACGCACTTTCGCTATTGTGGCTTGGCTGATTCCATGGAGCTCGATGATTCGCAGCGCCCGCGATGACCATTGCCATCCTTGAAGGGTTCGAGAAGCCGCGCCTGAAGGCGCTTCTGGAGCACTTTACCGCCATTGACGACCCGCGCGAGCCGTGGCGGGTGGCGCATCCACTTGAGGAAATGCTGCTTCTGGTGGTGTGCGGCACCATCTGCGACTGCGACGACTACGACCTGATCGCCGACTGGGGCGCGGCCCATCTCGACTTGCTGCGCCGTACCTGCCCTACCACCACGGCGTGCCCGGCGGACGCTGGCTGACCATGCTGATGAACCGCATCGATCCAGGGCTGTTCGCGGACGCCTTCACCTCATGGGTGCGCCAGACATGGCCTGACAAGCCGGACTTCGACCAGCCGACGCTGCGCACCGAGATCGAACGCTACTTCGACGATGCCCCTGCCCATTGCCTCGATAGCTTTGTCGACCTCGGCAAGGCCCATGGCCGCATCGAGGAACGCACCTTTACCGTCAGCACGGAAACCGGTTGGCTCGAAGGCCAAAGACGCTTTCCCGGCGAACTGCGCCTGCCGCACGCCACGACCATCGTGCGCGTGCGATCACGCACCGGGCGCTCGGCGCCATATCTGGACAACGGCCGGTCTTGACGCGGGCAACACGCACCTCGGTGTGACGCCCGCCGGTCCAATGGATCAGCAGCACGGCTTCGTTGGTCGCCTCATCGAGATCACATACGATCTCCTGAACCAGGATATGGATAAGGCGCTGCTTGGTCCGAGTGTCGGTTGAGGGTGCGTTCCATACCGCCGGTAGATCATGGGCAAGCTGAAGCAAACGGGCGCGATCGACCTTCGGGCGTGTCGCCGACAGAGCCGACAGCTCCGCGATCCGGCGCTCCAGTGTGGCCACGCGGTCCAACGCATCGTTCCAGCGAGCCTCGAGTTCGCGTGCGACATGGCGCTTGGCGGGGTCGACCAGTTCGTAACGACGCCCGGCCAGCGAGGCATCGTATCGGGCTGCTTCCAGCTCCCGCTCGACGGCGGCAACGATGTCCTTTCGCGAACGCTCGGCCTGCTCCGAAGCAAAGATCGCGGCTTCCACGGCACGATCGGAGACGGCTTCTAGGATCTGCAGGGCGACGGCGCGATCAATCCGCAGACCGCCAATGCCGATGCACAGGCCAGCGCCGACATGGGCATCATCGCCGCGGCACTGGTAGCGATGGGCGTTGCCGTTCGCCATGCCATAGAAGACGCGCATCATTCGTCCGCATCGCTCACAAAGCATCAATCCCGTGAGCAGGGCGCGGCCTCCACGTGCAGATTTGCGCGCGCAGTTCTTCTTCATATACGCGTTCTCGAGCAGGAGCTTCTGATTCTCCTCGTATTCCTGCCAGCTGATGTAACCAGGATGATTGTCACGCAACAACACATGCCATTCGTCGCGAGACTTCCTGAAGCCGCTGGCCTTACGGGCGCGCCCCTCGACAATCCGTGTCCGCTGCGCCGTTCTGCCGAATGCGTAGGCGCCGCCATAAAGCGGATTGTGAAGAATCTGCATGACACTGTGGTAGGCGGGAGGCTTCCAGACGAGTTTGCAAACCTCGACATTGCGCCGGACCACGGGCATTTTAATGTCTGCCGATCGCAGCCATAAGAAGACCTGCCGCGCGCTGTCCAACTCGCGGAACTTCGCGAAGACCAGCCGGATGGTGTTGGCCACGTGCTCGTCAGGATCGATCTCGAGCTTATCGGCCTCGCTCCAGCAGAAGCCTGGCGGAAGCATGAAGCGGAACTCCCCACGCTTGGCCTTGGAGTCACGGGCGGCGATGCCGCGCTGTCGCATCAGGCTCAGTTCGTATTCCGACATCGTTCCCTTCAGCCCAAGCAGCAGGCGGTCGTTGACGAGCCGCGGATCGTATGCGCCATCCGGATCAACGACCAGCGTGCCGGCCAGCGCGCACAAGTCGATCAGATGATGCCAGTCCCGTCCGTTACGCGCCAGTCGTGACGCCTCGATGCAATAGACCGCACCGACATCGACGGAGCAGACCATGGCGACAAGCCGCTCAAAGCCGGGTCGCTGCATCAGGCCGGACCCCGAGCGGCCAAGATCGTCGTCGATCACCGTCACCGATGCAAAGCCGACCGCTTCTGCGGCTCCCGCCAGGTCATACTGCCGGCGCTGACTTTCCAGATTGCCCGTCACTTGCGACATGGTCGATTGACGAACGTAAACTACCGCCGAGCGGGCGAGGTGATCAGGCGTGATCTTCGGGTTCATCACCGCCTCCCTGATCCGCTTCGGCCGCCAGCGCTTCCAGCAGAAGGTCGGCCAATGTCTCGACCAGTCCCTTCGTGTTTTTGCCCACTGGCGGATGTGGAATTTGACGCTCCAGCTGCAGGATGAGCTGCGCGCGATTGTGATATCGGCTTCTTCGCACCGTCCCTCTCCTTCTTCCTTGAAGGGCGGGATTGTGCGCCTTGCTTGCCATTCGCGCCGAGCGCCGTCAGGACGATCGTTAACTCATTGAGACCCTCGATGCCGATTTCGGGTCGCCCAAGCGTCATGCCCGCGCAGTAGCCGGCGTCGAACATCCAATTCGGGAGTTCGCGGCAAAGGTCAGGACGCTCCTCCGTGTAGATGCACGTCAACGCCTTCCCACGACGAAATGGCGAAACCTGCAACGTGCTCCCAAACAACGGATGCCAGCGATAGGCAACCGTCGCAAAGCGGAAACCATATGCAGAATGTCGATAATTGCGCCCTTTTGGCCCGGAAGACGAAGGCTGCCCCACAGAACGGGTCGAGGCCTAGCATCTCCTGCACAGCCAATGCCAATCCGTCCATGCCGCGCCGGAAGTCAACCGGCCGGGTCGCCAAGTAGATCTTAGAGATCGGCGCCCAGTGCCATCATCGCGAGGCCCGAACCGCTCGGATCACCTGCTACAGCTGCTCGAGGTCAACCGCCGTTCGGATCACCATGTCGTCGATCACGATCTCCAACTTCGCCGGCGTCGATTTCGGTGGCCTCATCCTCCGCTGAGGCGCCGATGATTCTTCCACCATCAGCGGCGCGAACATCGGCCCCATGCTTTCCGGCGGTGCCAGTTGCTGACGAAGGCGACGCCGCCAATCGTAGACCTGCCAGCGGGTCGCACCATGCTTGCGTGCGACCGCCGCCACCTGCACCCCCGGCATCAGGCTCTCGGCCGCAATCCGGGCTCTCTCAGCCTCCGAGCGAACCCGCCGTCCCGTTGGACCTTCCAGAACCTCGAGCCGGCCTGCGTAGCCAGCTGTTGGGACGTCCAAATCGACGTCCATTTTGCCGTCTGCTCCCACGTAGGCCCTCCGTCTCTCGCGATCGGGAGGATTCTTCGCACATTCACCTCATGCCTCGCACGAGGGGAGTGGCGTGGCGCTTACGCATCAAACCTTCTTGCCGTAACGCGGCAAGCAAGCGCCGGAGCGCCGATCGGTCGCCCGAATCGATGCTCCAGTGTTTGGAACGGTGCTCTAGAAACCGCTCAACATGAACTTCGCTTAAATCCTGGAGATCGTGCCCGTTGCCGACATGCCAGTCTCTCACCTCACGAAATAAGCTTAGCGATCGCCAGGTGCATTGGCGACCGAAGCCTTCGTGCGACAATCTGCCGGCATCAACGCGTGCAAACTCGCCATATGGCCCGTGGATCAGCTTCCGATACAGTATGCTGCGTTGCAGATAGTCACTTGCGTTCATGTGTTCTCTCCTTCGCGTCAATTGCGAGGGAGAGAGCCTAAGCTATGCCGATCCAGCTACCGCTACGTTGAGGAAAGTGTTGGTAAAAACTTGCTCACTCGGCATAATTCGGCGGTCGGCATAAACCTGCGAGCTCAATGGCATCGAGCCACTCGGCTATCTTACTGACGTCCTCACCAGGATCGTCGATGATCATCCCAACAGCCGGATCGACGATCTCCTGCCATGGGCCTACGTCACAAAGTCAGACCTCAAGGCCGTGGCCTGAGAACAGCGCTCTGATGTCCGCTGTCAAGGTTTGGAACGCAGGAGGTCGCCCGATCCGAGGAACGGCTGCTCATTCTTATAGTCGCGCATGGTGGAGGCGGAACTGAAGGACGTCGGTGATCAAGCTCTGATGCGCGGGTTGGCTACCGCATTCCCGATTGTGCGTCCGGGGCTGTTCCTATCTTACTGCGGGCGTCGGCCATGTTGCCGGCCACAAAGCGTCTGACGGGCATTCCCCTGCCGGGTCCCGCCTCCGCCCATGCGCGAGATGAAAGGCCGTCCCAGGTCTACGATCTGATCGCCTGGGCCTCCCTTGCAACGGCCCACATGAAGCCGGCCAGTTCACGGGCGATTGCTGTGCACACCACCGTTGTCCTCTTGCCGCGTCCGCTCAACATTCGATAGCGGGCGGTCAGCCGTGTTTGGGCCTTCCATGCGATCTCGCGCACCTTCGGTGGAGCTTGCTCCAGCCGGTACAGCTTCATCTTGCCTACCTTGGGAGGATGCCTGTACGTCCATGCGCTCTCGACCAGCATATGGCGAACGCGGCCGTTCCCTGCCTTGGTGATGCCGCCCCGTCTGACTGTCTCGCCGGTCGATCGTTCGCCGGGAACGAGGCCAAGATAACCCATGAGCTGGCGTGGCCTCTCGAACCGCTGCACGTCGCCAACCTCGGTGGCGAATGTCACGGCAACGATTAGGCCTACGTCCCTCAGGGTCTGCAGTGCCCGCACGATCGGCGCCAGGGACCAGGTCGCAATGAACTCCTCGATCACACCCTCAAGTCGCTCGACCCGCTCTTTCGAGACGCGGATCGCTTCGACCATTTCCTGAAGCGCGATCTGATGCGCCGGGTGATCGAACGGTTGCTCCTGCAGCCAGCGCAGATAGCGCATCGTCCAGCCCTTCTTGCGAGGATAGATACGTCCGTGCTTGAGCATGAAGGCGCTCACATGCTGCCGGTGGACGCGAAGCGTCTCGACTGCGGCCGCCCGGGCGCGGACGAGATCCCGCATGGCTTCATGACCTTCATCGGGAACCCACACCGCCGTCAGTTCGCCGGCGCGCAGCAGTCGAGCCAACGCAAGAGCATCCCGGCGGTTCGTCTTCACCCAATCGCCGGGCTTCCTTGGGATCAGCGATGGGGCGACCACCATGCATTCATGGCCGAGCGATCGGATCAGCCGATAGAGACCATAGCCGGTCGGACCGGCCTCGTAGCAGAAATACACCCGATCGAACTTGGCGGCGACCGCTGGATAACTCGGCGCATGCTCACATCCGACGCGTCGACCTCGCCGAAGAAGCGAACCTCTCCCTCTCGGCCGGCGTCCGCAATCGCGATGGCGTTCCTCAGCTTCGCGACATCGATTCCGACAAACGCTTCCCTATAATCTGCCACGGCTCGTCCTCCTGTGATGAGGATCGGCTCGGTCCGCTCGAGCAACCCTCGGACGCGCAGTGTAGGGCGAGCCACCTCACCGACAGAGGCGGACATACGGTCTTACGATTGATCGGTAGATCGGTGCTGCATAAACGAAAACTTCATCGAGATTGCGTCAGACCCCTTTTGCCTGCCGATCCAGGGTCCCAAGTCCGGGCCGATTGACAGCAATTGCGTACGCTTTGGTTTCACTGGAGCGGTTCTGGCGACTTAGCCAACTAATTGCGGTTGCGCGACAATTGCATCGAAACCTGGTCGAGAAGCAATTTGGCGCTCCGTCGCAGGTCGCTTCTGCCTCATTTGAAGCGATAAACGCCCAGCGCTTCGAACGTTTTATAAATTTCGTCGGCATACTTGGCGAACTCGGGATATTGGCCAAGGTAAGCCGGTCGAGGCCTCGGCAGATCGATCCGAATTTCTTCAACGACTCTCCCTGGGGAGTTCGACATCACCAAAATCCGGTCCGATAAGCCGATGGCTTCCTCAATCGAATGGGTGATGAACAAAACGCTTTTACGCGTCTCTAACCACAGCGTCTCAAGGTCGTGGCGGATCTGCGTGCGCGAAATGGCGTCAAGTGCACCGAACGGTTCATCCATCAGCAAAACTGCGGGATCATGCACTAACGCGCGAGCGATGGCGACCCGCTGCTGCATTCCACCCGACAACTGCCGCGGATAGCGGGCCTCAGCTCCGGTCAACCCAAGTTTCGCGAAGAGCTCAGTTGCACGCTTTTGAGTTGAGGCGCGGTCAAGTCGTCGAATTTCTTGTTGAAGAAGCACGTTCTCCATCGCAGTCCGGAATTCCAGCAGCAAGTGATCCTGGAAGACAATTCCAACATCAGTCATAGGCTTGTTAAGGACTTTCCCATTGATCTCAACTGACCCTGCCGTTGGCTGAAGCAGGCCCGCAATGATCAGCATAAGCGTGCTCTTGCCACAACCGGAGGGACCGAGGATGCTTACAAACTCTCCCTCGCCGATTTCGACGCTAACCGGCCCCAGCGCCCGGAACTCTCCGTACGTTTTGGTGATATCAGATGCGTGTATTGATTTGCGTCTCTCTCGCGCCATCGCGAAACCCCTGACCTTTGTTTCGCTTGTAGTTACCTGCTGCGGAAAGCTAACCACTCCGGTCATTGGTCATTCCTCCAAGGCATCATCCACTTTTCAAATCCGAGCAAGATTCCAGTCAGCAACATTGCGAGACCAGCTGTCGCCATGATTCCGGCGAATACGAGCGCGACGTCCATGTAGCCCGCCGCCGACAATATGAGAACTTCGAGGCCTTGGTTTGCGCCAACGAGTTCCGCAGTTATGCAACCCGAAACCGCATAGACCATGCCGATCTTCATGCCTGAAAAGATAAACGGCATTGCAGCCGGAAGTCGAATGTAACGAAAAGTCTGCCATGAGCTCGCGCCCATCGAGTTGGTAATCAGATTCAAACGTGGGTTCATAGCTGAGAAGCCCGCGATACTGTTCACCAGAATCGGAAAAAACGTCATGACAGCGGTCAACGCAATGCGGGGCGTGAACCCGAAGCCAAACCACACTATCAGAAGGGGGGCGGTGATCGTTTTAGGTATGATTTCGAAGAACACGATAACCGGGAACAGGCTTCGCCTCAGCGAGGGGAATGAAGAGATCGCCAGTCCGAGCGGCATGGCAATAAGCGTTGCGATACAAAAGCCGCATACAACAACCCAGCCCGTGGCTGCAAAATTATAGGCGAGATCATTTCGATCAGTAACGAATCTGCCCATGAAGTCAGATGGCGCAGGGACAAGGTACTTTGGCACGTCAAACCAGTAACTGCCGAACTGCCAGGCGGTGACAAACAAGACCAATACCAACGCTGGGGGAAGAATCCGCTCAATCCCTTTCGCCGTATAAGGATTCGTATTTGTGTCAGCGATTGCGTTAGCCATTGATGTACTCTTACTGTAAATTTACGTCGTTGTAAGCCTAGATTAACGGTGGCGCCGCTGTATCCCGCGCCACCGTTGCGCCTGTCTCGTTACGGACAGGGGATATTTTCAGGAGGAAGGTAGTCTTCGGTATGCATGGCCCCAATGCCGTGGCCCAGATTGAGAGCTTGGCCAGTACTCTTCCAGAGCTCGGCAGGAGCCCTACCCAAACCTGTCGAACCCTGGAGGCAGAGTAGTGACAAGGTGTATTTTTTCAACGAGACAGATACCCGGTCTTTCTTTCCTGAATTAGGATACTTTTCGAAGAGCGCATCGACGGCGGCGTCGGGATTTTTGGCAACTGCGGCATATCCTTTGAGAGTAGCGTCGATAAACTTCTTATAGAGATCAGGATTCTGCTTGAGCTTATCATCCCGAGCGATAAGACTCATGCCAACTGTAGGGACGCCTATGTCGGCGTAATACATGATCTTTGTCTCGACACCCATGAACTCCAGCGGAACCATTTGGTCGCCCGGTGCGTCCGAGACCGCGTCGACCTTCTTCTCATTCAGAAGGGCGATGAAGCTTGCGTCATCAGCAAAGATCATGTTGATCGTCGACTTATCGACCCCATTCGCCTTCACCATCGCTTCAAAGAGAGGGACGTTTGCGGAAGCAGGGCCGATAGCGAAGGTTTTCCCCTCCAAATCTTTCGGTTTCGAGATGGGTGTATCCTTGAGAGACACGATTCCGAAGCCATTCTTCTGATAAACGGGTGCAATGATTTTGACTGGCGCTCCTTTTGCTGCGATCGAGAGCGCAGATGCACCGGAGGCAAGTCCGACATCTGTGTTGCCGGCAGCGACGAGTTGGGAGGTCGATCCCGACCCCTTTCCGGATTCAATTTCGAGGTCGATTCCGGCATCTTTATAATAGCCAAGAACATCGGCGTAGACGATCCCAATACTAGAATCGTCTGGCGTCCAGTTGAGGGTCACCTTGAGTTTTTCGGCGGCCGCTGCTGGCGAGATTGCAAGAGCCACAAGAGCCGCAGCCAAGCACCCTAACCTAGTGATGCGCCGAGAATAATTCCTGTATCCAAGCATTGTATTCCCCTTTCTTAAGTTATCACTGGTGATATTGCTAACCCTAATCGCGATATTTTCGCGTTACCTGTTTTTCTACGAACTGACTGACGGCGTTGAGCGAGACGCCGACAACAGATGTTATCAGAACTACTGCGATGACTTGCACAGGATCTCGATATCTAACGCCTTCTAGAGCGGCAAATCCCAGCCCTTCATTCGCGGCAACCAGCTCACCGACAACTGCGGTCGTAGTGGCAAGCGCCAATGAGATACGAAAGCCGCTCATCAGATAGGGAAGCATTGTCGGCCAATCGACGTATCGAAAAGTTTGGAGCGCGTTTGCCCCCATCGTCCGTGTGACGAAATACAGACGGTCGGGGGCGCTTCTTATTCCCGAAATGGCGTTCACCAAGATAGGAAAGAAGACACTGAAGCCCACCAAAATAGATGTCGGAGTTAGGCCGTATCCAAACCAGATAACTAACACGGGCACTATCGCGATCTGCGGCATGGACTGCAAGAAAACGACAAAGGGATAAAATGCCCGATCAAGCAACTGTATTTTTGCGAGCGCAAAGGCCACCGGGATGGCAGCGGCGGCCCCACTGGCAAAGCCCACGGCTATGACCTTAAGCGTAGAAGCGGTCATGGTGAGGAAATACACCGGCTTGGAGAAAATCAAACCGAGGACTTGCTCCGGGCCTGGAAGAATGTAGTCAGGAATCTTCAGAAACCGGACTGCAGACGACCAAACCGCAATCAGGACCAAGAGCCAAAACAATGTGACCAGCCAATCTGGTACACTTATCTTCAACCTGAGAGGCTTCGCCAATCCAGTCACTCCCATCTGGAACACATGAACATCTGGAATGCCGTTCCACCATATCTCCCCGACGCCCTGAGTCAAGCCGAAAACGAATGTTTCGAAAATGAACATCCGCCAGCATTTGATTGGAATGGCGGCCGGCTTCACTCGGAATCCGCAAGGCCTTGGTCCGGCAGCAGCCGGCCGCTTTGAGCGCCGAGGAGCGCCAACTCGATCTGGCGCTGTTTTCGCCAGACTGATGCTCGCGCTGCGCGATCGCCTGGATGGCCGCTTCAACCCGAGCGGCTGCAGCAGCCGCAGGACCTCGGCTCCCGCCGCCTCGTCGACCCGTAATGCGCCAAACGAGATACAGGAACCACCGTCGGGATTGCTCCGGGTCGTGTCGCACTTACGCGGCCGACATCACCCTTGGCGCCATTATAGCCAAAAGCCGGCGGCCGCAATGACCGCAACGCAATGGCCCGGCGAGCAAAGCCTCTCCCTTACGCACCTACCCGCGCACCATCATGCCCCTGCCGTTGGCATTGTCAGTAATCAGCCGTTGATTCCTTTCAAGGTCTGCCCAGGATAAAATGCCTTCGTGATGATCAACGAGCAAGACTGCCCAATCTGAGCGAGCTTTGCGACGGCCGCGCCCGATTCGCTTGCGGCCATTTTCGATTATCGTCCGACTTCCGGTTCGGCCAAAGGCATACGCACCAGCATAAACAGGATTGGTGAGAAGGTTGCTCCCCGTCGTGTAGACCGGAGGTTTCCACAGCACCTGCTGCTGTCCGGAGATCCTGGGGTTGATGTACGGCAGCTTTATCTGGTCACTGCGAAGCGACAAGAACACCTGGCGGTTGCTTTGCATTTCGGCAAAGCGAGTGAAGACCAACCCAATCGCCTCGCGCACGCGCAGATCGGGAACCCTTTCGATGTTGTCACGGCCACTTTCACACAACCAACGGCGACCGTGAAGAAGAGCTCGCCCCGTCGTGCTTTCTGCTTCAAGGCTTCCATCGAACGGGCGCGCAGGAGCGACAGTTCGAGCTCGCTCATCGTCCCTTTCATGCCCAGCAATAACCGATCGTTCGGATGGCGTGGTTCATAGATGCCATCTTCATCGACGATCACCGTGCCAACCAGGCCGCAAAATTCGATCAACGTTGCCAGTCCCGCCCTGTTGCGCGCCATACGTGACACCTCGATTGTAAACACGGCGTCGACGCAGCCTTCACAGATCGCTGCCAGCAGCTTCTCGAAGCCCCGACGACTGACACCCGAACCCGAGCGACCAAGGTCATCATCGACGACTGTCACATCCGCCCAGCCAAGAGCCGGGCCTATTGACGTCGCCGGCTCTCATGATTGTTGGCAGCTGGTCGACGGTCGATTGGCGGATGTAGATGTAGGCGCCGCGCGCCAGGTGGTCAGACGTGATCTTCATCGCCGGCCTCCGTCGCTGCGGCTGCGCCGCGTGCTTCCGACAGCAGCGCGCTCACAGTGGCAATAGCTTCGTCCGCTCGGCCGGCGCTATCGGTGCCGGTGGGGTCTTGGGCACGAAGAGATCGAGGTGGCGGTGACAGGATTGACGATGCTTCATGCTTGTCTCCTCCTTCGCAACGGGAATCGTCGCGAAGCAAGGTTAGACAACCATCGAGCTGAAGACGAAGTTCGCGTAGATACGTCAGCGGCAGACGGGACTCTCGGTCACCATCATCGCCTCCGCACGATCCTCCGTCATCCAGATCGGCAACTGCACCAGGGTGCCGTCAGGCTGGCGGATGATCAGAGCGACCTCGTCACCATCGCGATTGCGCCCGGCGACAATAACCGCTTCCCCGTAACGGGGATCAAATCGATAGCGGATAATCGCCTCACCCGACTGATAGCGGGCATTATGAAGTTGTTGCCCCGACGCCAGGTGTGCTCATCAATCCCCCAGACCTTATCAGCCCGCGCGATCTTCAGCATCGCGATGGAGCTTGGTGAACTCGCACCACAACGCCGTCCGCACCGCCAGCATCGCACCAATCACCGTTTCCAGAGTGACGTGCCCTGCTGTCAGTTCCCGGATGCGCGCCCCAAACTTTCCACGACTGACCTCTCCGACGTTCAGCCCATAGCCGCGCAATATCCCGCGGATGCTCAGTTCAACGTCGAGAAGCTTGCCTTGCAGAAGCTTGCGTCCAACAAGAAGGGCTCGGGTATCCTTGCAAGTCACCGATTTGGCATGAACCGGGCGGTACCATCCCATCCGCAGCAGTTGGGCGATCCCGCGCGCATCTTTCCAGTCGGTCTTCACCGTCATAGCCGAGAGCGCCGCCTTCACGTGCCGCTCTCGAGCAAAACCGCATCGCGTCCGGCGGCCACGAGCCCGGCATGTAGCGGACCAGTGCCTCGGGCTCGCTGGCGATCTTGACCTCCCGCACAATCGTTCCGGTCGCGTCCACAATGCACACGCTGCTGTCTTCCAGAGAGATATCGATTCCCGCAGAGTGTTCCATGGCTGTTCCTCTCATGATGCTTGGAGCCGACCGCTCGGACTCCGTTTCAACACCATCATTCTGAGGGACAGCCACCCAACCTGGCTATGCTCGTGAAGGCCGGCCCATTACGGCATCTAGAGGGATGAAATGATCGGTGCCAAGAAGACACAGAAAGTTGTGCCGCGCGCAGACCACGACGATGCATGGAGTTTTTGCGATGCCGTTGCTTCGCCTGCCTATACTTTCCAAAGCGCGAAGGCCCGTTAGGGCGCGTTAGGGCGGATGCGCTTGACATCGAATTCGCGCTCATATAGGGCAATCGTAGCAGTTGGAATGACGTTCCATCAAGAGGAGGTAATTGGGATGGAGGATACATGCATGAGCGTTGAGGGGCTGGCGGCACGGCAACGGGAAGGCCACTCGCTCGAGCGCGCGTTCTATGTTGATCGGAACATATTCGAACGCGACTTGGAGGCGATATTTGCCAAGCAATGGCTCCTCGTTGACCACGTTTCATCCATTCCTGTGCTAGGGGATTATGTTACCTACGAGATAGCTGGCGAGTCTATCGTGGTTGTTCGTGGGGCGAATGGACATATCCATGCCCACTACAATGTCTGCCGCCACCGAGGCAGTCGCGTCTGCCTCGCTTCCGAGGGCATGGTTCGGACCTTCACTTGCCCCTACCACGGTTGGGTGTATGGTTTGGATGGTCGCCTAATCCATGCTAAGAACATGGGCGAGGGCTTTGATCGCTCACAATGGGCCCTGCATTCTTGTCATGTGCGGGTGTGCGAGGGATTGATCTTCATCTTCATTGGCGCAGAGGAGGATGCGCCGGAT
Organism: Mesorhizobium sp. M1348; assembly: GCF_040317925.1. NCBI lineage: Bacteria > Pseudomonadati > Pseudomonadota > Alphaproteobacteria > Hyphomicrobiales > Phyllobacteriaceae > Mesorhizobium > Mesorhizobium sp. M1348. Next base: position 45,476 of record NZ_JAMYLH010000030.1, on the reverse strand, counting down.
TTTAGTGCGATCGAAGCTGAGATGCTTCCCATTTTGAAACCGCACGGTCTAACACGTGCGAAGATCGCGCACACTGAGATCTACGCTACGCCCGGAAACTGGAAGCTAGCGGTGGAGAATTTTCGTGAGTGCTACCATTGCGCGATGTCCCATCCGGAGTACACGGCCGTCAACTCCTTCGTGAAGATCAATGACGCCGCGCCAGGGTCATTTGAACGTACGGTGCTCCCCGCCTGGGAGGAAACAGAGAGGGAACTGGGGCACGTCTCTGGAGCTGCCGGGCTCGAGGACGGGCCACAGCCTTGTCTAGCTCGGCGACAACCAATCCAGGAAGGCTGGCAGACTTTATCCCAAGACGGCCAACCGGTCGCCCCGCTCATGGGGACCTTCAAGGAGTTCGACGGGGCCGAGACGCATGTGTGGCTCGGAACGCAGTCCGCGATAAGTTGCACCAGTGATCATGTGACGCTGTTTCGGTTTACGCCGGTGGATCCGACCCACACGGAAGTGCGGCTCACTTGGCTGGTAGACAAGGACGCGAAGGAGGGTGTCGATTACGACGTGGACCGATTGAAATGGATGTGGCATGTGACCACGCTCCAGGACACACAGCTTATCACCGACAATCAGCTTGGAGTGAATTCGCGTCGCTACACGCCAGGACCGTACTCGGTTCGCGAGAGCAGGACGTCCGCTTTCATTTCATGGTATCTGGGTCGGCTGACAATGGATAATTCAGGTGCGGACAGTCACGGTTAGCCGCATTAAGGATGAGGCTCTTGACATACGTTCATACGAACTGATCGATTCACAAGGTGCGCCCCTTCCCCCATTCAGTGCGGGCGCACACATTGATTTGCACTTGGCGGATAAGTGGGTTCGGTCCTACTCGCTGTGCAACGATCCTCAGGAGCGACACCGCTATCTAATCACCGTTCTTCGCGAGTCGGCCGGGCGCGGAGGCTCTATGTTTGTTCACGAGAAATTGGCCGAGGGCAGCAGGGTTCCGATCTCGGAACCCCAGAACAACTTCCCACTGTTGCATAAGGCGAAGCACCATACTCTGATCGCTGGCGGGATCGGCATCACGCCCCTTCTCTCCATGGCCCGGCACCTTGAGGCAACCGGCGGAAGCTACAAGTTGTACTATTGCGCGAGCAATCCAATGAGAACCGCATTCCGACATGTGCTTGCAGCCCCACCTTTCGACCGGCACACGACGATGCACTTTAATTTTGGCGATCCGCAAGGCAGGTTAGATGTCGCCTCGCTTCTGCGGCGGCAAATGGAAGGACAGCACGTCTATTGCTGCGGGCCCGCGAGTCTCATAGAAGCCGTGAGAGTTGCCACGCAGACGTGGTGCGCCGGTACAGTTCATTTCGAACGGTTCAAGGTGGATCCGAAATCAGCAACAGATCCGGCACTAAATTCCTCGTTCGAAATCGAGATCGCCTCCACAGGTCAAGTTCTCATCGCACCTGCTGACAAGTCCATCCTGCAGGTTCTCCGGGAGAACGGCATATCGCACACCAGTTCCTGCGAAGAAGGCATCTGCGGCACCTGTGCGACGGGCCTACTTGGCGGTCGCGCCGAGCACCGTGATTCCGTTCTGACCGAGGAGGAGAAGACAGCACACAACGTTCTCATGGTCTGTTGCTCGCGCGCGGCCACAAAACGCCTGAAGCTCGATCTGTAGCGTCGCGATGTTCTCAGCTATGCACCTTACCGTCCTGCTTGGGTAAAGGCGTAAAACTTTAGACCACCCGATATTTAGGGTCTGAAACTAGAATTCCAATTCAATCGTGACGTCGAGGGCGCTCCGCCTGACCTGCCACGGGTAATTTCCTGCATCTGAGATTAGAGTCCGGACCTTGATTGAAGGACGGACTGATGAAGAGAAAGCGGTTTACGGAAGAGCAGATCATCGCGGTTCTGCGCGAGCATGAGGCGGGTGCAAAGGCGGGCGACCTGGCGCGCAAGCATGGGATCGCCGAGGCGACGCTGTATAACTGGAAGGCCAAGTATGGCGGGATGGACGTCTCTGACGCCAAGCGGCTGAAGGCTCTGGAAGACGAGAACGCCAAGCTGAAGAAGCTGCTCGCCGATCAGATGCTCGAAGCCTCGGCATTGCGCGAGCTTCTGTCAAAAAAATGGTAGGGCCCGCCGCCAAGCGCGAAGCCGTCGCGCATCTGCAGGCCGTCATGGGCCTATCGGAGCGTCGGGCCTGTTCCTTCGTTGGCGCCGATCGCAAGATGATCCGCTACCAGTCTCGCCGACCGCCAGAGACGGAGCTGCGTGGTCGGCTGCGTGACCTCGCCAACGAGCGTCGACGCTTCGGCTACCGGCGGCTGTTCATTCTGCTCAGGCGCGAGGGCGAAGCATCTGGGGTCAACCGTATCTACCGTCTCTATCGCGAGGAAGGTCTGACGGTGCGCAAGCGCCGGGCAAGACGGCGAGCGGTCGGCACGCGGGCGCCGATCCTGGTCGAGGCAAAGCCGAATGCGCGCTGGTCGCTGGATTTCGTCCATGACCAGTTCGCCTGCGGCCGGCGCTTCCGTGTGCTCAACATCGTCGATGACGTGACACGCGAATGTCTGGCCGCGATTCCGGACACCTCGATCTCCGGCCGTCGGGTTGCTCGCGAGCTGACGGAACTGATCGCCCACCGCGGCAAACCAGGCATGATCGTCTCCGACCACGGCACCGAGTTCACCTCAAACGCCATCCTTGCATGGTCGAAGGATCACGGGATCGAATGGCACTACATCGCGCCGGGCAAGCCGATGCAGAACGGTTATGTCGAATCCTTCAACGGTCGCATGCGCGACGAGCTCCTGAACGAGAGCCTGTTCTTCGGCCTGGATCACGCCCGAAGTGCCATTGCTGAATGGATGGGGACTTAAATCCTGTTTCATAACACCCATCTGTCTATGTCGTTGAAGTGAATAGGTTTTGCTGATCTGGACGCGATCCCGTGGGGTATTTTGGGTTTTGCCGCGCGCGATGAACGATGCGCTGTGCCGCCGGTTCGCCAAGCGTTGATCGGCTGAAGACCCATGGACCATCCGGCAGAGGATGCCTTCGATCTCGCCCGCCTCGGCGGCGAGCCTGAGGGTCTTCGGTGCAACGCCGAGAAGGGCGCGCCGCCTTGTTCAGGTTAAGCCATGGCTCTTTGCCGTCCGCCGCTGGCCGGAAGACAGGGATCTTATGATGCGACCTGTGCGCGGTGACCCGTTCGCGTGTCCATCGATTGCCGTGGCCGGTCACCAGTCCATTGCGGTTGAGGATGCCAGCAATCAGATCATCATTGGCGATGAGCACCAGTTGGCGGACGGCCGCGATGATATCGCCGGACGTGCTGTTGCGCTGTCCACGGCGCCGCTTCGGCAGGCGCAGTTCAGTATGGACGCCGCCAACCCAATGGGTCAGAAGAACGATCTCTGACGCTTCGTCATCGATATCGGCGACCACCTCCCGGATGACGGTGCGAACGATGCGCTTCTTGAGCCTTGCATCCGTCGTCGGCGCCGCCCACACAGCCTTGAGATCGGCGGCGAGCGCGGTGACGTGTATTGGCGACAGAAGTGATGGCTCCGATGTCGAGGCATCATGCGCGGCAATCCTGCTCTCGATCTCGCCGACACGCGTAAGCGCCCGGTTCCATCGCAACTCCAGTTCCGCCGCGACCAGCCGGTTCTGCGGATCGATGGCGTCGTATTGCCGGAACGCCCGATCGGCGTTGTAGCGTGCCGCCTCGCGATCGCGCATCAGAGCATCGCGGACCTGATCGCGGCGACTGGCCGCTTGCGCTTCGGCCTCGACGGCCGCGGCTATCGCTGCCGGCTCGACAACCCGCAGAAGAGCTTCCTCGATGGCGTCGTCGACGCGTAGTCCACCGAAGGCGATGCAACGCGGCTCGCCATTGTCAAGCAGACCACGCCAGCAGGAATAGCGCGGAATGTTGTGCTTGGTTCCCGTGTAGCGGACCGTCAGCTTGCGGCCGCAGCGCCGGCAGCGGACAAGGCCGGCGAGCAGAGCGTCGCCATGCTTGGGCGCCCCGTGATGCCGGCTCGTGGGCACGTTGTCGCTCACCATCTTGCGGATCGCTTCCGCCCTTTCCCAGCTGACGTAGCCTTCGTGTGCACCCGGGATCAGCGCCAGCCATTCATCACGCGCCTTACGGCGGCTGCGCGAACGAATGGCTGTTGCATCATATCCCGACGCAGCACGAGTCTTACCATAGGCGTAGGCGCCGCCGTAGATCGGGTTCTCGATCATTCGGTGGATGGTCGCATAGCTTGGGCCTGCGCCAGACCACATCGCCATTGTTGCGCTTGGCAGGCAAATCCAGCCCATGTTCGAGGAACCAGAGCAGGGCCTGGCGGGCACTGCCGAGTTCCGCCACCTTGTCAAACACAAGGGTGATGGCCTCCTGCATGCGACGGTCGGGATCCTTCTCCAGCCGGTCGCCGACCTTTACGAAGCCGACCGGGGAAGCGACGACGAGTTCACCGCGCCGGGCCTTCTCATAGCGGGCCGACAAGGAGCGCTGACGCAGAAGATCGAGCTCATACTCGTTGAGACTGCCCTTCAATCCCAGCAGCAGCCGGTCATTGCCCTGGCGCGGTGCGTAGACCGTCTCCTGGTCGATCAGCACGGTATCGACGACGCGGCACATCTCGATGAGCTGCTGCCAGTCGCGGCTGTTGCGGGCGAAGCGCGATAGCTCCCGCGCCGCAACCGCCCCAACCTTGCCGAGACAGACTGCTGCGACCATCCGATCGAAGCCCGCTCGCGCGACACCGCCAGCAGCAGAGCGGCCGAGATCGTCATCGACCGTCTCGATGCAAGACCAGCCGAGCGCGACCAGGCGATCGCGCATCGCATACTGCAGGGCGCTGCTCTCACGATTGTGCAGAACCTGATGGGCCGAGGACTGCCGCACATAAAGGATCGCCTTTCGCTCCAGATGGTGGGGCCGGATCTTCTCATGCATCATGGCGTGCCTCCTCCCGTGGAACGGCGCGCTCGCCGTCGACGTGGTCGAGGATCAGGCGCACCATCAGCTTTGTCAGCGTCAGGCGCGTCTCTTCCGGCAGCGCCTGCCATGGTGGCATCTGCGCGGTCTCCGCATCGTGCGGGTTGGAGAACAGATCGAACTGATATGTCGTGGGCTGGCGCGGCATGGACCTCTCCCCGATTCGCGTCGTGAGGATCCGATGCTGCGCCCGAATCCTCCAATTGCGATGGGGTGTGGGAATTGGCCGTCGCGTCCTGCAGCAGTGTCACCAAGACGCCAAGCGTTCTGGGATCGACATGTGGGGCAGCGGCAATGCGCCACGCGGTGCAGACCGCGCGATCAAACATCCAGGCCGGAACCTCCAGCCACCGATCGGAGGCGTGGCCAGAGAGACTGCAGCGGAAAACCTCCCGGTCAGCCTTCTCGATCACCTCATGAACGTGAACACAACGCCCGGCCCAGGGATGCCATGGATAAAGAAACTTGCGTTCCTCGGTCCCGTGGGCGTTCTCTCGTCGTGTTGTTCAACACTGCCAGGCCGCATTCCTCGCTCGGCTACCAGACCCCGGCGGCCTATGCCGAGGTCATCACCGCAACCGGCTCCGACGCTGCGCTGATCGAAGGCTCCGCGTCTTCTCCGGTTGCTCAACCCGCGCCCCACGGCGTAAGAGAAACCGAGGCTCTAATCGCCGCTGGATGAACGTTCAGTGGCAGGTCAATGTCACCGAGCACGGCAAGTGTCAGCGCTGTGGCCGGCAGGGCAATCGCTTTCATGCGGTCGAGAAAGGGCATGCCGTCATAGCTTCGGGAACCAGTTGAGCGTGGCCAGTGCAAAGCCGGAAATGGTCCTGTCAACGACACCGTTTCGGCAGCGAACGGCAATCAGCCCAGGCAGGATCGCCTGCGGCACCGGGGCAGCCCGCAATCGCGAGCGTGTTCAGGATGTCTACGTGGCGGCGGAATGGATCAAGCGCAAGCAACCCGCGAAGAGGCCGCTCGGGCGAGTAATACCATTCCCAAGTTCGGCGAGAAGGCGGCCATTGGCGTCGTGGATCGGAAGCAGCGCGACGGTGTCGTAGGAGGTGCCGCTCGGCCCTTCACAGCAAGGGGTATAGAACGCGGCGGACCCGAGCTCCTCGGGCGGGCTTGGCGACCAGATCGGTCACATTTCTAATTGTTCGAAGACTTGAATGAACTGCATTTTGCCTTTTGACCCGTCAGGTTTTTATCCAATTCTGTCGGCCTGGGCCAATTGTTGTGTCGCTAATTTGACGCCTAGTTTTTCTCGTGGAGAGGACTGCCGATAAGGCAGTGACTGGGAGAGAGGGCAATGAACACAGTCCATAGAGGTTGGTACCCCTGACACCAAGGGCGGCGAACCGCGGGATTTCCGGGACCGTATTCAAGATAGCGATTGTCGTGTCGTTCTCGTCGATATTTTGGTGAAGAACCTGAAAGTGACGCCCCCGCTTTCATTCGGCGGAGGCGGCGAGCTTCCACCTGGATTGCCCGAAGGATGAGGAACTCTACGCGGCAGCGCCGCCATTAGACGTGTCATTTTCCGAAATCCGATTTGACATGGAGCGATGTTCTAGATACTCACGTCGTTCCAGAATCGTCTTACCTCGGCGCCTGCATCCTTCGGCGACGGAGAGACCATGGGACCGATGGTCGCGGATGTAGGCCCGTTTCTCTGCCGCGGTCGTGCATGCAGAGCCCCTTAGAAACTCCAGTTCCAGAGCCTGCTTGCCGACTAGCCGTTCGAGCGCGGCAATGCGCGCCTCTATAAGCATGGAGAAGATCGGCCGCTGCAGCATCCTCATCGAGAGCGCCCGCCTGAAACTTCTCGACCCATATCCGGATCAGATTGCGTGAGATGTGGTGGCGCTTCGAGAGGGCATGCAGGGTCTCGCCGCCGAATACTCCTGCGAAACCTGCCGCTTGAACCCGACGCTGTGGGTTCGGTGCTTTGCCATGGGCCTTCATCCTCTGAAAGCCCGGCTGCCCGGTCAATTACCGAAAAACCATCCTGTCCGGCCCGAGGAGCCCACTCCAGATCCGGAATAGGGGGGAGAGGACATGGATGGGCAGGAAGAAGCGCCGGCAGCTGAGCCAGCGCCCATCGGGAGAGAGAGTGCCGCCGGGGACGAGGCGATGGATGTGCGGATGATGGGTGAGCGCCTGGCCCCATGTGTGAAGAATGGCCAGGAACCCGATCTCCCCTCCGAGGTGCCGCGGATCGGCGGCGATGGTCTTGAGCGTTGCGGCGACGGCCTCGAACAGGATGGCATAGACGACTGCCTTATTGTGAAAGGCGATCTCGGCGACTTCGGCCGGCACCGTGAACACGACGTGGAAGTAAGGCACCGGCAGCAGATCGGCCTGACGGTCTGCGAGCCATACGGTCTACCTTGACCGCGCTGCCAGCCACCTGCGGCCGGGGCGTCGGAGTATCCGGATGACCTGCTCAATCATGTCTCGCCGCTCAGTTGGGAACACATCAACCTCACAGGCATCTACACTGAGATTCTGAGCACCAGATGCCCGGAGGCTTCAGATCGCTTCGCTTGCCAGAACCTATTCGACGCGCGGCATGATGTTCATTCCGTTCGGCCTTAACGTACGATTTTGAGCAGCTCTTGTTCTGACTATGAAGCGAATGTTTACCTATGGAACACTGATTTTTCCGAGGAAGCGTAGACGCGAGGAAGCCACTCGAGACAGTTGACGGTCCAGAGTTAATGGAATAACGTTCTGCCAAGAATGACGTTTCCTCTCTTCGCAGTCGTCGAAGTGAGAAAGGAAAAAGCTTTCGAAGAAAATTTCTAACGGGTGCATCGATCGGTTGCTTACGGCAGGAGCTTATCGGGCTTCCCCTCCAAACCGGACCTTAGCCTGCACGCAAAAAAGCAAAGTTGCCGAGCGGCGTTGGCACACAGTGCCTATAAAAACCGATCTCGAAGTCGAAGGAACGTAAAAATGTCGATTGAAACACTGGTGGAAACGGCAGTGAAGACGAAACGCGACCCTCGCTATGATATTTTGTTCGAGCCTGTCCAGATTGGTCCGGTTCGAGCTAAAAATAGATTCTATCAGGTGCCCCACTGCAATGGCGCAGGTTACAAATACCCGAACACGGTTGCGGCCATGCGGGGCATGAAGGCGGAAGGTGGCTGGGGAGTTGTTAATACTGAATTCTGCAGCATTCACCCGGTGGGCGATCCGTCGCCGACAGGTCACGCACGTCTGTGGACTGATGCTGACATTGCGCCCAATGCCTTGATGGTTGAGGCCGTGCACAAGAACGGTGCCCTTGCTGGCTGCGAGACCGTCATAACTGGCGTTTACTCTCACAACCGAGATAGCCGAGAGATCTCACTCTCCCCCTCGCCATATCCATCGCCTCTTGGCGATTTTCCGTCGGTAGCTCGCGCATTGGATCGGAACGATATTAAGAATATCCGCCGCTGGCACAAAGAAGGCGTCCTGCGTGCAAAGAAGGCGGGCTTTGATATCGTATACTTGTACCTTTGCCACGGAATTAGTATCTTACACGACTTTCTCTCGCCCCGTATAAACCACCGGACCGATGAATATGGTGGGAGCTTGGAGAACCGTCTACGACTAACACGCGAAATTCTTGAAGAAACGCGGGACGCTGTAGGAGACAAGTGCGCAATTGCGATTCGCCTTTCGCTTGATGACGTTTTGGGTGACGAGGGTCTCTCAAGGGAAGAAGGTAGGGAGGCGATGCATATGCTGGCTGAGGCCCCAGATCTTTGGGATTTAACAGCTGGTGCAGTAGATTCAATCACCTCGCGCTTCGAGAAGGAAAATTGGCTCGAACCTTGGCTGAGTTTCGTGAAGTCGGTGTCCAGCAAGCCAGTTGTTGCGGTAGGTCGATTTACCTCTCCTGACACTATGGCGTCTATGGTCAAACGTGGCCTGATAGATTTTGTTGGAGCCGCACGACCCTCCATCGCCGATCCGTTTCTACCAAAAAAGATCGAGGAGGGAAGACTTGACGACATCCGAGAGTGTATTGGTTGCAACATTTGCCTCGCAAGCCAAATGATGGTCACGCCGTCCCGGTGTACTCAGAACCCCACATTTATGGAGGAATGGAGGCGCGATTGGCATCCTGAGAAAGTTACCATCGGCCATTCGTCCAGTAGTATCTTGGTTGTTGGTGGTGGGCCAGCAGGGCTCGAAGCAGCGCACATTCTGGGGAAGCGAGGCTTTCAGGTGAGCCTCGCGGAGGCTGGAAAAGAGCTTGGCGGGCACCTTCTGCCGGTTACACGGCTGCCAGGTTTGAGTGAATGGCTCAGGGTTCGGGACTATCGGCTGGGACAGCTACAAAAGCTGACAAACGTAGAGATCTTTCTTGACAGCCAGCTTGATGCCGAGCAGATCCTCACATTTGGGTTTGACCACGTTGTCTTAGCGACCGGTTCCCACTGGCGTCGAGATGGCATTGGTCGCCGTCACGTTTTGCCGATTCCAACAAATGAGAATGCGGTGGTGCTGGCACCAGAGCAGATCATGACAGGGTGCGAGGTGCGCGATCGGGTCATCATCTTTGACGACGACCACTATTACATGGGAGGGATTCTGGCCGAAGTGCTGGCAAAGCGAGGACATGCCGTCACAATCGTTACCCCAACCCCATTGGTTTCGAGTTGGACTTCGGTCACCTTCGACCAAACGCTGATACAGACCAAGCTGATCGAACTTGGCGTCGAGATACGAACAAATATGGATCTAGCCACGATAGAGGGCGATCATGTGACGTTGAGCTGCGTGTTTACTGGGCGCAAAACGCCGATCGCTGCCGGAAGCGTTGTTTTGGTTACTGCGCGGGAGAGCAATGACGCCCTCTATAATGCATTGATGGGGCCGAACGAAAATGTTCCTCCAGAACTGAAATCGTTAGCCAAGATCGGGGACTGCCTTTCTCCCGGCCTTCTTGCGCAGTCGATTTATTCTGCACATCGCTACGGACGAGAGTTTGACGTGGCAACGCCGCCATTAGCTAAGCTCGAGAGGCTTTTGCTCGACCAGTAGGTGAACGCAGAGAGACGAATGCATGGGAGCAATTTTCTGCTCGTGCTGGATTTGGGGCCAGTACGGCCCCTCAGGAGGCGGTATCGATGAAGGAACTGCAGACAAATGTTCTTGGTGCTGCGGTGTGAAGGCGAAGATGTCAAGTGCGGATTCCTTCAGTTCAAGATGTGCGTGAAGATACAAGATGTGCGTGAAGATAGGGGGTGAGGATGTCTTGGTCGAGATCGCGGTAGCCGGCCTACGCCATTCCGAAGCGCTCGACCTGCGCCGAGACCATTCGCGAGACGAAGTTCGGCAAGTCGCGACTGGTGCTGCTCCATGCTACGACGGTAACCGTGCTGTCCGACTACGCCGCGCGACGCGACGCACATCTCGGTATATCGCGCCAAAAGCATAGTCCTTGTCGAATTCGCCGAGCGCCATGTTCTGCAGATGAACATGGAAGCCAGGCTCTATGTCTTTTGTAGCAAAGCCGATTATCTGACGTACCGCCAGAATCGGTTCGCCGGACTTGATGGATTTGACGGAGACCTTATGTCCAGCCGGGACCGCGCTTTTAGCGACTATCGATCCACCCAACGCCGTACCCTGCGTTATCATTCGTCGCGCAATCGCGACATTGTCGCTATCATGCAGGACCAGCACCGGAGTGACGTCCTGCTGTTGCGTGGTATCGCTCTGCATCGTTACTCCTCACCTGCCGGCGGGCCAGAAACCCGAACCGCTCCGCTGGCAATCAACGCTTCAATACGATCTGGGTCGATGCCAGACTCTCGCAGAACCTCGACTGAATGCTCGCCGAGATCGGGGGCAGGACGATCGAAAACAAGCGGGGAGCCAGAAAGCTTCAGCGGCTCCAGCGCGACGCGATAACGGCCGCCGTAGCTGTGCTCAACCTCCCGGACTAATTCGCTGGCCACATCGGGATCGGCCAGTGCCTGGCCGATGCTGCGCACCGGGGCCAGCAGGATGCCCGTTGGGGCAAGACGGGAAAACGCATCATCGCTGGTCAACTGACGCAGCCGGTCTGACAGGATAGCGGCGATCTCGTCGCGCTTAGTCCAAGCACCCTTGCCCTCCAGCAGCGGTACGATCCGGTCGGTCAGATCCAGCGCAGCGGCAACGTCGGGAAGGGCTACGGGGTGCGCCACCAGAGCAATCGCGCCATCGCGGGTCGAATAGATGCCGTAAGGCGCCGGTTGATGGCTATGGCTTATCCCATTTCGGCCCCGACTTGCCTGTTGTTGTGCGTTCAACGTATAGCTCGATTCCGAGGCCAGCAAGTGTAGCGCGCAGGACATCATATCCACACGTACCCATTGGCCACGCTCAGTCTGGTCACGCTGGCGCAAAGCCGCCTGAATGCCGATGACTGCCTGTGAGGCCGTATAGGTATCGACGATGTAGGCACCGGCGGCTACAGGTGGACCATCGGCTGACCCGCCAAGGCTGGCAATGCCCGAAAGGGCCTGAATAATCAGATCCTGCCCCGGCTTGTTCCGGCTTGGGCCGGCCGGATCGTAAGCCGCAATCGAGCAATAGATCAGTCGATGGTTCATTTCGAGAAGGGCAGCACTGCCGAGACCCATGCGCTCCAAGACCCCAGGGCGGAAATTCTCAAGAATGACGTCCGCGTGGGAAATCATTTCGCGGATAATTTTTTGGGCCTCCGGCTTTTTCAGGTCAATGGACAATGAACGCTGGTTGCGGTTTATGCCGAGGAAATAGGGGCTGGGTGCATCAGCGGCCGCGGTCAGTTCCTTGATCCCGCTACGCTGATAATCGCCCGCCGGGGCTTCGATTTTGATGACATCTGCGCCAAGGGAACCAAGATATTGCGCCGCAATTGGCCCGGCCGCATAGTGAGTAAATGCAAGGACGCGAATACCGCTTAGTGGATGCACGTCGCCTTCGTGCAGGCCATTCGATTTGCCGGTTATGCTTAGCATGGGTTTCCTCCGATGGCTCTCTCTCTATGCTGCCCTCGAACTGCGGCTTCTCAGGGAGGCGATGGTGCTGTCGATCACGGCAACGACCTTTTCGCGCTCCTCGCCGACCAGCGGCAAACGCGGCGCACGCGTCCATTCGGGCGCCCCGTAGACAAGATGCTCAGCCAGGCAACAGCGCGGATTGTTGATCGGGGATTTTCATTACAGTTCTCCATTTAGGGGCAGATCGGATGCGGCACAGTCCTCTTCGGCGGCGCAATGGCGCGGCAGAAGAGCTTAGCGAGCATCGATCGCCCCATGCTGCTAGTACCAATGAATTCGATTCGTTCAGCGTTGCGGAAACAAGTGGCATGCACGGCGCTTTCTCCAGCTCTATGTCGGACGCAGGACTTCTTCCAGAGCGAGTTCGCAACATGACTCGTGATATATCTTTCTTCACTCAGCAACAAGAAGGTAATCGTTAAGAGTTGTTACGCTATTGGTATTAAGAATATTAAAAAATTATAGATACCGTTACGAAATGATAATTTCAGCTTAACATTTAGCATGGGAGGTATTCACGACCATAGCTTAAAATGTACATCTATATGAGGTAACGGTCTCCAGCGAGCAGCTCTGCATGCTACGACGCTGTTGGGGTCGCGTCCCTACAGGTGGTGTAGCTCGGCGGTAGCGAAGCCGCTCGCGAGCGCGCCTTCGATAGCTCTGTAGATGCTATGGGCGGCGGCGAGCGTGTGGCACCCTCGACGCTGTTGAGCAGCTACCTAAGGAGCGCCCCATGTCACCATCCTTTGATGCAAGCAAATCCCTTACTGCCCTTGATCAGGACAGCACGTTGGTCGCAGTGATTGAGATGAGCCAGACAAAGTGGCTCATTGCTGCGACGGTCCCTGGCTTTGAACGTAATCCTCTCAAGAAGCTCGATGCCGACCCGGATTCGGTGTTCAGGCTGTTGCGCCGCTGGCGCAGCGAAGCCATCCAAGCCGGGCGTGAAGTCCGGCGCATCGTTGTCGCCTATGAGGCTGGACGCGACGGCTTTTGGTTGGCGCGCTGGCTTCAGGCGCGCGCTGTCGAAGCTTATGTCATACATCCATCGAGCGTCGCGGTTTCCCGTGAACATCGGCGTGCCAAGACCGATCGCCTCGATACCGAACTGCTGATGCGCGCCTTTCTTGGCTGGCTGCGGGGCGAGAAGCGCCACTGCAGCATGGCAGCCATCCCAACCATCAATGAGGAGGAGGCCCGCCGTCCGAACCGTGAACGAGACAATCTCGTCCGCGAACGTACACGGATCGTCAACCGCATCAAGGCAATCCTCGCTCGCTTCGGCATTCGCGCCTTCAAACCCAATCTGCGCAAAGCTGCCGAGAAACTGGAGGCTCTGCATACGGCGGAAGGTATGCCCCTACCGGAACGAAGCCGAGCCGAGTTGCGCCGTAATCTCGGACGGCTTCACCTGTTGCATGAACAAATTCACGAGATCGAACAGGAGCGGTTGCGGCAGCTCTCGGTGGTTCCGGACACGGAGAAGGGTCCGCTCGCGATGGTTCGCCTTCTTGCGCGGATCATCGGTGTAGGTATCGAGACTGCGGACATGCTGGTGAATGAGATTCTCTCACGCGGCCTGCGTGATCGGCGAGCCGTCGCCCGCTATGCCGGACTTACCGGGCGCCGGATGAGAGCGGCCAACGCAGGCGCGAGAAAGGTCTTGCGCGGGCCGGCAACGCTCGCGTCCGCTACGGCATGATCCTATTGGCTTGGCGGTTCCTCCAATTCCAAAAGAACAGCGCGCTGGCGCACTGGTTTTGCGCGAGAACGGCCGATGGCCGTGGCGGTACGCGCAAGACAATGATCGTGGCTTTGGCGCGCAAGCTACTGATTGCCTTCTGGCGACTTGTCACGACCGGCGAGATCCCGACGGGAGTAGCCCTGCGTCCGGTATAAAGCATGGAGGAGCGTTCGACAGGACGAGCATTGAAGTTTGGCAGCTGCAATAGCGTCTGCCAATAACGATCCGAGGTGGTGGTGATCCCGGTCGCTCACATGGCTTACGACGCCGCGCTGTAGAATGGGCCCACCGCCCGGAGCTTCGCCGCCGATGCGTATGGCTGCATCATGGTTTTTGATCCGCGAGGATCAACCGCATACAAGCTTGCGGCGCGTTTACGGGCGCCTGATGGCGAGCTCCCCTCGGTTTGAAGTTGTAGACCTCTACAAACAGCACCTGCCGGCTCAATGTAACGCTGCCGCCGTGCTCGTGACCATCAAGGGCAAGTCGCTTCGCGATGGCCAAAGGCCCACCCCTGACCGTCACTGCGCGCGGCGCCCCAATGGACCCCGGAGCCAAAGCAGGAACAAATGGGCGCACACGGCTGAACAAGGAGACGGAACGACTGAAAGATCACCTTGACAAAGATTAGCCCATACAAGCGAGCGAGCGGCTTCGCGGTGGTCATCGGCAGTTCGCCGGTAAGGTATTGCTGACACCCAACCTGATTCGAAGGAACCATCGATGACCGACGACATGATGAACCTGCGCGCACTTATGGAGAAGACCCCGGATGCCGATCTCTTGCGCGAGATGATTGGCTTTGCCGCCGAGCGGCTGATGGAGCTGGAGGTTGGGGCCGCCACCGGCGCCGCCTATGGCGAGAAGAGCCCGTTGCGCACGGCCCAGCGCAACGGCTATCGCGAGCGCGGACTGGGAGACGCGCGCCGGCACCGTCGAGCTGCGCATCCCCAAGCTCAGGAAGGGCTCCATTTCCCCGGTTTCCTAGAAAACCGCGCCGCATGGCCGAGAAGGCGCTGACCGCCGTCATCCAGGAGGCCTACGTCCAGGGGATCTCGACCCGCTCGGTCGACGACCTGGTCAAGGCCATGGGCATGAGCGGCATCTCAAAAGCCAGGTCAGCCGGCTGTGCGAAGAGATCGACGGCAAGGTCAAAGCGTTCCTTGAAAGACCCATCGAGGGCGACTGGCCATATCTGTGGATCGACGCCACCTACCTGAAGGTGCGCCGGGGCGGCCGCATCGTCTCGGTCGCCGTCATCATCGCTGTCGGCGTCAACGCGGACGGCCGGCGCGAGGTGCTGGGCATGGAGGTCGGCACGTCTGAGGCCGAGCCGATCTGGACGGAGTTCTTGCGCAAGCTGACCCGCCGCGGCCTGCGCGGCGTCAAGCTCGTCGTCTCCGATGCCCATGAAGGCAGCAAGGCGGCCGTCACCAAGGTGCTGTGCGCGACATGACAGAGGTGCCGCGTTCACTTCATGATAACGTGCTGACCCATGCCGGCAAGAGCGGGCGCCGTGTCGTCTCCGCTTTCATCGCCACCCCCTTCGCCCAGGAAACCCCCGGGGCCGCAAGCACCCAATGGCGCGCCGTCGCCGACCAGATCCGGCCGAAGGTGCCGAAGCTGGCGACACTGGCGCGCTGCGCTTGCGGCTTGCTTGGTGAAGAGCTGGGTCCCTCTCAGGGATGGTGTGAACGGCGTCATGGCCGAGGTCAGCCAAACATCCAGGAGAGATGACTATGGACTATTATGATGCAGGGATCGACGGTGCGCCGTGACGGTAAGCGGGATCAGGCATTTTGATGGTCTTCAGCTTCCGCTTCCCCGATGTTGTGGGGGATCAGGGAAGCGGAGCTGAAGTGGGTGCGTATTTCCGGCGATCGTGAGCATCGCCAAGAAGCCGCTGGCTCGCTACGGCGCTGTTGAGGGCGCGCTCGCGAGCGGCTTCAGCACTCCCGCCAAGCTCCGCCACCGCAATGTGCAGATTCTGAGGCATGCCGCCCCGGATTCTGAAATGATGCCGCCCCCTCGTTCCGAGAATTAACCGCCCCCTGACTCCGAGATTATTCCGCCCGCCGGAGGGTGGATGGTTGGGCCAGGTGCTCTGCCGGTTGCAGGTCTCTTCTTTGGCTTGCAGAGGAAGGACCGAGATGGCGGCGGAGAGACTGAGCATGCGGCGTGTCCGCGAGATTTTGAGATATCGATTTGCGGAGGGGCTTGGCCACAAGGCGATCTCGTATCGAGTGGGGGCAGCGCCTTCGACGGTGCGCGAGACGCTGCGGCGACGTACGGAGGCGGCCGGGCTTTCCTGGCCGCTTGGCGAGGAGGTCAGCGATGCGGTTCTGGAGGCCGCTCTACAAGGCGGCGGGCACGAAGACGGGCCACCGCCGCAGCGTCGAGCCGGACTGGGCGCAGGTCCACCGGGAGCTGAAGCGCACGCATGTGACGCTGCAGGTTCTGTGGGACGCCGTTATGTTGCCGCTATGTTGCGTGAGCAGCATTCTTTCACGGACGCTCGGGTGCCACAGCGTTCTTCACGCAACATAATTAGATGTCTGGGTAGCAAGCCTTTGTCCAATGGAGGTTTGCTATGGATCAGACGACTTATTCCAGCCAATTGGCCGTATGCCGTTGTGATAACACGCCATTCGCTGACGAGCGCGACCAATTATGGCCACAAGCTCAATTTGACCACCGGGCGAAGCGGGCTGGTCCTTGACATCGTCATCGAAGCCGGAAACCCGGCCGACAGCGAGCGTTCCTGCCGATGCTTGAGCGCCACATAGCCTTCTACAACCAGGCCCTTCCACAAGAAGAGCGGCCTCAGGGTCGAAGCCATGGTCAAAAGCAATTGGATCTATCGCAAGCTGCGCAACTTCCGCGCCGGCATCGAGGCCGGCATCTCCTGGCTGAAACGCTCCTACGGCTTGGGGCGCTGCACCTGGCGCGGGCTCGGCCACTTCAAGACTTATGTCTGGTTCTGTGGTGGCTTACAATCTCGCGCTCTTCACCGGCGCCTCAAACCGGTCGGACGCCACGCATCAGGGCGCGCTCAGTGGGCTCGCCGGCGGGCGCCGGCCGATACCCTATGCTGGCTTGGCCGCTGGAAATGCTCTCGCTCGCGATCTGCACGCCTCGTGGCCATGTCGCGCACGCCCCAGGCCTTGGCCCGGCGCAGATTTTTTTCGCGGCTGGCATAGCCACCGTGTCAAACGAATTCAGGAATTGACCCCCGCATTGCCTCAAGCAAAATGTTACCAATAGTGTCGCTGTTCCGAATGGGATGGTCAGGTGTTGTCATCCCGATTCGGAGGATGGATGGCAAGGCGGATCAGCATGGCGACACGGTCGGAATTGGTGGAAGCAATTGTCGAGCGGTATCGATCGGGGAGCCGAAGCGATAAGCGCCTCATCCTCGATGAGTTCGTCGCCGTGACCGGTTATCATCGCAAGCATGCGATCCGAGTGCTCCGTCAACGCGCGTCGAAGATACCTGGCAACAAGAGGCACAGCCTTCGCTATGGCGGCGATGTTCGCGAAGCGCTCGTGGTGTTGTGGGAGGCATCGGAGCGGCTGTGTTCCAAACGGCTGCGGCCGTTGATACCTGTCTTGCTGCCAGCGCTTGAACGGCATGGCCGGCTGGAGCTCGATGCCGCGCTCCGCGGCAAGCTGCTGACAATGAGCCCGGCGACGATAGATCGGCTTTTGGCGGAGGTACGTGTTGTGGCTCGCGGCGGCCAGCGCCGGCGAGCAGGAATGAGTTCGGCGGTTCGCCGATCGGTGCCGGTGCGCACCTTCGGGGACTGGAATGATCCGCCGCCCGGTTACGTCGAGGTCGATTTCGTGGCGCATTCCGGCACATCTTCGTCCGGCAGCTTTGTGCAGACGATGGTGTTGACCGATTTTGCCACGGGGTGGACTGAATGCGTTCCGGTCCGCACGCGCGACAGCGGCAATGTGATTGTGGCGATCAAGCAGGCCCGCTCGTTCTTTCCCTTCCCCCTGCTCGGCGTAGATTTCGACAACGACAGCGCCTTCATGAACGAGTTCGTCGTCTCCTGGTGCCGCAGTGAGGAACTGGACGTGACGCGCTCGCGCGCCTATCGAAAGAATGACCAGGCGCATGTGGAGCAGAAGAATGGCGCCATCGTGCGTCGCCTGGTGGGGTATGGTCGGTTTGTCGGCGCGGAGGCGACGGCCGCGCTTGGTAAACTTTATGCTGTCGTGCGGCTTTACGGCAATCTGTTCCAACCGTCATTCAAGCTTCAGGAGAAGACGCGGATCGGCGCTCGTGTGATCAAGCGCTATCATCCGCCAGTTCCGCCTGCGGCCCGTGTCCTTGCACATCCGGGTGTGGCCGAGGCCGACAAGCAGCGGCTCCAGGCGATGATGGAAACCGCCGATCCCGTGCTGCTGTTTGCTGGCATCCGCGCCGCGCAGGAGGAGCTTGGGCGGCGGGTCGATCGTCGTGGCCTGAATACGAAGATTGAGGAGCCGGCCGTTATCGATCTCCAGCGCTTCGCCGCGAATCTGAAGACGGCCTGGAAGAGTGGCGAGACCCGACCAACGCATCGGCGGCCGTATCGGCGGACCAAACCCTATCCGAAGAGACCCAGCATGTACGAGCCGTTCGAGGCGCAGATCAAGGGATGGCTCGAGGAAGAGCCGGCGCTCTCGGCAGCAAGTGTGTTGCAACGCCTGACAAAGATCGACCCCTCGCGCTTCAAGGAAAAGAACCTGAGAATGGTGCAACGGCTTGTGAAGGTCTGGCGCATGGAAATGGCTGGGCTGATCATCCTCGATGGCGGTTGGATGAAGAGCTGGCCGCTATCTCCCTCCGCCGCGACGGATGGAGAAAGGGCCCATGTCGGCCCTATCGCGTTCGGTAACATTCCTCGGTGAGGCAATAGGGGGGGTCAGTTTCTCACTTCGCCTGACACCCCGTCGGCCGCCGCCTGCTGCGGCGTGCCATCGCGCGCTGCCAAGCAGCACCGGTTGCGCGGCCAGAACCACCCTTTAATCTCAGAAAAACCGGCCGACCGTGGTCAACAGTGATGGATGAACTTTTCCGCCCCATGTCCTTTTTCACAGGTTTGTCCTTCGTTGATGGGCAGCACGGGGACGGGATGGGCCTTGAGACGACGGTTGATCCAGCGTTATCCGCAGGTTGGTTACCGCACTTCCGTAATTTGTCTTGGGCTATCCCTGTCTAATATCGGGCGTTGGGCTGATGCCCAGCCACATAGTTGGCACGGGAATTCCCACCGTGGCCACATCCCGTCTCCGTGCTGCCCTTGATTCCGCCGGGAGACCCGGCGCGGGACTGCCTTCAATCCGGCGGCGGCCGCGCCGGGGGCGCACTTGTCGGGATCCTGATCTTCGATGAAGAAGCGCACTGCATCTCACCGTACCGGTTCGACCTGATGCCGATGGCCCATAGAAACGCCGCCATCTCGCGCGCGATCGCCGCAACTACGATGGGTTTTTTCTTGCCAGCGGCCGTCAGGCGCCGGTAGCGCGCGCACAGCCGGGTCTGCGCCTTCCAGGCAATCTCCCGCACCGCCTTCGGCAGGCCCTCGAGGCGGACTCGAATGGGCTCCGTCACCCTGGCCAGATGGCGATAGCTCCAGGCACCTTCCACCAGGACGCGTTGCGTGCGGCGGTTACCGGCAAGCGTTAGACCGCCACGCTTCACCGTGTCGCCAGTTGACGCTCCGAGGGCACCAAGCCAAGAAAGGCCATTAACTGTCGCGGACTGTCGAACCGACGGACATCGCCGACTTCGGCTGACGAAGGTGACGGCGACGACAAAGGAGACGCCGCGAAGCGCCTGGTAGGCCGCCACCACCGGCGCCATCGACCAGCTGGGCGCCAGCTCGGGCAACTGCGCATCCAGCCGCTCCAGCCGGTTCTGCGCATCCGTGATCACGTCGACCTGGTCCTGGAACACGATCTGCTCGGCCGGATGGTCGAACTTTTGCGCCGCCAGCCAGCGGGCATGCGCGCGGCTCCAATTTGTGGCCGGTAAACACGCGACCATCGCGCAGCAGGAAGGAGAGCAGCTGCTGGCGCTTCTTGCGCAGATCTTCGCTCGCCGCGGAGCGTGCGCGTCACCATATCACGCACCGCCTCATGCACCGCGTCGGGAACCCAGATTCCCTTCAGTTCTCCGGCCCGCAGCAGCCGCGCCAGGCTGACCGCATCGCGCCGGTTCGTCTTGACGCGCTCACCCGGACGTTTCGGGATCAGCGAGGGCGCAACGACATCGCAGCGGTGGCCGAGCTCGACGAGCTGGCGGTAAAGCCCGCAACCGGTCTGGCCGGCCTCGTAGCAGAAATGCAGGCCGGGATGCTTTCTCTCCAGCTTGCGCACGAAGCGCTCCACGGCCGCCGTCGTCGCCTCGATCTCGCCGAAATACCGGACCTCTCCATCCCGTCCGCATTCGGCGGCCGCTATCGCGTGCTTGGCTTTCGACACATCGACACCGACGTAAAAACGTTATCTTCTGTCACGGCCCGTCCTTCCTTTGCTTGGGGCTCGGCTCGGGCACTCCGAGCAACCCCCGTTTGCTTACAGCTGCAAAGATTAAGGGCGGGCCACCGCTCATACCACGGTCACAACGTCTAAGGACGACCGCCGCTCACGCCACGCTTGTAACTTCTAATCCATCTTGGAGGAAATTACCCGTGGCGGGTCACCTGCGCCCGTCCAGCTCAAGCGCAATCTGCGTTGCAGGTCGATTGCGCGCGCCACACAAGCAGGGCTTTCACAGGGAGATTTACGGCAGTCGTTGGTTCTCCTCATACCACTTCGACGTCTTCAAAGTGCTCGATTCATCAACGCGTTTTTCAGTCGTCGGCCTCCGAAAATATTTCAGAATATATTCAACACAATACTTGCACACCCTCACATTTTCCGAAACTTGCCGATTTTGTAAGATATATTGAAAAATATTTTCAAAAATATATCCAATTCGATAATTGATTTCTTCTTATTTATACGCAAAAGAATTGTGAGACGTTCGCAGCGTCTACTGTAGTCAGTCTTAAGGAGCAGGAATATGACGACCTTTGATCAGTTAAGGAGGAGGCTAGAACTCAGCCAACAGCATACTTTTCCGCTGTCTTTTCAGGAATTTGGACTAGAACTAAGTGTGAACGAAGGGGTCTTTTCCTCACTAGATTTCCAAAGTTGGCGTTGGTATGCGGATAATTTTCCTTCTGTTGCCGGGAAAAGTATCCTGGAGATCGGCTGCGGCTTCGGCCTCCCAGGACTGTACCTCGCGAAACTCGGCGCGGCGTCAGTGGTAGCTTGTGATATCAATCCTAAGGCGGTCACTAATACGCTGGAAAATGTAGCAAGAAACGACATTCAGAACGTCGAGGTGATCGAAAGCGACATTTTCAGCAATATTCCTCGCCACCGAAAATTCGATTTTATATTCTGGAATTGTCCGTCGATCTTTGCGCCGGACGACTACGAGTATAGGGACAACCTCGAACGAGCAGCTATCAATCCGGGCTATAAATTGCTCAGCCGTTTTTTATCAGAAGGCCCAGAATTCCTCACAGAGTCAGGCAGCATCCTTCTAGGCTTCGCCAGTGATGCACGGGACGATCTCCTCTCGGAAATCATCGACGCAAACGATCTCGCCTCCGTACTTCTCGGGTCAGGCACCTACCCTCACGTGAGCGTGACCTGGAGGATTTTCTCCATACGCAAACGGGCCTAGCACTACTTTGGCACTTTAGGTTCGGCGGGTTGTGCGAGGAGCCTCTCACAATGACCCATCGTAGGGGCGGCGGCCGTGCGAAGATGTCGAGGATCGCTTGCCTGATGGCCGGCATGGTCGGTTGCGGAGGCGGTCCTGCGACTCTTTTTTTTCGTCCCGCTGCTTTGAGGCGGCGGGATTGGAGAAGGCATAGGCGAATCATCGTCATCAAGGCGTGTCGATGTAAGCCCCTCCAGGATCTGCCGTCGAAGTGGTCGAGACCGAGTTCCTCCTTGAGCTGCTGGTGGGCCTGTTCGCAGACCCATCTGGCTTTGATCGTGGCGCCGAGTGTCTTGATGTGGCATCGGCCGGTAGGTTCGACACATAGTATTTCTGCTCTCCGGTTGACCGCCGCTCGCCAACGAGCCAGACCTCTTCGCCAGGCATGCACTGCAGCCCAACGGCACCGCCAACCTGTTTGTCTTCCTACATGCGCACTACTCCTGGCGCAAGGTGAAGGTCACCGAGCGGCGCGCGGCACACGACTTTGCCCACTGCATGCGCGACCTTGCTGATATCCATTATCCCGGTGCCGAGCGCATTCGCGTCGTCCTCGACAATCTGTCGACCCACTACCCCGCCGCGCTCTATCAGGCCCTGCCGCCATCAGAGGCGCGAGGCATCCTTCGACACGGCTGGGGTTCCACTACACGCCCAATCATGCCAGCGTTCCGTCGACCGAGAAGTGATCCGTGGAAAGGAGCTTCACCTTGGGCTGCGCCAGGACTGCACTGAGGAACTTTGCCGCGATGTTGCCCTCAAGCAGCCGGTCGCGGTTCTTCGAGAACACCGAATGGTCCCAGGCTGCGTCGTCGATGCCGATGCCGACGAACCAGCGGAACAGAAGGTCGTATTCCAGCCGCTCCATAATCCCTTCGGGCCAGTGTGAATCACCGCTGTGGTCCGGTGGCGAGTGCCTTTTTCAACAGCCTGCTTCTGTAACGGGCCTCGATAGGTCAATCCCATTTTGCGTCGTCCAGTTGCCGGGGTTGCTTCTGTACGGGGTCGGTGCGCGACCGCCACCTGATGGAGTTTGAAGAGGATAAGGCCGACCAATCTAGAGACGCGTGATCGCGATGCCACGCAGGCTGTTGCGGTCTGACCTGATCCATCGTCCCGGCAACAGGACCTCGCTTCGGGAGGGCCTGGTGTCGTGACCCACCCGAATACGGTTGTTCTCCCCTTTCTCAGGCGGCTGCCGTCATCGTCCTGGCCGCCGCGTTGAAGACAGTTCCATCGGCGAGCGTGCGGTGCAGGATCACCGCAAGCTTGCGCGCCAACGCCACCTTGGCCTTCTTCATCCCGGCCCGCCGGGCGATCCGCATCGCCCAGCTTTTCAGCTCCGTGCAGCCCTTGAGCGGCTTCACCAGCATGATGTGGGCGGCCTCATAGAGCGCCGTGCGCACTGCGGCGTCCCCGATCTTGCTGATCCGGCTGCTATAGTCGGTCTCGTCGATTGATACCTCTTCGGCGTCAGGCCGAAATGCGCGCCCGCCCGCTTCGACGAGCGAAAGCGCCCGGGTCGTCGATCGCAGCGGCATAAGTGAGCGCCACGATCGGACCCACTCCCGGCGTCGACATCAACCGCCTGGCCCTGGCATCAAGGCGCACCAGCGCGCGAACCTTTTTCTCGAGAGCCTGGAACTCGCGCAGTAGCACGGCGTGCACAGAAAGCAGCACCGTGGCCACCGTCTTCAGGTTCGGATGGCCAGCCACCAGTTCACGGATGCGGCAAGCAAAGTCGCGCGGTGTTGTCTTACCGACCTTGAGCCCGAAGCCGCGCAAAATGCCATGCACACTGTTCTCTACATCCCTCAGCTTCGATTGAATGAGCTTGCGCGCCGTCAGGACCGCCCGCACCTCTTGCGCGGCCAGCGACTTGCAATGCACCGGCCGGAACCAGCCAAGCCGCATCAGCTGCGCGATCCCGCGAGCGTCATTGCGGTCCGACTTCACCGGCATGGCCTTGAAGGCGTCGCGCAGATGTCGCGTCTCCAGCAGCTCGACCGCCAGTCCCGCCTGCCGCATCGCCGCAAAGAGCCATTGCAACAGCGGCCCGGCTTCCAGCCCGATCCGCGCCAGGGAATGCCGAGTGAGGCAAACCAGGCAATCAATGCCTCCGGCTCGCTCGCCACCCTGGTTTCGCGAACGATCTTGCCGCTCGCATCGACAACGCACACGCTCGAGTATTCCAATGACACGTCGGTCCCTGCATAATGCTCCATGGTCGTCTCTCCTTGATGCTTGGAGCGGGCCTGTCCCGACGTAAGCGCCTGGCCGATCACCTATGGGTTTGGGCTTGATGTTTTCCGGAATCGCCAAGGCATGAGTTCCTCGATCTGGCTCTGTGGATGGCCGTTGATGATGGCGTCGAGGGTTTCGGCAAGGTAGGCGACGGGGCTGACGTCGTTGAGCTTGCAGGTGGCCACGACGGATGAGAGCAGCGCCCAATTTTCGGCCCCGACCTCATGGCCAGCAAAGAGAGCATTTTTTCTGGTCAAGCATAGTGGCCGGGTGGCGTTTTCGACCGGCTTGGTGTCGAGCTCAAGCCGGCCGTCGCCGAGGAAGCGAGTTAGCCCTTCCCAATGGGCAAGACCATAGCGGATGTCTTCGGCCAGCTTTGAGCCCGAGGAGATCATCGACAATTGCTTTTCAAACCACGGCTTCAAGGCGGCGATGATCGGGGGCGATGATCGGGGTGGAGTACTGCTGTCGGGCGGCGAGCCGAGCTTGTCGCGTCATGCCGCGCACCGTCGCCTCGACGGCGTAGAGCGTGGCGATCTGGCGCACGGCGGCTTCGGCGATCGGGGACTTGGTGTTGCGCGCCAGCTTCACAAAATGTCGGCGCAGGTGGCTCCAGCAATGGACGAGCATCCAGGTCCTTGTGGCCGCTCCAGGCGTGTCAGCCGGTCATAGCCCTCGTAGGCGTCAACCTGCAGGAACTGTCCGGCGAAGCCTTGAAGGAAGCGTTCGGCATGCTCGCCGCCGCACCCGGGCGCATACCCCAGTGTGGACGGCCCCGACCCAGCGGCATCGCGATGTGCCAAGATGGCGTTGTCAAAGGACCATCAGAAGAAAGGAACAGGAGAAGTTTGGTTTTCCCGTTGATCGCGGCCAGCATTCGTCTTTGGATGCGCTTGTCAGACTGATTGACTCAGTGCCGATCGATCAGGCCCTTTGTGTGATTTCCTGCTCTTCGAAGGGCGAGCCTGCCTGGCCGCCAGCGGCCTTGTTCAAGGCCATGCTGCTGTCGATCTGGTACGACTTGTCCGACGTCAAGCTTGCCGAGGCGTTGGACGACAGAGGATCGTTCCGACGGTTCTGCGGGTTTTCGGCTTAAGAGCCGACACCTGAGCGAACGGGTTTCGTGCGTTTTCGAACGGCCCTTGTGGCCCATGGTCTGGACAAGACGCTGTTCGACGAGATCACCGGCCAGCTCAAGGCCAAAGCGATTCAGGTGAAGACCGGTACGCTTGTCGATGCGACGATCATCGCCTCGGCCAGTGAGGATGACGAAGAGGGCCATTGGGTCAAGCGCATAAGGGCCGACCAGCGGTTCATGCTTCAAGGCCCATGTCGGTGCCGACGCCGATACAGCTCTGGTCGAGGAGATCGCCGTCACACCCTCCAACATCAACGACGGCAAGGCCGGTCCCGATGCTCTGCCTGACAATCCCGGCCAGGTGTTTGCCGATAGTGCCTATCGCGGCAATCATTTCGGCGCCGCGGTGCGTGCCAAGGGTGGAACGCCACGCATCGTCGCCACCGGCATGTGGGGACGGGGCGAAGCCGAAACACTGGCACGCCTTGAGGCCTAGCACCAACGATCCATCGCATTCGTGGCCGGATCGAGAAGATCTTTGGCACGTGGAAACGAAGCTACGGCGTTCGCCGGATGCGATGGCGAGGAGCTTGCAAAGGCAGGCGTTCAAATTCGCCTCACTGCCATCGCCTACAATATGAAACGCAGTTTGAAGGTCATCGCTATGGCTGGATAGCGGGCAAAAACACCCCTGACGCTCACACGAGAGCGTCAGAAGACACAGCCGACGACGTCGGCGCTGATATCTTTGCACCCTTTACCCCGGAAGCGGAAAAGATCAAACAAAATCAATGCAAAATGCTTCCCGCGCACAGGTCTCCTAGGGGCGACGACCAGCCAAAGGCGAAATCTCTCTGACCCGGTAAGGGACCGGGAGCTTCAGATGGCAGAGAAACATCGGCGCATCGGTCGTAACGGATCGCGATCCGACGGCGTCCTTGAGCTTGCCGGATCTCATCGTAATCGATCGGCTACTTGCGGCTTCTGGTCGGCGGGATGCATGGAATGATTCTCTCAGCAGCGAAGGCCATTGCGAAACCAATTGCTACTTAATAGGTGTGACAAACAATCCTGATCTGGTGCAATGTTCCAGGCGTGGACTTGGCAATTTCCTTTCCGGACCTCAAGAATGCAGATATTACCTGTGGCGACCTTGCCACTCCGACCCCCCATCTTTACCTTGAGCCTATTGTCGGCAAGCCGCAGGAAATACCGTAGCACGCCGTTGCTGGTCACGGCTAGCACCGCACTGTCCTCGCCCTGCGTCCGGGCGAGGTGTTCCACAAATGTCGTCACACCATGCGCCAAGGTGGCCTCGGAAGGGTTCCAACCAGGCGACCGGGGCCACGCGCTGCAGCGTTCCCACGTCTCCAACTCCTCCCTCCCGAATTTTGCTATGATCTCCTGACTACTCAAACCCTCCCATGCACCATAGTCGATCTCGGTTAAGCGCGAATCGATAATCGGCAGAGGCGTACCGCCGATCCGCTCCGCGACGATCTCGGCATGCTCACGCGTGCGCCGCAGCGGTCCACAATAGAGTCCACCGAGCCTAATATCCGACTGGCACAGAGTGTTTCCGAGATGTTGAGCCTGGCGGCAGCCCTCTCCTGTAAGCGGGAGGTCGGTTCTGCGGCCGACCCAAACGACCTTATCGCCGGGGTCAAACGTGTTGCCGTGACGGCTGAGGAGAAGCTTCATGGATAATGGCCGCTTTGTATTGCAGATCATACCGTCTATCGGGCTGGCGGTCTGCCTTAATCCGGGACGAGATCGCCCTCTTCGCCGATGATAGCCTCAACGCGCTTCAAATCATCTGGGCTGTCGATAGCCCAGTGAGTCCGGCCGCCATAGTCGACTTCGACCACGCGGACAGGGATTCCATGCTCGAGCGCGCGCAATTGCTCAAGTTTCTCAGAACGCTCGAGGGGACCGGATTCTAAACTGATATACTGGCACAGGGTTTCGTAGCGATACGCGTAGAGCCCTATATGACGAAAGACAGGAAACGGATCCGCATCATTACCTTGACCATCTTTGCGCACGAACGGGATGATGGATTTCGAGAAATAGAGGGCGTTGCCGCGCCGGTCAAAAGTCACTGTTGTGCCTCCGACCTCGCCGTGCCCTTTAGCCGTGCGCAAAGCGTCATAAGTGCGCTTGTCCATCCGGACCGCGGCAGTAGCGATCTCCACCGTGAGGTCCCGGCGCATCTCGTCAATCAGAGCGGCAATGACCCAGGGCGGCGTGAGGACTGCGTCACCCTGGAGATTCACCACGACGGCAGGCGTCGTTGCGAGCATCTCGGCTGCTGTCAGCACCCGCTCGGTGCCGTTTGTGCAGTCGCTCGGGGTTATCACCACGTGACCACTAAAGCTTCGAACGTGCTCGGCGATGCGCTCATCGTCAGTGGCAACGCAGACGACATCTACGTCAGCTACGGCACAGGCCAAAGACCAGACACGATTGATCATCGTCCGGCCATTGATCATCGCGAGCGGCTTGCCGGGGAATCGGCTCGAGCCGTAGCGGGCGGGAATGATGATAGCGACTGGACTCGACGTTCTGGGCATGTTTTCCCCACTCTCAGAAATCCAAAAGATCAATAGACGAGGTTGCGGAATTCCTTGACGCGATGGAATGTGATCAGGTTCGTATATTGAGGATCCCTCCCCTCGTCATCCCCTGACCGGCACAGCACGAGAAGATCATCGCGGTCGACCGCCATGCTCGCATAGTTCCGTGCGTGACGCTCGGTCTGACCTGCGGCGACAAGTCCAGCAAAGCACCAATCGATGCAGTTTCTAGAGAAGTGAAGTTGCAGCCTATGGCGCTCATTATTCGGCAAATTGTACCGCGCCTCCGACATGTGCGTAAGGCGCACCATAGAGTCGGTCGCTTGTGAACTCAGCAACCAGTAGAGCCGCGTCTTGTCATCATAAAGTAAAAAGAATTTCAGATGGCCTCCCGGAAATGGAATGAAGAGAGCCCTTTTCCCCGACGGCATGGTTTCTAATGCCGTGGTCAGACGACCATCATTCTGCTCGATGACCTTGATCATGGCAGCATAGCCCGTTCCACCGGTATTCGTGCGCAAGAAGACGTGCAACGTCCGCCCGCACGGATCGTGCCACAGATGTGCGGGATCGTAAAACCGGACGATATTCGGTTCAAGCCAGCCCATCGGTGCGCACAGACGTCCCGATCCGAGCTCGGCCGGAGCTCGTAGAGGCGTGTTATAGAACGGTATACCAAAGAGATCGAAATCGCTTGATGAGACTATCTCGTTGAACGCAAGGGACTCTGAGATACTCCAGTTCTTAGGGTCAAGAAGATCGTGGTCAATTCTCGCGCGCAACACCCGCGGTGCCAAACCGGCTGTATTCCATCCCTCGATTGCAACATCGCGCCGTTCGTCCAAGGCGAGGTAGAGGTACCCATTGGCGTGATGCACGTTGCAGGACGACCCGTGCCATTTCATATTCGAGGTTAGCGCGACCGGCGCGCTCCACGTCTCCCCGTCATCGTCCGAAGCCATGATCATGAGGTCGCCGGCATGACCCAGGATGTAGAGCCGCCGGCCAGCGATAAATGGCCGGGCATGCCAGAATGGAAACGTGTTTCGGTCAGCCCAGGAACAGCCCCCATCGTCGGACACATAGACCTTGCCCATTCCGAATCGCGTACCTCCCGCGCGAGATCCCTTCGGCCCGAGGAGATCCTTGACCCCGGCACCGCCTAGATCAAAGGTGGCTACCACTCTCCGGCTCGCCGTCACAACAATGCCCGGCGTGTAGCAGTAGACATCTTGTGGCCGCTCGGACCGGTAGACGATCTCGAAGTCATCCGCTAAGGCGCGCATCATCGAAGCCCTGCTGTGATCTGCACTGCCGCCAAGAGAGCCGTTGTGAGACCGTCCCTCGAATGGATCGCCACTTGCATAACTTTTCATCACTCAGGGTGGTTTCAGGACGTCCCGGCGGGATATCAGGCCGACGAACCTTTCCTGGTCATCGTGCACCGGTATCAGATCGCTTTCGTGCTGACGGAAGAGTTCCGCGGCTTGATCGAGAAATGCGTGCCCGGAAATTGCGGTGAGCGGCGGCTGCATGTGCCGCTCCACTGGTTCATTCAGGTCGGGGGTTGCGCCGCGGTCGAGTAATCGGCCGATGGACTCTCCCATCAAGATCCCGACCACCTTGCTACGCTCGCAGAGCACTGCGCCGATGCCTAGCTTTCGGGGGGCGCGGCACATCGACAAGAGCGCCAGCGACAATGGCGTATCTGGCCGGAACACAGGAATCGCTTCAAGCGGCCACATCAGGTCGCGTACTCGCATCAGTTCCCGTCCGAGACTTCCACCGGGGTGAAGACGAGCGAAATCCTGACGCGTGAACCCGCGCCGCTCGTGCAGGACAAGTGCTAGGGCATCCCCCACCGCCGCCATAGCAATAGTCGAGGTGGTCGGAGCAAGACCAAGTGCGCACGCTTCCTGCATCTGTCCAATGTCGACCACCACATCGGCAGACTGCGCCAGTGAGGCGTTGGCGCGTCCCGTGATCGCGGCAACCATGACAGGAAGCTGACGGACGGCACGGATGAACTGCATAAGCTCAGCAGTCTCACCAGAATTGGAGAGCGCAATAATGACATCCCCGGCACGCACGCGCCCAATATCCCCATGCAAGGCGTCGACCGGGTCGAGCGTGATCGATCGAGTGCCAGTCGATGTGAGAATTGCAGAGATCCTTTCTCCAACCAGTCGCGACTTGCCGATACCACACACGACCACTATGCCACTTGAGGAAAGAATGTAATCCGCGAGCATACAGATATGCTCGTCGATCCTGTTTGAAAGAGTCTCCAGCGCGGCAGCCTCCTGCCGGATGATGGCCTTGGCCCGCTCAAGCATCACCATTGTCCTGTCACTATGGTCTTTGCCGCATTCAGGATATTGCTGGGCTGGCTTTTCGCGCGAAGGCAGGAATGTACGCCTGTGGCTAACAATTGCCATGATAGCAACCTCCATCCTAAATGGCGACTCTCGCCGTTACGTCCAATGGATAGCAGTGTGGCCTATCAATCGGAAAATGGGGGTGATGTTTTGATTAATTTGTTGCTACAGTTTCGTAAACTGGACGGTCACTGTCGCCCTCATGCGCGAATTATCGACAGCCAGATCGTCATTGAGCGCGCAGCGTGGAGCCGACACTCGCTGCTTCGATCGTATCGTATGCGCCTGCATGCATCCGATTCCACAGCTCGATGCCTTGCAGATTTGATAAAGGAAGCTAGGGAACGTGAGCGTGCAGAACCATAGACACATTCACTACTCATGTTGCGGCCGGGACAATACCAGATCGTAAAGGGACGTCCTTATACCATCGCAGTTACTCTTCCGCAGTGCGTAACGTGGCGATCGGCTCACTACCTTACAATTGCATTGGGCTCAGCCACGGGTAGAAGCTAATATCCATCTTCATGGCACTCCGCACGTTAGGTTTATTCTCCAGTATTTCTATCTTTTGATGATATATATTACAGAATACACAACAAAAGTCGATTGACAACTGATGCCAATACTAATAATAATTTCGTTCTCGTAGGGATGTTATACGCAAACTCCAAAGGACGAGAGAACAGGGCTGGCCCTTGGCGGTAGAAGAAGCCGAACCTGGTGTGCATCCGTAGCTGTAGCGATGCGCCCAAACGCCAGACGAGCAGTCGACACGGTGAGTATCGCCGGGCCAACCATTCGGTTGAATGCAGGAAGGATTCCGGAAATTGCGCGGTTGATCTCCATCGCAGCAGACGATCTTGCGGCGCTTTGGCCGCTGCGAGATCGCCCAGATTGGCGGCAACCGTCTGCTGAGCAAGGACTGATTGGCCGCGAGTCAGTACGGCACCTCCCCTACCCAGCGCCTAGGCCCGCCCACTAGATGTTGCTTGGAAACGATGCATCGTTGCAAAATGAGCAGACTCGCTGGCGAGCATAGGCGGCCACAACCTATGCAATGGCCACCGCGATGCGCCGGCGATTGTGGTTCCTTCCGTGCTCTGAGTACTATTCGCCTGATAATTCCTTCAGAGAGCGAGCAATACCCTCGGTAACAAGCTCATTCATCCGAGCAAGTTTCCTATCGCGCTGACGCCGCAGATTGGCGACTGCAGCCGTCACATCTTGGCGCTCCAATGTACTGACGAGGGCAGACATGTCTGCAGTGATTTCATGAAAGTTGCTCTTCATCTCCAAATCAATTAATCGCACAAAACGCGTCTGGTCGTTGAACTTGCGGATGGAATCAACCATGACCTGACTGCCGGCGAGAGCTGCAATGCATATATAGAGTTCCTCGATCAATTTAACCTGCGATTCAACAGACTCTTCTATCATATTTTTGACGTCGCCCTCGCGGCTTACGCCTGTCTTTTCCAGCAATGCTGTCTTGCCTATGCCAAGTTGGCTATATCCACGTTCAATAGCGTAAATCGCAATCTGGAACGCGAATTCATAATGATCTCTCATGCTTTTGGCATTGAGTGTCTTTGCGAAGTACCCGCGATTTGGCACTAACCCAACGAGATCTTCGCCGTGAAGACGCGCCAATGCTTCTCGCACCGGCGTCGCGCTAACCTGCAGGCGATCGGCAATGCTGATAGGGCTTAGCGGCTCACCGGGTCGGAACCGATAATTAAGGACGAGCCCCTTCAATTGGCGGTAGGTCGAATCGGCCTTGTCACGAGGAATGACTGCCATAGTGTTGTCTCCGCCGTTCGCGCGTGGCAGTGCTGTAGGCGGAAGTCCCATCTCCTCGCCTGCCGTTCCGTTTGCCGTCCCCCGTCGTCATGACACCTCCTTATTTGCGCCGCGAAGCGGCGGTGACGAATTAAGCGCTCCGCCATTTCTCACCAGCAGCGGCGGGCAGATGCGCGAGCCTGCCGGCCTGATCAGACGAGGTACTAGCCTCGATCCGGCGACGAACCCGGTCTCCTCGGCGGCAGACAAGACTGTACAGCGGACGAATCTCCTCGGACTCTCCAGCCGGTCAACGGGGATTTGCGGCAGGACCGCAAGGCTTGCCGACCCCGATACCCAAAGGCACCTGGCCACCACCGTCGGATTTCCCCGTTGACCTCAACCGCATCATCAAGTGGCAGGCGCACGCGCCAATCCTAATCCCGCGCTGTGAGCCCTTCAGGCAAATCGAAATCTAGAAAGCGATTATGACGCAGTTTTGTTGAAACATAACCCGCTTTTCATAAAACTACAGTTAACAATTATTAAGGCCCCCTTGCAACATACGAACAATACGGTCATCAATTCGTCACAACCCCGATATCCAATTCGCGACGATGGTCACTTGGCTTCCTTTGTTGAATGCATTGGAATGCAACAGATCTGAGCTTTGTTGGCATAACAGTTAACATCCCGTGGCGCGAAGCTACGAGATTCAGAAGTGGGACTCCAAGCACCGCGGGAGAGCAGAAGATGCTGTGTTTGGTACGGCCTGCGAAATCAAGCTGGGACGATCCCAGGCGAACTTCCAGACCATCTCGGATCGGCAGGACGGCACCTATTTGGTGGACAGCCCGGGCGCGAGTTGGCAGAGAACCTCCTTCGACGTCGGAGCAATGAGTCAGCTTTTGCTTGCCTATATGTTTCCCGCGGAGGCTTACGAGGTCGTAAAGACAGACGAAAAGCTCTATTGCCGTTCCAATGAACAGTACCCATCGCAGAGGGACACGCATTCGCAGCAGAAAGATAGTCCCTTGGACCATCTCGAGTTCTCACGGCTCAGGCGAAGGAGTGTCGACCGGCCGTTCTAACCAGGACGCTGCCTTCTTTAGCAACCGAAGGCATGCAAAGGCGCAGATGAACCAAGCGCAGCCATTCGTTGTCATCTGATGTTCGTTGCGGCACCGAATTCGCAAGTTGCTGATATGCCGAAAGAATCAGCGGATTTTTTTTGGAACTCGGATTGCAGGAAACGGCCGGGTTGTCTGGCGTTTCCTTCCAATATCAGGTTTTGATTGAACTAATCCGCTGATGCGCCAGTTGGTGGGCCGAATTGCGGGTAAGGCTGCTGTTTTGAAGGAATGCTCCTATTCAAGCGCGATATCGAGAACGGGAGCCAACAATGGCTAGATGAGCTCCTTGCGCCGACGCACGGTCCGCAATCTGTCGCCGGTCACGCAACGATCCGATGTCCACGCGGTGGCGAAGTTCGCCCGCAATTGCGGCCACTCGCCGGGGCCGGCTGAGCTTAGGGATTCCAGGTGCATCTGGCGTCGACGGGTTTTCCTGGCTGGCGCTGAACCAGACAGTGTGCGCGCTATGGTTTTGTCCAGCGTGACGCTGGGCCATGCCCAGATTTCGGAGCGCATGGCCTATGCGCGCACGCCGCGCAAGCTGCCTTGCTTTGTGCCGACGAGATCGTCCCGTTTCTCGAGGCGGTGCCCAGCCTCGAGGCGCCCAGCGCCTTGACGACAGCCTATGCGACGGGCCTGCGTCTTTCCGATGTCGTCGGCCTCAATGTTGCCGACATCGACGGCCAGCGCGGCGTTATCCAGATTCGCCACGGCAAGGGCGGGAGAGTACTACCTCATGCATCGGAGGAGCTTCTGCGCATCCTGCGCGCCCATCGTCAGCTGGCAGGCGCACGGGATGGCTGCTTCCAATCCAGACCGCAGCGGCCTGATCGACGTCTAACATCGACAAGATCGGGATGGTGCACGCTCAGGCAGTCCTTTGCCCCCCATTGCTGGAGAAAGGTATCGACATCCGCATTCCTGGTGCTGCTCTCCCACACCCACCTGCCGGTACACCAAGGTCTCACGGCCCTTCCGGCGCACGACAAGCCCGCTCGACCGGCTGAACGTTGAGGTGGTTCCGTCGAGTTGAGGCGGTTCCGCGACGAGGCTGGAGGTGACGGATATCTTACATCGCCATGGCGAAGCCCTGCTGGCAAGGCGTTCCCGTTCGATCGCTTCTCGATGACGCGCTGGCGTCGGCGAAGCGTTTTTGCGCCTCGTGATCATCACGCTTCAGATTCGGCCAACTCAGCTCGCGCCCGAGACTCAATGTTAATAGTCGCGCAGTGATCTGACCCGATCAGAAAATAATGCGCCTGTGCGCGCTTGCAGCTTCCGCATCAGGCCGTACACTATTCATTCCATTGCAATTATCTTCTTATTTGCACGGATAGATCCGTATTCAGCAAACACCCTGTCAATATTGCTGAGTGGATGGAAGCTGAGAAGGTGGTCGTGACCGGGCTTCCAGCTCTTTTTGATCAAAGCGGCTGCTTTGAGGAAGGAACCACCATTTCCATTCAGATGAACGAAGTAAATGTTAGGCTGCTTCCATGGGAATCTATCGGGAATAGCAGGCTCATCGGAATGGTACCTACTCACGACAACCAGCCTGCCGAGCTTCGCTAGCCGAGCGCACCCGTGAAGGAAGCCGTCAGAGCTGCCGGTTGCTTCGAAAACTACGCTGAATACACGGTCATCGGCGCTATCCAATATCTTAATCCGGCTCGGGTAGAGATCTTTTAAGGCGGCCGTCTTGTGGCGCGCATTGTCATAGATCCAAATTTCGCCATCTTGCGCCTCAAGGAGATTGAAGATCAGCAACGTTCCGATGCCGCCGGCGCCAAGGACAAGCGTAGGCTCCTCAGCTAGCGTGCATTTAGAGATGTCTGTCGCATTAATCGCAACGGATAATGGCTCGACCAATGCGCCTAAATGGCGGGATCTGTATTCCGGAAGTTTAAGAAGATACGAGGCTTTTATGTCGATGAACTTGGCATACCCTCGATTCGAATACCAATTAATCGTCGAACTCTCACACAGATGGCCAGCGCCTATCCTGCAATAAAGGCAGGAACCGCATCGAAAATTCGGATCAATCGCTACAAAATCTCCAACCTGATAGGTCGTGACATGGTCTCCGACTACGACAATAGTGCCGCAGTGCTCGTGACCGAGACTGATCGGATAGCCCTCATCGCGGTGGCCCAGATAGAACGATCTATCTGTCCCGCAGACCCCGCAGAATTCGATTCTGATTCGTACCAAATCTGGAGGAAGTTCCTCGCTCACTGCATCGCACGCAAGGATAAAGCGGCGCGGAGAAACAAGGCGAGCGACACTGTTGTATCGTGCGGACATAGTCCATCTCCCTGAGTTATTGTGACGAGAGGGTTTGAAGCGCACCCCGCGCAGCATCGACAGTGATTGCTATGTCGTTAGCGGAGTGCGCTGCGGACACGTACCAGAGGCCTTCTGGCGTGATCCGTACGCCTCGCTCCTGCAATGCGAGGTGCCATGCGCGCTGGAGGCTAAAATCCAAACCTTCGGCTGCCGAGCGATGGTTGATGACTTGCGTGGGTGCAGCTCTGAAGGCTGTCGTGACTGCGCCTGGGCTCGCTCGAACAAGAAAAGGTAACTGAGTTTGCCTTCCTAGATCTCTAAGACCCTGTTCAAGCAACGCTGCATAGTGATGTATATGCTGAAGCTTTGCGCCTGAACTTGCCGCTAGGAGCGTCAGATGCTTCAACGCTCCGACGACGGCGGGCGGGTAGGCATTATAGGTTCCTGCATGCACGGTATTGGTTTCAACGAGGCGCTTCATAACCTCCTTACGGCCAGCAAAGGCAGCGAGACAGACGCCACCGCTCAATGCCTTTGCAAAAGCGCTTAGATCTGCGGCGACGCCGAAGTGCTCTACAGCTCCTCCGAGCGAAATTCGAAAGCCGGTTTGGACCTCGTCGAAAACCAACAGCGCGCCGTTGGCGTCGCATTGTTCCCGAAGAAATCTGAGAAACCCTTCGAACGGTTGGATATTGCTCCAAAAGCCATTGAACATAATCGGCTCGGTAATGATTGCCGCGATTTCTCCACGACATTTTTTAAAGGCATTTATGACTGCTTCCGGGTCATTCCACTCAACTGCGACTATATTTGAGACATCAGAGGAGGGTTGGCCGAGCGACATCGGCACGGGCGAAGATGAACCGTCAGAGTTGGCGCTTACGCCCGAAAATCCCCAGGCAATGCCGTCGTACCATCCATGGTAGTGGCCGGTGAATCTAATGATTTTCTCTCGACCAGTTGCTGATCTAGCTAGACGAATACACGCATGTACTGCCTCCGAGCCAGAATTGCAGAACCGGACCATTTCGGCATTGCCCACAAATGCGCAAATTAGATCCGCAAGTTCTATCTCTGCCTCTGTCTGGCCCGCGAAAAATTGGCCAGCTTTAAGCTGCCGGTATACTGCGTCTATGACGTCGGGTTCTCCGTGCCCAAGGATCAGTGGTCCCCTGCCCAACACGTAATCAATGTATTCGTTGCCATCTACATCCCACACTCGAGCACCATCGCCTCGAGCGTAGTAGAGAGGGAAAGGAGTCCAATTTGCTCGATTTCCGCTCGAAACACCTCCTGGGATAACAGCACGTGCTTTCCCGATGAGAGCTTCGGACCGAGTATACGAGTTGCTCACTTTTGCCTCCAAATGCCTAGTAATTCCAAAAGTTCTGATGATGAGATGAGATTTTGCCCTGAAGTCATGCTAGCGGCGAATCTCGGTGGATGTTGAACAAGGTTGGCCATTATGACGGCGCCTTCAGAATAGTAACATGCTCGCAATTTCGCAGACGGCGCACCGTTGGCGACCGCCCTGCACGACTATCTAGGAAAGGATGTGCAAGTACTAACTATATTTCATAATATATTTTGTGTATGTCCTCTGGTATTCATCCAGCCGGCATCAAAACCTGCGGTTGAATTTGGACACAAAGGTGCTCGGCATATCGAGGCTTGCCTTGGGAAGACGTGCGAACAGACGGCATGACCAAGCTCGCCCGTGATTCCCTGTATCGCAACCGTCGCTTTCCCGCCGAAGTGATTGGCCATGCGCTCTGGCGCGATCTCAGTACGCTGAGCCTGCACGTATCGAGGAAATGACTGACACCTGCGGAGTCATCGTTTCCCACCAGACCATCCGAAATTGGGCAGAGTAATTCGATCGCCAGCTTGCCACGTTTCTCGCCTGCAGCCTTCTCGCTGTTCCAGCTCCCTCACGTATAGGCACAGCCGTTCCGCGCCGGCGAAGGCCGCGCTCGCTTGGTGCACCGGTCTTCAGAGCGAGTTGCCGCTGCCTCGCCGTCACCAGCGCCGGGCGGATCCGGAAGTAATCTTACTCCTTCGCCAGCATGTGCCAGATGAGGAATCGCAAACTTGCGGGCGCGGCGACTGAAACGACACGCCGAAGCGATTGCCCGGCATGGTCCAAGGAATGGCGAACAAGGATTCCACCGCGGGGAAGAGGAATTGACGCGTCGTGCAACCGCGTTCGGTGCTGTCCGATGTCCGACGTGTCGGATACGCCACGTAGCAGACCCGATCTGTCACTTGATTTGAAACGGTTTTCTCATTTGGCACGGTACATGCGGGGTCATCCGCAAACACGTCACAGACTGAGGAGAAATCGTCCCTTGATCATCTCACCGAAAAATACCGCCACCGCGGGTCTCACGGTCGCAGAACGATCAAAGATGACGACGCTCGAAGGAGGCTTGGCAGCATGAAGACGGTTGCTTGCATCCTCCGCTCCGGCGGCGAATACGCGCCGCACCATGTTGTCCGTCTGTTGGACCAGGTGACCAAGCATTTGCCCCGCGCCAAGTTCCGTTGCTTCTCCGACGTCGACGTGCAGGGCGTCGACTTAATACCGCTCCGGCACGAATGGCCGGGCTGGTGGGCGAAGATGGAGCTGTTCCGCCCCGAGCTGCAAGGCGACTGGCTGTTTTTCGATCTGGACACTTCGATTATCGGCAGTCTCGCTGATATGGCGGCCGTCGAGGGTCCGGTGATCATGCGCGACGTTGTCCAGCCGTGGCGATTGCAAAGCAGCATCATGGCGATCCCTCAATCGATCAAGGCGGCGGTGTGGGAGGCGTTCACAGCCGCACCCGCAGACCACATGCGGCGGTTCGCTTTCGACGGCGATCAGGCGTTTCTTGAGAGCTGTCGGGGAGTCGATTGGCGCTTGTGGCAAGACATCTGCCCCGGTCAACTGTGTTCGTACAAGGTGAACGTTCAGAGCCTCGGCCGCGTCCCGGCCGGCGTTCGCGCGGTAGTTTTCCACGGCAAGCCACGACCATGGGAGGTTGGTTGGTGAAACCATTCGAGCAACGCGGCAACGCGATCATTCGACGCCTCCCTCCCGAGGCAAAGTGGCAGAAGTCGCCGTGCATGGTCGATAGTTGGCGGCCGGCGCATCAGCAGTCGGAGCACTACCGCGCAACCGGAGACCTTCACCCCACGCACAACATTGAGCGCGTCCTTGAGCACCGCGCCCAGGCTGAAAACCCCCACGGCACTTCCCCGGCCGCGCCGTGATCAGGCCGATGACCTCGCTCCAAGCGGCTTCAGAATTTCCCGACGCTGCGCTCGATCACGGCTTTCTCGATGCGGATCACAGTTACAAGGGCGTCATGGCGGACTTGCAAACGTGGCTCCCTAAGGTGAGGCTGAGCGGTTGGATCGGCGGACATGATTACAAGAACCCCGATCCGAAGTTCCGATTCAAGGTCACCCGCGCGGTCGATGAGTCGCGGCGGCAACAGGCCGGATCATTGAGATCCGATGCAAATTTCACGTGGTTCGCAAGGGTCTGATAAAAAGGGTCTAAGCTCGACAGATGTGAGCCCACTCTCGCATTCCGATTGATGTGATTGTTTCGGGTTGGGCGATGAGCTTCTGCCAAGCCTCGCAGGCGGCGTCGAAGCAGAGTGTTCAGCGGCGACAAGGACGCGATCGTGGCGCGACCGAGACGTACACGACCGTGACTGACTTCTGATCAGGCTTGCCACACGTAATTACCAAAGCATTTGTCAGGGGCAAGAATCCCTGAATCTAGGGGGATATGGATCGCGCTGATTTGCAGCGTCTAACGAAGGAAGAGTTGATCGATCTCCTTCGAGCGATATCACAAGACGCGTCGGGAGAGGGCAAAGCCTGGCGGCGCCAAGGCGGGCATGAAGGTCACAGCCGCGCCATGAGTGAGGATGCCGGATCGCATCATCGACGCGTGCACGCCGCAGCGACCTATCTCAAGACTTTCCAGGCCCTGTCCTACGAGCGGCTGCAGGCGCGTTCGCGAACCTTTTCGGTCGCACCATCCAGCCAGCGCGGACTGATGAACATGTTGCGCCGTGCGCAGGGCGCGTGCGGCCGAGTGCGACAAGGCCGTCGCCGCGATGCGCCGGGCCAAGGTCGCCTCCGATGAGACCGGCGTGCGGATCGAAGGAAGCGACGCCTACCACTGGGTGATTCGCTGCGCCGAAGGGGTTGTTCATCAAGCGGCGCCAACGCGCGGCGCCGTCGTGGTCCGGACCCTGATAGACGGCCATCGGCCCGACGTCTGTTCCGATCGCGATGCCGCGCAACAAGGTCACGCAAATGCGCATCAGACCTGCTTGGCGCAACTCGCCCGCGACGTCGCCTATGCGACGAGGCACGTGAGGACAAGCTCCCTCGCGGATCAAGTGTTGGCTGCAAAGGGCCTCCGCCCTAGCCGACGGTATCGAAACCTTCGCCTTCTCGACCGTCGCAGCCAATTTTGCACGCCGATTCACATCGAGACTGAGGCCGTCGAGGATGGTTCCCGGCCCGAAACGTCTCACAAGGCTCTCGACCCCGCACCACGGGCGCGCCGCTCAATCTGCCAAGGTGCGACGCCATGAAAGGGACCTTTCCTGGAAGAAGCGCACGATGCCGTCCGAGGCGAGACCGAGCAAGGCGTGGACGGCGAGACCGACGATGATGATGGGTCTGGCCGCAGTTACGCGCGAGATGACACATGTAGTCGATGCCGCTCGTGGCATTGACCTGTTCGACCACCACCAGAGACAGCCAGGCCTAGGTCACCGCGAAACGCAGGCCAAGGAAGAAGCCTGGAAGGGCGCCCCGGCAGGATGACCTGGCGGGTTAGCGATCGCTGGTGCTCCAGATATTGGAAGGTCAGGGCTTCAATGACGGGCAGGTGAAGGACTGACTGCTCTGGTTTGCGGCCGAGCTTGTCGGTCGCTCAATCGAAAGCGTATTTGAGATGGGTGTTCCCCAGCGTGCACGTCTAGGTGTGGAGACGAACTCCCAGCCGGCGCCACGGGACTTGCCCTTTTGCGGATCGCCAGTGATGCGATGGCCGACTTGGCTGAAGCGGCCGAGCTTCTTGATGTCGATATGGATCATCTCGCCGGGGTTCTCACGCTCGTAGCGTCGGATCGGTTCGGCCGGCTTGATGTCTCTGAGCCGCGACAGTCCGGTACGCGGAGGACAACGCGCTCGTCTCGGACCGGGAATCTGGAATTTTCGCTGACACCGACAAGATCCACCCAACCGACCACAGATCGCTTGGAGTCAAGCCACCGGTTCGAAGGAACAGCGGCTGCATGAAAAAGCGCGCCGTGCACACCTCGGCACCGTAGCCTTCGAGCTGGGCAAGGCCGATCTCGGCCTTGCCCCCACAGGCACCCCAGCACGGTGGACCTGAAAGACGCAGACCGATACAGCCGAAGTAGCACGGTCCGCCTGTTGGAGCCGAGTGAAGCGCTTGTCTCGGTAGCTTGACAATTCCGCCGTCGCCTTCGCCGATGATGCAAAACTCCCCAGAGACCGAGCAGCCGCGGTCACCTCATCGTCTTTTCGACGGGCCTACGAGTTATCCAACATGGTCACCTGAAGCTCCCCGGCGTTTCGGCTGGGAGGTATATGTTTGGATCCCACCAGCCAGCACATATCGATCTGCTCTTCGTCAATCGGAACGACCGTTATCACGGGTCATTGTTTCAGCCAGTCTCCAGCCTTTATCCGATAAAGCACCTGACGCAACAAAGGGTCCCCTTCGGCCTTAAGTGGATGGTCAAAATCGTCTTGTGGGGCATGGCTCATTCGAAGCCGCTCCATAACGCCTCTTGAAGCGAGATTCTCTACAGCTGCATTGGCAACAACTTCACTCAGACCAAGACGTTCGAAGCCAAACGAAAGCGCGGCGGATGCTGCCTCTGTTGCGTAACCTCGCCCCCAACTGGCTGGGTCAAGCCTCCAGGCGATCTCCACAGCTGGTGTGAAGTGCGCTCGATAGGAAATGTTAACAAGACCGCAGAAACCGATAAACTCTGCAACATCCGAACGCTCTAGTGCCCACAGGCCATATCCGTGTTTTTTGAAATGCTCACGCTCTTCATTTATCCACGCGTGAATCGCGCTCCGATCGGTCAGTTTTGCGATGTATCTTACAACTCTGGGATCGTCATTCATTCGAGCCAATGGTTCGATGTCTTCGTCCTTCCATTCCCGCAGCAGCAGGCGTTTTGTCCGCAGCTCCATCAGTATTTCCTCTTCACGCTGGAGATATCGAAGCGTGCCCCAGTCGAGCAGCCGCAGTCTTTCCGGCCCAGCCGTGAGATGGTGCACAATGCCCCTCGTCCGCCTGTTACGACCGCCGATTTGCCTGAGAACGCAAGGGTGGGCGTTTTGGAGTTATTCATTCTACAGCTCCGAGAAATGCCACAAGATTTTCTCCTAGTTCGGGGCATGGGTATCCGCCTTCCTGCAGCATAGCGATAGGCCTACCGAAGGCGCCTATGGCCTTGGCAGCCTTCCGAAAGCCATCGGTGCTGACATCAAATACGCTGAGCGGATCGCCGCGATAGGCATCGAGGCCAAGCGCAACGAGGAGGACATCCGGTCCGAAATCTCCAATTTTTTGCACACCCGCCGCAATTGCTTCGACGAAGGCCGCATCGTCACTGCCATGTTTCAGCGGAAGATTGACATTGAACCCTTCTCCGGCACCGCAGCCAATTTCATCTGCATAGCCGCTAAAAAATACTGGAAATCCATCAGGATCCGCATGGAGCGATACCGTCAAAACGTCAGGCCGCTCATAGAAGATCTGCTGAGTGCCGTTCCCATGGTGGATATCGACATCCAGAATTGCGACGCGCTCGGCTCCTTTCACCCGTAGAGATTCAGCAAGGGCTGCAACGTTGTTTAGGTAGCAAAATCCCCAGGCCATCTCGGCGCAAGCGTGATGGCCTGGCGGTCGGCAAAGTCCATATGCACGGCGCTCGCCGCGCGCAATCAGATCACCGACGTTAACGGCGACGTCGACACTGGATCGCGCCGCCGCCCAAGTGCCGCGCCCGACGGGACACGCTGTGTCGGCCTGGTGGAATCCAGAGCGTGCAACGATATGGCTGGCGTAGTGTGACGCAAAACGGTTGGGGTGGGTGTTGGGCACAATTTCCGGGCCGGCGTGCGGCAGCGCAAGCCATTCATTAATGCCATTTTCCAGAAAGTCGAGGTACCTCGCCGTGTGCACGCGCGTCAGTATGGAGGCGTTGGTTCGGCTCGCCTCGAGCGCCTCGTGCCCAGCAGCGATCGCCGACGAGAGTAGCATGTCGGCACGCTCGGGCCGCTCGGGGCTTTGGACCAGCCTTCCGCGATGAATGAATGTTTGCGGGTCGTGGCTACGGTGACCTTCCGAGTAAACGACTTTCATGGCTATAGCTTTCTTGAGACCTAAACCGTGGCACCGAGAACCCATGGCGCAAATTCGGCCGCACCAAAGTCAAACTCTTCGCTTTTGGTGCGTTCCCCTGAAGCGACGCGCAGGATCAGATCGAAAATCCGCGTGCCGCATTCCTCAACGCTCTCGCCCCCGCTAAGGATCTCGCCACAATTGATGTCCATGTCGTCCTTCATGCGTTCGTACATTGGCGTATTGGATGCCAGCTTAATGGACGGCGCTGGCTTGCAACCAAACACGCTGCCGCGGCCCGTCGTGAAGCAGATGAGGTTCGCGCCACCGGCAACCTGGCCAGTCGCCGACACGGGGTCGTATCCGGGGGTGTCCATGAACACCAAGCCGGGGCCCTTAACGGTCTCGCCGTATTTGACGACATCGACCAAGTTTGTTGTGCCGCCTTTGGCCATCGCGCCCAGCGACTTTTCGATGATGGTGCTTATCCCTCCGACCATGTTCCCCGGCGAACGATTATCGTTCATAATCGCACCTTCCCGCTTGAAGTAAGCGTCCCACCAATCCATGAGCACAATCAGCTTTTCGCCCACTTCGCGAGAAACGGCGCGTCGCGTCAATAGATGCTCGGCACCATAGGTTTCAGGTGTTTCGGACAGGATCACCGTGCCGCGTTGCCGCACGAGAATATCGCTCGCAGCTCCCAGGGCTGGATTCGCTGTCACTCCCGAGAGGCCGTCCGACCCCCCGCACTGGAGCCCGATGATCAGTTCGTTCCCAGGAATCGGTTGCCGAGTAACCTGATTGGATTCCTTGAGTACATCCCGCACGAACTCAACCGCGGCTGCCACGGTTTTTCTGGCGCCGCCCATTGTCTGGATATCCATGCTGCGCACCCGTCCGGCCAGACGTTGATCCTCGAGCAGACCGCCAATCTGGTTAACCTCGCAGCCCAATCCGAGAACGATGACGTGGCTGAAATTTGCGTGTCGCGCGTAGCCACCGAGCGTGCGGCGCAGGACATTCAGCGGCTCGCCGCCTGTCATGCCGCAACCCGTCTTGTGGGTCAGCGCGACCACACCATCCACATTCGGAAACTCAGCCAGGGGGTCGGCGCCAGTAAAAGGGTTTTTCTTGAACACCTCAGCCACCACGTTGGCGACGTGACTGCTACAGTTCACACTGCTGAGAATACCCACGTAATTTCGCGTAGCAGCCCGCCCATCGGAGCGGCGGATCCCCAAAAACGTCGCCGGGGTATCTACGTAATCAGTCTGATGAGCCGCTGCGCCGAAAGCATAGTCCTTTTCGAAATCACCGAGCGCCATGTTCTGCAGATGAACATGCAAACCAGGCTCTATGTCTTTTGTGGCAAAGCCGATTATCTGACCGTAGCGTAGTATCGGTTCGCCGGCCTTGATCGGTCTGATGGAGACCTTGTGCCCTGCTGGGATCGCACTCTTGGCGACTATCGATTTATCTAACGGCATGCCTTGCGCGATCATTCGGCGCGCTATCGCGACATTGTCGCTCGCGTGCAGGATCAACACCGGAGTGAAGTCCTGCTGTTGCGTCATATCGCTTTGCATCGCTACTCCTGACCTGCTGGCGAGCCAGAAACCCGAACCGCTCCGCTGGCAATCAACGCTTCAATACGATCTGGGTCGATGCCAGACTCTCGTAGAAC
The DNA here is from genome assembly GCF_040317925.1 of Mesorhizobium sp. M1348. NCBI lineage: Bacteria > Pseudomonadati > Pseudomonadota > Alphaproteobacteria > Hyphomicrobiales > Phyllobacteriaceae > Mesorhizobium > Mesorhizobium sp. M1348. Next base: position 1,317 of record NZ_JAMYLH010000030.1, on the reverse strand, counting down.
CTCGACTGAATGCTCGCCGAGATCGGGGGCAGGACGATGGAAAACAAGCGGTGAGCCACAAAGCTTAAGCGGCTCGACGCGAATATCGCTCACTGGAGGCACGTTTCTGCCCCCCAAGTGAGCGAACATTCGATCGTCCCTGTCCCGCATTTCCCTCGCTCTCGCCCCGTCTAGGCGGCCCTAGAGTTGCGCTTGCTCAACGAGGCGATGGTGTTGTTGATCACAGAAACCACCCTTTCGCGCTCTTCTCCGACCAATGGCAAGCGCGGCGCACGCGTCCATTCGGGCGCTCCGTAAACAAGATGCTCCGCGAGCTTGATGTATTGAACAAGCTTTACGCTGGTATCCAGATGAAAAGCCGGGGTCATGATCCGATACAGTTGCAGCGCCTCGGCAAATTGTCCGGCTCGGCCCATCTCAAAGACGCGGACGCATTCTTCAGGCCACGCGTTCGTCATTCCTGAAACCCACCCCGTCACGCCTAGGGCGAGACTCTCCAGTATCAAATCGTCGACCCCGCAGAATACAGAGAAGCGATCTCCGAGCTGGTTGTAGAGATCTGTGACGCGGCGGATATCGCCGGATTCCTCCTTAATGCAGACGATCTGATCGACATTCTCCAGAGTACGCAAGATTGCTGGCGTCACGTCGACACCATACGCGATCGGATTGTTATAAATCATGATAGGGAGATCGCAGCCCCCGGCGAGCGTGCGATACCACTCTGAGGTCTCCCGAGCATCAGACTTGTACGCAATGCTCGGAAAGGCCATCAATCCTTCCGCGCCAAAGCTCTGGAATTTGCGCGCCATATCGACTGCCGTTTCCGTTGAAACTTCAGCAAGACCAGAAAGAAGCGGAACGCGCCCGCCGACAACTTCCTTTGCGGCTCGAATAACTTTCTCTTTCTCAGACAGCTTCAGAGAAGCATTCTCACCCAACATCGGGAGGACAATAATCCCCGAAACGCCATTTTGAATCAGCCGCTCGATACTGCCTTGGGTCGCATGCAGATCAACATCCCCATTTGGCTGCAGCTTCGTCGTCACCGCTGGAAACACGCCAGCCCATTCAGTTTTCATTTGAAGAACCCATTCGTGTTGCTCGTCACGTTGCTCGTCACGATATTCCTCATGGAATGATATTCCAATTGCCTGTCCTCGTCAACTGGACTCGACCCGGTGAAACTGTTCAAATTCCCCAAGAGGGACTTGCAACCGATAACGCATGCTCTTCAGCCAGATCAAAAGCATGCTCACCAATGACAACGGCAACTTCCGCCTCCCAGTCCAGCATCCGTGAGTCTCGAGGCATCAA